>JAWOIB010000006.1:0-22298 GCA_046484845.1 bacterium
CTGTCAGTCGGGGCACGGGGTTTCGGCTGTGTCACTTCGGTGAACTCCGTGCCAAGACCGGCACCACTGACCAAGGGTCGTGGCTGATCAGCTATGACCCGTTCTTCCAAACCACGGTTTGGGTAGAGGAAGCCGACAAACCGAAGACTGATGTCTTGCCACCGAAGGCCCGCACGGCCAAAGAGCTGTCAGAGCGCGTCTGGGAGTGGCTGAGGAATCGGGAGTTCTTGGCTGACTTCTGGGGGGTATTGCGCGGGTACAGCCGGCTACCTCAGAGGGAGATGATAGAGTTCGATATAGGTTTCGCATGCAAGAACTGACATTCTATATTGCGGATACCCATACGCTGGTGTGGTTTCTAACAGGTAATCGAAAACTGAACTCGATAAGTAAGCAACTGCTCCTCAACCGCAATGCCCGTATAGTAGTTCCTGTCGCTGTGTTTGAAGACCTAAGGAAGCATTATCGCCACCAGCAGAACAAGCACTGCCATTTCGCGCTACCTCCTCCAATTCCAGTCTTCCGCATCCTTCGGAAGGTCAAGCACGTGCGCATCTATCCCTGCGACGAACAGGTTGAGGCAGAAGTGCTCGAGCTTGAACACAGGAGCACTGGTGTCACCTGCTCCGAGGACTTGGAGATACTCGCTACATTCCTTGTCTTGCACAGGAATCTGACAGCAAAGAAGCAACGCGTTGTATACTTTGGAGCAGACGGCAGGATCTGCGGTTTCCTCGCCAGAAAGGGTCTCAAGGAACACATCCTCAGAAGCCATTGATTACTGAGGGATTCCGGGGACGCAATAAGCGATTATTGACTTCAGGCCGATAACGCCTGTTCATCTACTGCACCCGCTGGACTAATAAGGGCCAGCCACCAACTCAGGTCCATCGGCGACAGCAACCGCATTCTTTCTCTCTCATCCGGCCTGACCGGGCTGAGGGTCGAGGGTGAGCCGGGGCCTGCCTGGTCCGCCCGCGGCCGGCGTCCTCACCGCCACGCGGAAGATGGTGAGGCCGGGCTGACCCGCATTGCAGGCCGGTCCCTGCCAGTTGTCAGGGTTCTTTGAGCACCAGCGCGTAGAACCGGCCCGGGCGGTGGAGCCGGCCGGCGATGGCGGCCGCGGTGTCGCCGGCGCCCCAGAATATGTCCACCCTTTCCGGGCCGCGAATCGCGGCCCCGGCGTCGTGGTTGAGGACGAACCCGGCCCAGGGTCGGCTGGAGTCCGGCATCCCGGCAGAGTCGAAGGCGGGCAGGCGCACCGCGGCCCAGCAGGGTATCCCGGCCGGGAAGACCGATTGGTCGGTCGCGACCGAGCGGCCGGGCAGGAGCCTTGAGCCGGTGGAGCCGGTGGGCGGGTCCGGGCTGAGCCGGAAGTAGACGTAGCTGCGGTTGCGGTTGAACCAGGGTTGCGGGCCTTCGGGCAGGCGGGCGAGGATGGCGCGGATGGCGTCCGCGCTCAGGCTGTCCAGGTCAAGCAGGCCGGCGCGGATGAGCTCGCCGCCGAGCGAGGTGTAAGGGTAGTCGTTGCGGCCGGCGTAGTGTGCGTTGATGGTGGAGCCGTCCGCGAGGCGCAGGGCCGCGGAGCCTTCGATGTGGACGTCGTAGCGGTCGAACTGGTCGCGGAGCCAGGCGATTTCGTAGTCCCGGCCGTCGAGCGCGCCCTGCTCGTCGATCTGCCGGCGGTCCAGGCGCGGGTTGGCGGGCGGGCGGTAGAGCGGGTAGCGGAAGACCGGGTCGGGCGCAAGCCGGGCCTCGACCACCGGGTGGTGGTAGCCGGTGAAGACCGCGCGGCCGGGGGGGTCGGCCGCGGCGTAGAGGTCGAATCGCTCGCGCAGCGCGAGGTTGAGGTTGAGCCGGGAGCGCAGGATGTCGAGCAGGGCGAGGCAGGTTGCCTGGAGCCGGGCCGCGGTGACTATGTCTTCGCCAAGCGGCCAGTTCCGGCCCGGGGGCTGGCGGGCGAACCAGTCGGCCTGCAGTTCGAGCGCCTGTTCGAGCCGGTCGGGATCGCCGGTTTCGAAGAAGTGAGGCCAGCGTTCGGGCGGGACAGGGGCGAGATGGCCGGTTGCGGATACCGTCAGCAGGGCGAGGATGAGCGCAGGCAACAGGCCAGTATAGCGCGGTCGCGGTTCCGTTCCAGCCGCGCCGGTAAGGCGAGGGCGGGCGCAGCGCGCCCGCCCTCTCGCGTTCAGGACTCGCGTCAGTCGAGGACGATGAACTCTGCCCGGCGGTTCTGGGCCTGTCCTTCCTCGGTTTCGTTGGAGGCAATCGGCCGGTCGGGCCCGAAGCCCCGGGCCTGGAGCCGGGCGATGTCGACCCCGAGGCTGGCGACCAGGTAGTCTACCACCGCCTGCGCCCGGCGCTGGGAGAGCCGGCGGTTGTAGTCCGCGCCGCCGACGTTGTCGGTGTGGCCCTGGATTTCAACCCTGATGCCGGGGTTCTCGCGCATGATCTTCGCCGCGCCCTCGAGCGCCGGCTTCGATTCGGGCTTGAGCGTGGCCTGGTCGAAGTCGAAGAAGACCTTGAGCGGGATGGTGACGTCCTTGCGGACCAGCTCGAAGTCGGCCCGGGTTTCCTGCTCGGGCCGGACGGTGACCGAGGTGGAGGCGGTCAGGTAGCCGTCGGCGATGACCTCGACCCGGTACTCACCCGCGGCCACGTTCGCCAGTTTGAATCCGTCTTCGGTCGCGTCAACCCCGGCGAGCCGCGAGCCGGGGAACTCGACCCGGGCTTTGACCGGGTCGCCGGTGGCGGCGTCGGTGATGAGACCGGCGATGCTGCCGGCGGTGGGCTCGGGCCGGAGCGCGAGCTCGACCTGGGCGGTCTTGCCGGCGACGACCTCGACCTGCGCGTCAGCCGGCGAGTAGCCGGCGGCCACGGCGCGGACCGTGACCATGCCGGCCCGGACGTCGCGCGCCCGGAAGGTGCCTTCGGTGCTCAGCAGTTCGGGTTGTTCTTCGCCCGGGAAGGAGACCGTCGCGGCGAGCGGGTTCCCGGTGGCCGCGTCGAGCACCCGGCCGGCGATGGTGCCGGTGGTGGGCTTGCGCGGGGTGAACAGCCGGCCGGACAGGCCGAGGCCGGCGATGATTTCGAGGTCGGGCACGTTGTCGGTCAGGCCGAAGGACACGCCGCCCTCGATGATGAGCGGTCTCAGGTAGCCGATCTTCAGCCCGGGCGTGACGTACACCTTGCCCGCGTTGTCGAGCGGGCCGGCGCCGCCGGACTGGATGGAGGCAAACTCGGCGAAGATGTCGAGCTTGTCGATCTCGAACTCGAGCGCGCCGGCGATGGTCGTGTACGTGGTGTTGACCTCGGTTTCGCCGCGGGTGTAGCTGTCGTACGCCTGGCCGTAGTTGATGTGCAGTGCCGGCGCCCATTTCGAGAGGTCGGAGAAGGTGAAGGTCGCCAGCCCGGTCCAGGCCAGGCCGTTGACGAACGGCAGTCCGAACCGGCCGTTCCCGAACTCATCGATCGACCAGCCCCCGCGGGTGTCGCCGAAGTTCGGGTACATGCTGTACGTGCCGAGCGCGCCGAGCTTGACCACCGGCAGTATCGGCAGCGAGAGCTTGGCGCCGGGCGCGAGGCTGTGGTACCCGAGGTTGAACGAATCGACGTCGGTGACGTAGCGGAAGGCCTCGACCGCCGCCCCGCCCCAGCAGAACAGCTCGAACCAACGGCTGGGCGAAAGGCTGACCGTGCCGACCAGGTCGGCGGTGTTGAACCTGGTGCCTTCGAGCATCCCGATGCGCCAGGGTTCGAAAACCTGGTCGTAGGTGTAGGAGCCGTTGAGCCCCTGCAGCATCAGCGAGCCGTTCCAGTTGCCCTCGGAGCGGGCGTCCTGGACCCGGAACAGCCCGCGGCCGCCGGTGATGCCGGGCCATGCGGCGGCGGATGCCGCCAGGCCCGCGACCATTACCAGAACCAGCAGTCTCTTCATGCTTCCTCCTTCAGTCGCAGTCCCCGGTAACTGACCGTCCAGGCGAGTCCGACGACCGCTCACACGCTGCCGGCGGCAGGGGCGCAGCGGAAGACCAGGCTGCTGCCCGTTCCGCGAACCGGCTGCTTCGACTCCCTGCGGCCCATACTCTTATACAACTTTCCGGGGAAATTGCAAGCGGTTTCGCACGCGGGCTGCTTGACGGCGCGCAAGGCGGATGCTATATTCTGCCATGGACCATCGACTGCGCCAACCGAGGCGGCGGACTTGAGCCGCCGCATACCGGGCGGTCGCCCGGTCCTGACCCTCCCCAACGATTCCCGTCTGACCGTGCCGCGCCGGGGGCATAGGTGAGCCTTCGCGCGCGGGGCGGTCGCCCCGTCTGCCCGCTGACCGGCACCGGCCGGTCCTTTTCCCGTTCGCTCCGGACCGCGAGGTGCAAGACTTGAGCCGCCCCGCGAGCCGGGGCGGTGCGCCCCGCAACCCACTGACCTCAACCGTCCTGCCCTGCGGGATACGACCGTTTGACCCAACCAACAACCAACAGGAGGACCGATGCTGAAGCGGACCGATTTCAAAGAAAGCGACGTACAGGGCTTCTATAGCGGGCCGGCCGGCTCGCTCTGGGAGTTGTGCATGACCGAGGAAATCCACTCGGGCGGCAAGGCGACGACCGACGTGCTGGCGAAGGCCCTGGACTTGAAGCCCGGGATGCACGTGCTCGACGTGGCCAGCGCACTCGGCGCACCGGCACGCCACATTGTTAAGGACTACGGCGTCCGCGTTACGGGGCTTGATTTCACCGATGTCTACGTCGAGGAAGCCAACAAGCGCACCAAGGCCGCAGGCTTGGACAAGTCCATCCTGTTCGTCCGGGGCAACGCGATGGACATGCCGTTCCCGGCCGAGACATTCGATATCATCTGGGGCCAGGAAGCATGGTGTCATGTGCTCGACAAGGACAAGCTCATCGCCGAGGCATTTCGCGTGCTTAAGCCGGGCGGGAAGCTCGGTTTTACCGACTGGATTGTCACCGGGCAGATTGCCGACGCCGAGCTCAAGGGACTGATGGAGATGATGGCCTTCCCGAACATGCAGAGCTTCGAGGGTTGGCAGGAGGCACTGAAGCAGGTCGGGTTCAAGGTGCTCGATGCAAGGGACGAGACCGAGGCGTATGCCAAGTGCTGGGACGATTACGTCCGCACCGTCACCAAGGACGCCAAGGATGCCATCATCAAGGGCAACGGCCCGGAGATCTACGCGTTCGCCGAGAAGCTCGTGACCGACTGGCGCGCGGCCGCCTACGCGCACAAGGTCGGCCGCGGGTTCTACATCGCGCAGAAGTAGTGGAGAAGACGGGTGGCCGCCGGGCTGGAAACCCCACTCCCGGCCCGTTATCATTGCTGTTATGACTGACCGCCTGCCGGATACGCCCGAAACGGTCGCCGCCGCGCTGGCGGAGGCGGTCGCCGGGCTGAAGCCCGACCGGGTCACCGCGCTCGCCCGCCGCGCGCTCGAGCTGAAGGTGCCGCCCCAGCGCGCCATCACCGACGGGCTCGCCCGGGGGATGAAGCTCGTCGGGGAGAAGTTCGCGGCCCACGAGTACTTCGTGCCCGAGGTCCTGCTCGCCTCGAAGGCGATGTATGCCGGGTTCGACATCCTGCGGGCGGGGTTGTCCGGTCCGGCCGAAAGCCGGGGCCGGGTGGCACTCGGGGTCGTGCGCGGCGACATCCACGATATCGGGAAGAATATCGTCAAGGTGATGGTCGAGGCGGCCGGGTTCGAGGTCCTGGACCTGGGCCGCAATGTCGCCGACGAGGAGTTCGTCCGCGCCGCGGAAGCCGGCTGTCGGGTCGTCGGGATGTCCTCGCTGATGACGACGACGATGCCCCGGATGGGCTGCATCATCGCCGCGCTGGATAAGGCCGGGCTCCGGCCCGGAGTCCGGGCGGTCGTCGGCGGCGCGCCGGTGACCGAGGAATTCGCCCGCAACATCGGCGCCGACGGCTTCGCGCCCGACGCCCATACCGCGGTGACGCTGATCGAGCGGCTGGCGGGCTGAGAGATGGCGACCGCTCCCGCGGAGCGGCTGGCCGACCTGCTTGCCGGCCGGGTGCCGAGCGAGCCGCTGGCGTTTCCCATGGTCGTGGCGGACCACGCGGCCCGGCTGGCCGGGGTCAAGGTCGGCCGCGCGGCCCGCGACCCGGCGGTGCTGGCCGAAGTCCTGGCCGCGGCCCGGGCGCGCTACCGTTATGACCTCGTGCTCGTGTTCGCGGACACGGTGGTCGAGGCCGAGGCGATGGGCGCGATGGTGGAACTGCCCGAGGATGACAACGCGTTCTTTGTATGCGCGCCGGACCCGGCCCGGGCCGCGGACCCGGAACGCGACGGCCGGATGCCGGTCATCCTCGAAGCGGTGCGACGGCTCCGGGAGGAGCTGGACGATTCGATCCCGGTACTGGGCTCGCTCAAGGGTCCGTTCTCGCTGGCGTCGTTCCTCGCCGGCATCGAGGACCTGCTCGGTGCGGTCATCACCGACCCGGACCGGGCCTTGCGCTTCCTCGACCTCGCGCTCGACAACCAGGTCCGGTTCGCGGCCGCGATCTGCCGGGCCGGCGGCATCCCGTTCGTCGGCGACCCGGTCGCTTCCGGTTCGCTCATCGGCCCGGATATCTTCCGCCGCTTCGCCGCCCCCTACCTGCGCCGGCTGGTTGACTCGGTCCACGCGCTCGGCTTTCCCTGCGGCCTGCATGTCTGCGGCCGAACCATGGACCTGCTGCCCGACCTCGTCGCGACCGGCGCCGACATCCTGAGCATCGAGGAGCCGGACCTTGCCGCCGCCCGGGCCAGGGTCGGGCCCGGCGCTGTGCTGATGGGCAGCGTGCCGACCGAGCTGGTCCGAAGCGGCAATCCTGACGCGGTCCGGGTCGCGGCCGCAGGCTGTCTCGCCGCGGCCGGGCCGCGGCTCATCCTGTCCACCGCCTGCGACGTCTCCGCCGACTCGCCGCCGGAGAACGTCGCCGCGGTCGTGGCCGCGGCCCGGGAAACGACACCGTGACCGGCGCGGTCACGGTCCGGCCGAAGCGCGGCCGGAACCTGCGGAAACTGCTGGGTGATGCCGGTTTCAGGATTCCCTCGGACTGCGGCGGCAACGGCACCTGCGGCAAGTGCCGGGTCCGAATCCACGAACCGGCCGGGCCACGCTGGGTACTGGCCTGCCGGTTCATCCCGGATATGCCGGTCGAGGTCGAGCCGGCCCGGGCTTTCGGCCGTCCGACTCGTCCGACCGGTCCGGCCCGGCGGTCAGGCGGTCGGTCCCTGGCGCTTGACCTTGGTACGACCTCGCTTTCGCTGGCCGCGGTTGACCTTGACCGCGGCCGGGTCGTGCGCCGGCGGACCGTACTCAACCCCCAGGTGGCAATCGGCGCCGACGTGATGACCCGCATCGCCCGAAGCCGGGAGACCCGCCGGCTCGACCTGCTCGCCCCGGTCCGGGAGTTCATCGCCGCTGCCGGCATCAATCCCCGGCGTCGGGCCGTGGTGGTCGGGAACACCGCGATGATGCATTTTCTGCTCGGCGCGAGCCCGGCCGGGCTGGGCCGCTGGCCATACCGCTCGCGCCTGCCGCTGGGCCGGGAGATCAGCGGCAGGACCGTCGGCCGGCCGTCCCTGCCGGTGCTGGTGCCGCCGCTGCTGGGCGGGTTCGTTGGGGCGGACTGCACCGCCGCGATTGCGGCCGCGGGGATGCACCGCCGCCGCGGACTTGTCCTGCTGGTTGATGCTGGCACCAATGGCGAGATTGCGCTGGGCAACCGGGACGGCATCCTTGCCTGCTCGACCGCGGCCGGCCCGGCGTTCGAGGGCGCGTCGCTCGAATGCGGCAGCCTGGCCCGGCCCGGCGCGGTCCGCGACGTCGCGCCGGTCGGCAGCGGCTTCTCGGTCCGGACCGTCGGCAACCGGCCGGCGCGGACGGTCTGCGGTTCGGGTGTGCTCGCCGCGGTCGCGGCCGCGCTCGCCAACCGACGGCTCAGGCCGGACGGCCGCATCACCCGGGGGCGACGGCTCGTGCTGGCGGCGGGGGTCTGGCTGTCGCAGGCCGACCTGCGCGCGGTCCAGCTTGCCAAGTCCGCCGTCGTTACCGGTATTCGCATCCTGCTGGCAGAGCGCGGCGCGCGGGCCGCGGATATCGAGCGGGTGTTTCTCGCCGGCCGGTTCGGGTCGGCGATCAACCCGGAGCATGCGGTCGCGATCGGCCTGCTGCCGGCCGGGCCGCCGGTGACGCGCGCGGGCAACCTCGCGCTGCGCGGCGCGGTCCGGGCCGCGGTGGAGCCCGCGTTCCGGCGCGAGCTGGCCGGGGTCGCCCGGTGCTGCCGTGAGGTTGAGCTGAGCAGCCACCCGGATTTCGAGGGCCGGTTTCTCGACGGCTTCACCCTGACGCGATGGGCATCCTGAGTCGGGCCGCGCTGTCCGTCCGGCTGGAAGACCGGGCGCGGGAGCTTGCCGACCTGCGCGCCCGGGGCGGGCGGGTTGTCGCCTGCGTGTCCGGTCACGCGCCGTACGAACTGGTCCGGGCGGCCGGAGCGATACCGGTCCGGCTCCTTGCCGGGGGACAGGCCGCGGAGACCCGGGGCGAACGCTGGCTTCGGTCCGACGCCTGCGCGGTCTGCCTGAGCACGATCGCCAACCTCGACCCTTCCAGTCCGGCTGACTCGCTCCACGCGCAGGTTGATGGCTTCCTGTCGGTCAACGCCTGCGACCTGCTGCGCCGCCTGCCCGAGTCGCTGAACCGCCACCATCGCCTGCCGGTGTTCGAGCTCTACCTGCCGCGCGGGTCCGATGTCCTGCCTCACCGGCTGGCCGCGTTCCGGCAGGAACTGGCCCGGCTCGCAGCGGAGCTTGCCGCCTTTGCGGGCACGACCTTCGACCCGGAACGGCTGGGCCGGGAAATCGCGGCGGCGAACCGGGTCCGGCGCGGGCTGCGCGAGCTCGACGCCGGCCGCAGGTCCGACCGGCCCGAGGTCAGCCTGTCCGACATGCTCAACCTGGTGGCGCTGGCCGGCGTGCTCGAGCCGGAGGCGATGCTCGAACTGCTGTCCGCGGGCCTCGATCATCTAAGGTCGCGCACCGGAAAGCACCCCCGTCCCCGGCTGATGCTCTGCGGCAGCGACATCGCCTGGCAGGACCGCTGGCTGGTCGAGTTGCTGGAGGAGAAGGCGGACATCGTCACCGACCTGCTCGACACCGCCAGTCTCTGGTTTGAGGCCGACTGCCCGGAAACGGGCGACCCGCTCGACGCGCTGGCCCGGCATTACTATTCATCCCCGACCGCGGTCTGGCGCCGGCCCAACGATGCGCTCTTCGAGCTTGCCCGGCGGCGTGCGGCCGAGGCCCGGGTTGACGGGGTCGTACTCAAGACCCTGCTCTACTGCGACCCGTGGAGCTTCGAGTCGGCCCGGCTTAAGACCGCGCTTGCACGGCCCTTCCTGCACATTGACGGGACTTACTCTCCCGAGAACCGCGAGCAGCTTCGCACCCGGGTCGAGGCATTCATGGAGGAGCTGTGACCGGCCTGTCTGCGTGCGGACCCGCACCGGCAGGCTGGCAGGACCCGCCCGCGGCCCGGGTCGGGTTTGATGAATGGGCCGGGCTGTTCGAGGCCGTGCCCGGCGAGCTGATCGAGCGCTACCGTTACTACCGCCGCGACCAACTCGCGTCCGGCGGGCTCCGGCCCTGGTCAACCTACCTGTTCCCGCCCCAGACCTTCGCGGTCTACGGCGCGCGCCACCTCGCCCGGCTCAGGTTCGACAACTCGCTGGCCGCGCTTCGGCTCTGGGGGTTCGTCCAGTCGGAGAGCGAACGGTTGTTTCGTGCCCGCCAACTCGGCCGCAGGGTGGTCGCGACGATGGGCGACCTCGGCGCGCTGCCGGTGCTGGTCAATTCCTTCCCGGAGCTGGTTGCGTTCTACCCGGACTGCACCTGGTGGACGCCGTTCGCGATGGAGAGCACGGTCCTGCTCGACGCCGCGGCCCGCGAGGGCATCGGGGAAGCGACCTGCTTCTCCCGCGCCGCGCTCGGCGCGTTCGCGAAGCACGCTTACTTTCCGGACCCGGACCTGGTTATCGCCTCCTCGGGTTCGTCCTGCGACGACTTCGCCGGGGTCGAACAGCTTGCCGCCGGCCATGCCCGTTCGGTGCTCTGGCTCGAGGAGCCGCTGCGCCGGGACTGCGGCGCGAACTGCCCGCGCACCAGCAGCGGCGTGCCTTACGAACCCGCGGCCCGGGAACTACTGGTCCACGAGTACGAACGCGCGCTCGCCCGGCTGGAGCAGCTCGCCGGCAGGCGCATCGCTGTTGATGAACTCCGGGCGAGTATCCGCCGCGCCAACAAGGTCCGTTCCCTCGCCCGCCGGGTCCGGGAACTTGCCTACGCGGACGCGGCCCTGCCCGCGCTGGAAACGATGCTGGTCGAGTTCGGCTGCCTGCATGGTTACTCTGACTTCGAAGAATGGGAGGATATTCTCGAACACCTCGTGGCGACCGGCGAGGCCCGGCGCGACCGGGGCGAGCGGGTGCGGCCGCCGGAGGCGCTGCGCGTCGGTTGGGTATCGCCGCCTGCGGACCCGCTGTTTCTTGTTCACGTCGAAGACCGGGGTGCCCGGGTCGTGGCCAGTGAGTACGTCATCAACCAGGCGTTGGAGCCAATCGACGAGACGAAGCCGCCGCTCGATGCGGTCGCCGAGTCGTTCCTCGCCGCCTCGCTCATCGGCAGCTCACGCGCCCGGGCCGCCGCGGTGATCGGTGAAGCCCGGCGCAACCGGGCCGAAGGGTTCATCATCTCCGGCATCCTGGGCGGCTCGCACTGCGCGATGGAGACCAGGCTCATCGCCGATTCCGTCCGGGAGGAACTCGGGCTGCCGGTGCTGGACTTTGACGTGCCGCCCCCGGCCCGCGAGATCAACCGCCAGCTGGCGACGCGGATAGACGCCTTCCTCGAGGTCGTCCGGGAGCGCCGGGTATGAGTGCGGGCCTGCTGACGCCCCGCGAGCGGTTCGGCCTGCTGGTCATTGACGAGCCGCAGGACCGGGTCCCGGTCTACCCGCTGGTCACGGTTCACGCCTGCCGGGTCGCGGGCATCACGGTCCGCGAGTACGTCACCGACGGGGTCGCGCTCGCCCGGGCCCAGCTCGCGGCCCAGGAGCGCTACGGCCACGACTTCATCTCGGTCTTCACCGAGGTGGGGGTGGTCGCGGAGGCGCTGGGCTCGCGGTTCGAGTTCCCGGAAGACGACCTGCCTTACCTCGACCGGCCGCTGTGGCGCGACCCGGCGGAGGCGGATGACCGGGTGGTCGTTCCCGAGTCCGACGGCCGCCTGCCGGTCTACCTCGACGCGGTCCGCTACGCCTGGGAGGCGCGGGGGGACCGGCTGCCGGTGCTGGCGTTCATCCCGGCGCCATTCACGACCGCCCAGCAACTGGTCGATACCGAGACGCTGTTGCTCGGGCTCATCGCCGAAGCCGGGCCGGTGCAGCGCCTGCTCGACTGCGCGGCGCGTTCGGTGGTCGCGCTCTGCCGCTCGGTCATCCGGGCCGGGGGACTGCCGGTGCTGGTCGACCCGCTGGCCTCGGCCAGCGTCATCTCGCCCGCGCATTACCGCGAGTTCGCGCTGCCCGCGACCCGCGCGGTCATCGAGTACCTCCACCGCTGGGATCTCGACATCGTGCTCCACATCTGCGGCGAGACCGAGCCGATTCTCGGCGCGATGGCCGAGACCGGGGCGGACCTGCTGAGCCTGGACCGGGTGGACCTCGGCCGGGCAATCGCGGCGGTCGGCGACCGCTGTCGCATCGTCGGCAACTACGGCACGACCGACATCTGGCTCGGCCACCCGGCGGACATCGAGAGCGGCGTGGCGGCGATGGTGACGACGGGCAGGACCTGCCCGGCCGGGTTCGTGGCCGCGACCGGCTGCGAGGTGCCGCTCGAAACCCCGGCCGGGAACGTCGAGGCGTTCATCCGGGCCGCCCGCGATTCCGGCTTGCACCCGGCGTTCGGTCGGGTAGAAAGATAGGCGATGCTTACTGCCGGAATCGACGTCGGCTCGGTCAACACCAAGGTCGTGCTCCGCGATTCGGCGCGTGGCCGCATCGTCGGCCGGGGCGTCCGGCCAACCGGGCACCGGCCGCGCGCAACCGCGGCGGCGGCGCTCGAAGCGTGTCTTGCCGAGGCGGGCATCGGCCGCGCGGCGCTGTGTCGATTGGTCGCGACCGGGTACGCTCGGCACGCGGTCGAAGGCGCGGACGACACCGTCACCGAGATCCGGGCGGCGGCGCTCGGCGCGCGCCACTGGCACCCGGACTGCCGGACGCTGATTGATATCGGCGGCCAGGATTCGAAGGTGCTGAGCATTGATGACCGCGGCCGGGTCGCCGAGTTCGTGATGAACGACCGCTGCGCGGCGGGCACCGGCCATTTCCTGTCGGTGCTGGCGTCCCGGCTCAACGTCCCGCTGAACCAGTTCGGGCCGCTCGGGCTGGCCTCGCGCCGGCCGGTGGCGGTTTCGAGCCTCTGCGTGGTGATGGCCGAGAGCGAGATTCTCTCGCTGGTCGCGGCGGACACGCCGGTCGAGGACATCATCGCGGGCCTGCACGAAGCGCTTGCCCGGAGGGTGGCGAACATGGCCGCCCGGGTTCCGGTCCGGCCCGAGGTCGTGTTCACCGGCGGGGTGGCGGCCGACGCCGGGATGGCGCGGGCGCTCGGGACCGCGTTCGACGTCGAGGTCACGGTCTGCCGCGAGCCGCTCTACGCGGCCGCGCTGGGCGCGGCGCTGGCCTGACCGGCTTGACCGCCCCGGGCAGGACACTAGACTGGACCTGATGCCGCCTGACCTACTGCCCGCAGTTGACATTCCCGGGAGGTGACGATGAATCACAGCTTTGCCCGCGGCGCCCTTGTCGGCGCGTTCCTGCTCGCCCTGCCCACGCTGGCCGAGGACTACAGCCGGTACGGCCTCGGCTGGGTGTACGAGGACCTGGCCACCGCGCCGGGCTGGGTGCAGGTCCAGCAGGTTGACGTCCTGCCCGGGAGAGCGTCCTGCGACACCGTGGTCCAGGTGGACCTGACCCCGGAGATGCCGCCGGTCGGTAACCAGCGGTCGCAGGGTTCCTGCACTGCCTGGGCGGTCGGGTATTACCACAAGACCCACACCGAGTGGCTGGAGCACGGCTGGGACGTGACCGACCCGGCGAACCAGTTCAGCCCGGCGTTCATCTACAACCAGATTAACGGCGGGGTGGACCGCGGCTCCTCGTTCTCGGACGCGATGGACCTGATGATTGACCAGGGCTGCGGCAACCTGGCTGACAATCCCTACCGATACTGGGATTGCACGACCTGGCCGTCGGAGGAGGCGTTCGTCCGGGCGCTGCCCTACCGGGCGGCGGGCCGGTACACCATCAGCCTGGCCGATACCGCCGGGGTCAACGCGGTCCGGCAGCGGCTGGCCAACGGGTTCACCAGCACGATCGGCATCGCGGTGTACTCCAATTTCGACAACATCCGCAACTTCAATAACACCTATTGCGTGGCCGACCGGTACGGCGCGAACCGGGGCGGGCACGCGGTGACGATTGTCGGGTACTGCGATACCCTGACGACCAACGACGGCCCGGGCGCGTTCCGGGTCGCGAACTCCTGGGGCGCCGGCTGGGGCGACGAGGGCTACTTCTGGATGTCCTACGTGGCGGTGATGGACACCGGGCTCAGCGCGCGCTCGGTCGCGTATGCGACCGACCGAGTCGATTACCAGCCGAGGCTGCTCGGCCGGGTGCGGGTGGCGCATGGCTCGCGGGAGAAGGTCGGGATGAGGTTCGTGGTCGGGCCCCGGGCGATGCCGCTGTTCCGCTGGGACCTCCGTGCCTGGCGCTGGGCCGGGGCCGACGTGCCGTTCCCGGACCACGACCTGGTGTTCGACCTGACCGAAGCGGAGTCGCTGCTGGTCGCCGCCGGCGCGGACTCGCTGTTCTTCAACTGCTTCGACGGCCTGCGCGACGGCATCGAGGGCACGATCGAGCATTTCTCAATCGAGGACTGGCAAGGCAACTACATCTCCCGCTGTTGGGACCTCCCGATGGAGATTCCCGAAGGTTCCTGGGTCGGGGCGTACGCGCTGATTCCCCTGCCGCTCGGACTGGAGGAAGTCCCGGGGGCGACGCCGGCGCCGGCCCGGGTGCCGACGGTGGTGCGGGGAGTGCTGAACCTGGATGCCGGCCCGGGAGCCGCGGCCGTCCTGCTCGACGCTGCCGGCCGGAAGGTGATGGAACTCGCGCCGGGCGCGAACCAGCTCGGCCGGTTGAGCCCGGGCGTGTACTTCTGCCGCGTGACCGGAGACGGGAGCGAGGTCAGTCACCGGCTGGTCGTCCTCGGCCGGTAGTCCCGGCGCGGGCAGTGCGCGGCCGGGTCAGGCTTCCAGCCGGGCGTGGTCCTTGAGCGCGGTGTAGAACGCCTGCCAGAACGGGTCCACGACCGGGTGCACCAGCGGCCGCTCGACGCCGTCCTCGACCAGCACCATGCCCCGCTTCGTGACCGCGCCGACATCCCGGGCCGGGATGCGCTTGCGCCGCAGCGCGGCGAGCACCGCCGCGGCCTTCGCCGGCCGGCAGGTGGCGATGAGCGTGCCCTCGCTGATGGACTTGTACGGGTCGATGCCGAAATGCGCGCAGATTTCCGGGACGCAGGGGAGAACCGGGATGCGCTCCTTCTCGACCCGGACCCCGAACCCGCCTGCCTGCGCCATCTCAAACAGCCCGCCCCACAGCCCGCCCTCGGTCGCGTCGTGCATGGCGGTGATGCCCTGCGACCGGACCCCGACGCTGACCGCGGCGAGCGCGTCCTCGACCACCGACATCCGGCGGAACAGCCCGTCCGCCTTCCGGGCGAAGGCCGGGCCGAACTCGCGGGCGAGGGTCTTCGGGAACATCGTGGCGAAGATGCCCGCCGCCTCGACCGCCGGGCCCTTGGTGACGATGATGCGGTCGCCGGGCCGGGCGAAGCGCGGGGAGACGTACTCGCCCAGCCCGCCCTCGGCGATGACGGTCGCGCCGCCGACCATCGGCCAGTGGCAGTTGTCGTAGCGGGCGGTGTGGCCGGTGACGATGTTGACGCCGTAGCGCCGGCATTCGCGGTGGATGACCTTCCAGACCGTCTCGAGCTGGGCCTCGTTGATGCTCATCGGCAGGTTCAGGTCGATCGCGAGGTACGCGGGCTTCAGCCCGCTGGTGACGGCGTCGGAGAGCAGGATGTGAATCGCGAACCAGGCGGCGCGCTCCCAGCCGTACTCCGGGACGATGAATACCGGGTCGGTGGTCAGCGCCAGCGCCCGGTTGCCGACCTTGATGATACCGACGTCAACGCCGTGGTTCGGGCCGACGAGGACGTTGCGGCTCTTCGCGCCAAGCCGGGGGTAAATGAGTTCGTCGAACACGCGCTGGTCAATCTTGCCGATGGCGGGCAGTTTCTCCTTCATCGCGGTTCCTCCTTCTGCGCCCACCGGGTGAGGTAGGCGCTGCCCATCTCCGCGGCCCAGGCCCGGGCGAGCGCGCAGACTTCTTCGACGACGGCGGCCGGGTCCGGGCCGACCAGGAAGCTGAGCGGTTCCTTGCCGACCGCGGCGGTCTCGCGGAGCAGTTTCGGGATGCGCCCGCCGCAGGCTCGGACCGCCTCCTCGACCTTCCACGGGATCGAGGGCCGTTCCTCGCGCTCCAGCGCCGCGGGCTCGCGGCCGCGGTCAATCACCCCGAGGACCCAGTCCAGCTGCGCGGCGTAGCGGTCGAGCCAGCGGTCCAGCGCCGGGGTGGAGGCGAAGTTGATGCCGGCGCGCACCGCCGGGTCGCGCCGGTTCAATTCGAGCACGAGCCGGGCCATATGGTCGGACGCGCCGGCGAGCGGCGGGCCGGACGGGTGGGGCAGGCCGCCGACGACGGTGATGCGGCCCTCGACCGCGAGCACGTCGGCCGGGAGCTGCGCGCCGGGCGGGGCCCAGACCAGGTTCGACCGCACCTCCGGTATCAGCCGGGCGAACTCCGGGCAGGCCCGGAGCCGCGCCAGCGCGGACAGCAGGAAGTCGGGGTTCATTGCGGCCCATCATATTGGCGCGGGCGCGGTAGTCAACCGGCCCGGCCGGCGGTTTGACCGGCATTGGCGGCCGGGCTAGAATCTAGTGATGAGTCAAACCCGCCGGTTCGACCGCTTCGTCGGACTGCTGGCATGCCTGGCCTGGCTGCTGTCCGGGTCGGCGTCGGGCTACTGCCAGTTCGTCCCGGCAGCCGACTGCCACCGGGAAGCCGGGTGCTGCCAGGCCAACGTCGGTGCGGAGCCCGAACCGACATGCCATGCTGACGCGGCCGGCGTCCCCGCGGCGACGGTTTCACTCGCCGGCTGCGACTCGGCTCCCGCGGAAACATGTTTCTGCCCGCGTGAGGAGGCGTCGCGGCCGGTCGAGCGCGAGAGTCTGCTGCCGCGGGAACCGGGCCGGGCGACCGCGGTCCAAGTCATCCCGGTTCCTGGACTCCGCGCTCAGCATGCCCCGCCCGACGGGCGGCCAGGCCGGGTGCCGGACCCGGCCGAAACCGGCGGTCCGAGCTCTCCCCGCAGTCCGCCTCTTTCCTGACCAGTCCCAGCCGACAAGTACTAGTGCCTGGCTCAGGCCAGGTCGAGTTGTCAGTGATACTGGTGTCAGGAGGTTATATGGTGAAGACCGCGAGGAAAAGGAATTGGCTGGTTGCGGGGATGGCAGTGTTGCTGGTCGCGGGCGCGACTGCCCGGGCCGGCCGGCTGAGCGGCCGGGTGCTGGATGTCCGGTCCGGGGAGCCGGTATCGTGGGCCAATGTGGTGCTGGAGGGGACCGAGTTCGGGGCCGCGGCCGACAGCGGCGGCCGGTACCTGGTGCCGGCGGTGCCCGAAGGGGAGTACCGGGTGACCGCTTCGGCGGTGGGGTTCGTGCCGGAGACCGCGCCGGTGAGCATCGGCGCCGGCGCGGCCGCGCTGGACTTCCGACTCTACCCGGTGCCGATTGCGGTCAGCCCGGTTGATGCCCGGGCGGAAGCGCCGGTCCGCAACCTGGGCGACCGGCCGGCCGCGACCCAGGTGGTCACCCGGCAGGACATCGAGGCGAAGGGCGCCGACAACATCCAGGAGGCGCTCCGGGCCGAGCCCGGGGTGACCGTCGCGGCCTGCTGCCCGGTGAGCGGGGCGGGCGAAATCCAGTTGCAGGGCCTGTCCGGCAAGTACACCACCGTGGTGCTTGACGGCATGCCCGGGCTGGCGGACCTCGGCACCTACGGGCTGGCCCACGTCCCGGTCACCGGGGTCGAGCGGGTGGAGATCACCACCGGCGCGGGTGGGCTGACCTACGGTGGCGACGCGTTCGGCGGAGTTGTGAACGTGGTGCCCCGGGCGGTGACCAGGACCGGCGGGATGGTCCAGGCCGAGGGCGGCGGGTTCGGGACGCAGCGGGTCCAGGTCGGGGTGGACGCGAAGCTCGCCGGGTTCGATGCGAACGCCATGCTCAGCCGGCGCCAGACCGACGCCTCGGACGTAAACGGCGACGGCCTGTCCGACTTCCCGGCGTCGAGCCAGTCCGGACTTTCGACCCGGTTCCGGGTCCGGCCGCACCCCCGGTTCGACCTGACCGCGTCCGGCTACTCCTGGAGCGACGAGCGCCGGGGCGGGAGCATGGAGCGGCTCGCCGGCCGGACCGGCGAAGGGCTGTACGAGAACCCGAATATCACGAGCTGGGGGCCGATGGCGGTTCTGCGCTGGCGGTTTGCGGACGCGATGCTGCTGACCGCCCGGGGCTCGTTTTCCGGGTACCGGCAGCGGGTGTTCTCGCAGGAGCAGTGGCTGGAGGCAACCGAGGAGGTCAGTTACGGCGACCTCCAGTATGACGGGGAGTTGCCGTTCAACCAGCGGCTGACGGTCAGCCTGTCCCGGCGCGATGAGCGGCTGGTGGAGAACACCAGCCCGGAGGCGAGGAGCGCCGGGCGGACCGGGCTGGTCGCGGAGGACGAACTGAGCATCGGGCCGGTGACGGTCGTCGGGACCGGCCGGTACGAACACCTCTCGCGGTTCGGCTCGCGGTTCATGCCGGGCGCGGCGGTGATGTACGCGCCGACCGGCAACCTGAGGCTGCGGGGTTCGTACGGGACCGGGTTCAAGGCCCCGCCGCTGTTCTCGAAGCTGGCGCACTTCTGCGCCGGGCAGGAACTGACCGAGTTCGTCCAGAACCCCGAACTCAGACCGGAGCGGTCGCGCAGCGGTAACCTGGGCGCCGAACTGCGGCAGGCCGACTTCTCGTTCTCGGCGGCGCTGTTCCAGAGCAATATCCTCGACATGGTTTCGGACTCGATGGTCGGGCTCGACACCGTCCGGCAGGTCCGGCAGTACCAGCAGTTCAATCGCGGCTCGGTCAGGAGCCGGGGCGTCAACCTCGGCGCGGCCTGGCGGCCGCTGCCCCGGCTGCTGCTCCAGGCCGGGTACTCGCTGCTCGACGCCCGCGACCTCGCGGCAGGCATCGCGCTGCCCTACCGGTCGCGGCACGCGGCGAACTGGACCGCGGGCTACAGCCTCGAGCCGCTAGGGCTGGACCTGAACGTCAGCGGCGAGTTCGTCGGGAGCATGCCGACCCAGCGGCGGCACGGCGAGCACCTGGTCGAGGGCCCGGCCTCACCGAATCACATGCTCTGGCATACCCGGCTGGCGAAGCGGTGGGGCGGGACGCCGGCCGCCGATGGGGAGGAGGGCGCGCTGCGCCTGGGTTACGAGCTGTTCGTGGCGGTACGGAACCTGGGCAACCTCGTCCAGACCGACTGGCTGGACCAGGATGTCCCGCTCTGGGGGCCGACCCGCGGCCGGTGGCTGACCGCCGGGGCCAGGCTCAGCTTCTGACCGGGTTGCCCGGTCGGCTGAGGCGGCTATAATCCCTGCGGGCGAATCCACGAAAGGAGTTGCTGGTGAGCAAATTCGAAATCGGCGACATCATCCAATGCCCGGACTGCGGGCTGGAGCTGACCGTGACCAAGCCCTGCACCTGCCAGAAGGAATGCGTCATCAAGTGCGGCGACACACCGCTCTCGGTGCGCAAGCCGGGCGAGCAGGCGAAGCCGGGTGATTCCTGCTGCTGCTGCGGCGGGTAGCGGCGGCGATTCAGGCGCGGCCCGGCCCCGGCCGGGCCGCGCGTCTGACCGGCGCGACCCCGGTTGCCCGGCCGGCGCCCGAAGCATGAACCCACGCGGTGTCCGGCTGGCGTTGTTCGACCTTGACGACACGCTCTACGACCACAGCCATGCCCGGGACCACTGCCTGCTGGCGCTGCGGCAGCGCTTCCCGCTGCTGGCCCGCCGGCCGCTGGCCGAACTGGGCCGCCGTTACGATGACATCCTGAACCGAATCCACGACCACGTGCTCGACGGCCGGATGACCGCCGGGCAGGCCCGGCGCGCCCGGCTCAAGGAACTGCTTGCGGGCGAGGGCCTGTCACCGGGCGGGGAGGAGTTTGACGAAGCCTGCCGGCTCTGGGTCGAGACCTACCAGGACAGCCAGCGCGCGGTGCCGGGGTCGCGGGTTCTCCTGGAATCCCTGCTGGCCCTTGACATCCGGGTCGGCATCGTCACCAATGGGCTGACCGAGGTCCAGCAGGCCAAGGTTGAGACCTGCGGGCTGGCGGACCTGGTCGACCCGGTGCTGAGTTCGGAAGCGGCCGGCCGGCGCAAGCCCGACCCCGGGATATTCGAACTGGCCCTGCGGCAGGCAGGCGTCCCGGCCGATGCGGCGGTGATGGTCGGGGATTCCTGGGCCAACGACGTGCTGGGAGCGCGGGGCGCGGGGGTTCGACCGGTCTGGCTGAACCGCGACCGCCGGACGGTGCCGGAGCCCGGGCTCGCGGCCGAACTGGACTCGCTCGAGCCGGCGGAGCAGGCCCGGTCGGTCATCCTCGGCCGGTGAGATGCCGGGCCGCGCGTTTGACCGGCCCGGTCCCGGCCGCTAAGCTGGGCTGATGGAACGCCGCGCGGCCCGCATCGTTGACGCCAACCTGAACCGGCTGACCGAGGGTCTCCGGGTGGTCGAGGATGTGGTCCGGCTCGGGCCAGCAAGCCCGGCCCTGCTCAGGAGCGTCCGGGCGCTGCGCACCCGGCTGGGCGCGGAGTCCCGCGCGCTCCGGCGGGCGGTCATCGCGCTCCGGCAAAGCGAGACCGACCCGGGCCGGGGCGACCGGTTCGACCGGGCCAAACGCCGCAACCTCGATGACGTCCTGCTCGCGAACTTCAAGCGCTCGGAAGAGGCCTGCCGGGTGCTCGAGGAGGTGCTGAAGATCGACGAGCCGGGGCTGGCCGCCCGGTTCAAGGCCGCCCGGTTCCGGCTCTACGACCTCGAAAAGCGGGCGCTGGCCGCGTGCGGCCGGCAGGGCCGGGACCTGCCTTGACTTGCCCGCGGTGAGTCCTATACTGCCGCATTCGATTGACCCGCCACACTGGAGGATTTGATGGCCAATGACGATAAACAGAAGGCCCTGAGCAACGCGCTCGGCCAGATTGAGAAGCAGTTCGGCAAAGGCTCGGTGATGTGCCTGGGCGACGGCCAGGCCACGGTCAAGCTCGACGCCATCCCGACCGGGAGCATCGGGCTCGACGCGGCGCTCGGTGTCGGCGGGGTCGCGCGGGGGAGATTCATCGAGATTTTCGGGCCCGAGGCGTCGGGCAAGACCACCATCGCGCTCCAGATCATCGCCCAGTGCCAGAAGCTCGGGGGCAAGGCGGCGTTCATCGACGCGGAGCACGCGCTCGACGCGGCCTACGCCCAGGCGCTGGGCGTGGACCTCGACGAACTGCTGGTGTCCCAGCCGGACTCGGGCGAGCAGGCGCTCGAAATCGCGGAAATCCTCACCCGCTCGGGCGGGCTCGACCTGTTCGTCATCGACTCGGTCGCGGCGCTGGTGCCGCGGGCGGAAATCGAGGGCGAGATGGGCGACGCGTTCGTCGGGGTGCAGGCCCGGCTGATGTCGCAGGCCCTGCGCAAGCTCTCCGGGGTGACCAGCCGGTCCGGCACCTGCGCGGTGTTCACCAACCAGCTCCGGCACAAGATCGGGGTGATGTTCGGCAGCCCGGAGACGACGCCGGGCGGGCTCGCGCTCAAGTTCTACACCACGATGCGGATTGACGTCCGCCGGATCGCGTCGATCAAGAAGGGCGACGAAGTCGTCGGCAACCGGACCCGGGTGCGGGTGGTCAAGAACAAGGTCGCGCCGCCGTTCAAGACCGCGGAGTTCGACATCACCTACGGCAAGGGCGTGTCGCGGCTGGGCGAGCTGGTGGACCTCGGGGTGGACCACGGCATCTTCATCAAGTCCGGCTCCTGGTACGCGTTCGGGGAAAAGCGCATCGGCCAGGGCCGCGACGCGGCCATCGAGTTCCTGCAGGAAAACGAAGAGGACTGCATCCAGGCCGAGGTCGCGCTCTACGAGAAGCTCGGTATCCCGAGGCCGCGCCGGGCCGAGGCACCGGCCGCCGATGAAGCTGACGCGGCTCGAACCGCAAAGAAAAAGTAAGCGCCGGGTCTCGGTCTTCCTCGACGGCGCGTACGCGTTCTCCCTCGACGAGAAGACGGTCAGCCGGCTCGGGCTGACGCCCGGGGCGGAGCTCAGCGAGGCCGACGTCGAGCGCATCGTCCGCGACGACCAACTCTCCCGGGCCAAAGAATACGCGGCGCTGCTGCTCTCCTACCGGGCCCGGACCGAGAAAGAAATGCAGGAACGGCTCGCGCGCAAAGGGTTCGCGCCGGACATCGTGGCCGCGGCGATGGACCGCCTGCGCGAGCTCAGGCTGCTCGACGACGAACAGTACGCCCGGGACTTCACCCGGGACCGGGTGACCATCGGCAGGAAAGGCAAATGGAACGTCCGGGGTGAGCTGATGAAGCGCGGGGTGGCGCGCAAGGCGATCGAGGCCGCGCTGGCCGAGGCGCCGGACGAACTGGCGGTCGCCCGCGACCTCGCGGCCAGGTACCGCCAGCGGCATGCCCGGCTCGAGCCGGAGGTGCTCCGGCGGCGGCTGTACGCGATGCTCGCCCGCCGGGGCTTCTCGCCCGACGTCATCCGCCCGGCGCTGGAACTCCCGGAAGACGAATAACCCGGCCCGGCGGGCCAGCGACTCCACCACCCTGCCCGGGCCGCAATTTCGGCGGGGTAATGATAGCAATTGCGATTCACTGCCGATTGGGACGATTCGCCGTAACCGGATAACCGATAGCGGCTTAGCCCCGGTCCGAATTTCCCCCCTCCCCTACCCCCCCAGTGACCCCCCGGGTAATCGGGC
>JAWOIB010000027.1:0-19751 GCA_046484845.1 bacterium
GTGATATCCGTCCTCAGGAGTTCAGGCACCGTTTGGATACTCCTCCGCTGCGTGGTGTGAATATTCAACGTCTGTTCGCGTCCCAGCGAGCATTAAAAAGTGTCGAGGACTTTAGGGAGCGCCGGCACAACCCACCGTGCAGGTGACCAATCCCGATTGTGACGTGCCCACCGGGTCGTTTACCATCAGGAATTCTGCGATATCATCGAGCTGTTCGGTCGCCGACCCAGGACCAAGTCCCCGGAACAGGTCCTGGCCGAACTCCAGACGCTCTACGACCTCGGTTACCGGGGCAATGTTGATTTTGTAGATGACAACCTCATCGGCAACAAGCCCAAAGCGCTGGAGGTGCTGACCGCTGTCGCCGACTGGAGCCGGCATCATCATTACCCGTTCTACTTCACGACCGAAGCATCCATCAACCTCGCCCGCGAGCCGGAGCTGCTGCGCCTGATGCGTGACTGCGATTTTCGCTATGTCTTCGTCGGCATCGAAAGTTCCGAGGACACCGTGCTGGCCCGGGCCGGCAAAGCCCAGAACCGGGCGGTCTCGGTGCCCGGGGCGGTGCGAACCCTGTCTGACCACGGGCTTATTGTCAACGGCGGCTTCATCCTCGGCATGGACGGCGAATCGGCCCACGCCGCCCGCAACATCAGCGGCCTCATCGAGGAGGCCGGCATCTGCCTGGCGATGGTGGGGACGCTCTACGCGCTTCCCAGGACCCGGCTGACCCGCCGGTTGCAGCAGGAAGGAAGGCTGTTCCACAGCGGGCAGAAATCCATCAATGCCGGGGTTGACATCGACCAGACCTCGACCGGCCTGAACTTCGTTACCGACCGGCCGCGCACCCGGATTGTTGCCGACCAGGCGGCGGTCCTCCGGCACATCTACGACCCGGCCCGGTATTACGACAAGGTCCTGCTCACCGCGACCAGCCTGCGACCGGCCTACAAACACCGGGTTGGATTCGGCGAAGCACTGAAGCTGGCCCGGGGGTTCCTTCGGGTTTCGGCCCGGGCCGGGCGTAACCGGCGGACGGGACTGCTCTACTGGAAGACGCTGCTGCGCGTCCTCGTGAAGAACCCGGCCGCGCTCGACGTCGTGGTCAACCTCGCCGCGATGTACCTGCACCTTGCCGAACAGTCCCGGTATGCAATCGGAAAGCTCGAGAAGACGGCCGGGCGCATCAGCGCGTTCGGCGAGGCCCGGTACAACGCGATGATGCTCGCGGGTACGACCGAAGGTGGTTCTGACCGGACCGCGGCGAACCCGGCTCGCGTCGCTGCGGAGCAGTCGGATAGAACGGATAGACTGATGGCAATGGCGGCCCGGGTCAGATTGGCGCCGGGTTCGGAGAGGCGCAGTGCGAGCGGTAAGGCAGAGAGGACGAGGATGAAGCCGGAAGCCGGAACAGGTGTCCCTGAGCCGGACACGACGGCCCGCAACGCTGTTCTTGAACCAGGAGGAGTCACGAAATGACCCGGAAGATAGATCTGCTCACCACCGAATCTCTGGTCGAACTGGCTTCGATTCGCCAGCCGCTGTGTCTCTCGCTCTACCAGCCGACCCACCGGCGCCATCCCGAGAATCAACAGGACCCGGTCCGGTTCCGCAATCTCGTGAAGGTGCTGGAGGCATCTCTCCGACGGCAGTACCCGGCGGTCGAGGCCCGGCCGCTCCTCGAACCGTTCAGGGCCCTCGCCAGCGAGCAGGACTTCTGGAATCATGCGTTGGACGGATTGGCCGTGATGGGCGGGTCAGACCTGTTTCGCGTGTTCCGGCTTCAGCGGCCGGTCGCCGAATTGGCGGTCGTCGCCGACAGCTTCCACACCAAGCCCTTGCGGCGCTTCCTGCAATCGGGCGACCGCTACCACGTCCTGGGATTGAGCCTGCGGAAGGTCCGGTTCTTCGCGGGAAGCCGCGACATGCTCGACGAGATAGACCCGGTGCCGGGCTTCCCCCGGACGATGACCGAGGCACCGGGCGATGAACACCCCGAACCGCATTCGACCGTCACCTCCCATGGCGGTGTCGGTCAGGGGAGCACGCCCATGCACCACGGCCACGGCGGGAAAAAGGACATGGCACAGGTCGCCATGGAGCGATTCTGGCGTGCCGTCGACCGCGCCGTGCTGGAGCATTATTCCCGGCCGTCGGGACTGCCTTTGATTCTGGCAGCGTTGCCGGAGCATCATCATCCTTTCCGCCAGGTCAGCCATAACCCTTTCCTGATGAAGGAGGGGCTCCGGGGCAATCCCGACGAAATGTCGGTTGATGAGCTTCGGACACGTGTCTGGCAGGTCGTCGAGCCGCAGTATCGGGCACGGCTGGCCGCGCTGGCCGCCGAGTATGCGGAGTCGCGTGCCAGGGAGCTTGGCAGCGACGACCTGGCGCAGGTCGCCCGGGCGGCCGCGGAGGGGCGGGTCGCCACGCTGCTGATCGAAGCCGACCGCCAGGAAGCGGGTCGGCTTGACGACACGACTGGTCGAGTCGAGTTCGCCGACCTGAGGGACCCGGAAGTCGACGACCTGCTCGACGACCTGGGTGAACTGGTCAGCAAGATGGGCGGGCGGGTCATCATCGTCCCGGCCGGACAGATGCCGGTACGGACGGGACTGGCCGCCAGCTATCGCTACTGAGCCGATTCCACCCGGGGAATCGGAATCGTGTCCCAGGCCCGCCAGGTACAGGCTGCCGCGGATAGCGGTCGGGCCTCTTCTCATCGCCCCGCGCCCATGGCCGACCGCATCCTCGGTGCCCGCGGCCGCGGCCCGGTCCCGGTAGTTCATCGCGCCGTGGGGATCGTGGTTGACCGGGTTCGGCAGCAGACCCGGCCCGGTGTGAACTGCGGCCGGCCGGTCAGAGCGGCCAGACCCGCAGGATGAGCATTATCGCGACCAGCGTCACGATAACCGAAAGCGGCAGGCCGCTGCGCCAGTAGTCCCCGAACCGGTAACCGCCCGGCCCGAGCACCAGCGTGTTGGACTGGTGTCCGATCGGGGTCAGGAAAGCGCAGGAGGCGCTGACCGCCACCGTCATGAGGAACGGGTCCGCGGACAGTCCGAAGCCCTGCGCGAGCCCGAACCCGACCGGCGCCATCAGCAGGGCGGCCGCGGCGTTGTTGATGATGTTGGACAGGAGCATCGTGACCACGAACAGCAGGACCAGCGTCACTTCGGGCGGCCAGGCCCGGCCGATGGCGAGCAGGCCGTCCGCAATCATCCGGGCGCCGCCGGAGGTCTCCAGCGCCTGGCCGACCGGGATGAGCGCGCCGAGGAGGACGACGATCGGCCAGTCAATGGCCTCGTACACCTCGCGCAGAGGAATGATGCCGACCAGTACCGTGGCGACCGCGGCCATCATCAGCGCGACCGCGGCCGGCAGCAGGCCGACGAGGATGGCGAGGACCGCGGCCGCGAAGATGCCGAGCGAGAGCAGCAGCCGGCGCGGCCGGCCGACCGACAACCCGCGGCTGACCAGCGGCAGGCAGCCGACCGCGGCGAGGCTGTCCGGCAGCAGGTCGGGGTCGCCCTGGAAGAGCAGGACGTCGCCGGCCTGGAAACGGACCTTGCTCAGCCGCTGTTTGAGCCGGCCGCCCTCGCGCGCCACCGCCAGCAGGTGCAGGCCGTGACGGTCGAGCAGGCGCAACTGCGCGGCGCTGTGGCCGACCAGCACCGAGTCGGGTTGGACCACCGCCTCCGCGACCTGCAGCTCCCGGATTTCCTCCAGCCTGCCGGTCAGATTCTCGCCCCCGACCTTGAACCCGCCCTTGGCGACCAGCTCCTGGAGTTCGACCGGCTCGGTCTCGACCAGCAGGATGTCGCCGGCCTGGAACCGGCCCTCGAAAGAGTATCCGGGCAGGTGCTTCTCCCCACGCAGGACCGCCAGCAGCGGTACCGGCTCGCCATAGGCGCGCCGGAGCCGGGTCAGGTTCCAGCCGGCCGCGGCGGACTCGGGCGTGACTTCCAGCTCGCTCAGGTACTCGGCGGTCTCGAACAGCTCCTCGGGCGAGCGGCGGGCCTTGCGTTTCGGTATCAGCCGCCAGCCGACCAGCGCGAGGAACACGATGCCGACCAGCGCGACCCCGCCGCCGACCGGCAGGAAGGAGAACATCCCGTACCCGCCCAGCCCGGTGTGTTCCGCCCGGTAGGCGGAAACGATAATGTTGGGCGGGGTGCCGATGAGGGTCAGCAGCCCGCCCAGCAGCGAGCCGAACGCCAGCGGCATCAGCAGGCTGGACGGCGCGGTGCCGTGCTTGCGGGCAAGGCGCATCGCCACCGTCAGGAGCAGGGCGAGCGCGCCGACGTTGTTCATGAACCCGGAGAGGGCCGCGACGGTCAGCCCGAGCAGGAATACCTGGATGGTGGTGAACCGGCCGGTGCGGAGCACCCGGCGGGCGAGCAGGCTGACCAGGCCCGCGTGCTGAAAGCCCTTGCTCAGCACCAGCACCGCGGCGACGGTGATGACCGCCGGGTGGCCGAACCCGAGAAACGCGTCGGCCGGGGGCACGACCCCGGCGATGACCGCGGTGAGCAGGGCGAGCAGGGCGACCAGGTCGTAGCGGAGCCGGTTCCAGATGAAGGCGGCGAGCATCAGCCCGAGGACGAGAAAGACCGGCAGGGTCTCGTACATCGTCAGGCGGCCGGTTTGCGCATCAGCGCGATGTCGGCGCAGGGGAGTTCGCAGTCCCAGCCGAATCCCGCCGCGATGCGGCGGAAAGTTCCCGGCTTGTAGAAGACCACGTGGGTCGGGTCCCGCCGGTAGTGCCAGTCGGCGAACCCGGCATCGTCGGTCAGGAACCGGGTCATCACCCCGAGCCAGCCCCCGGGCCGCAACATCCGGTCGAACCGGGCGAACTCCTCCGCCGGGCGGTGGAAATGCTCGGCCGTTTCGGTGCAGGTGATGAAGTCGTAGCTGTCCGCGAGCGGCGCCGGGTCGGGCCGGAAGAACGGGTCGTAGAGCCGCACCGAATGGCCCGCCCGGGCGAGCAGGCCCGCGAGTGCCGCCGCTGGCCCGGAGCCGTAGTCGAGCCCGTGCCGGCGCGGTGGCAGGCGTGCAAGCAGGGGCCGGGCGAACCGGTTGAGGAACGCGAGGTAGGCCGGGTCGGCCGGGTCGTTGCGGTGCTGGCGATAGCGCGCCAGCTCGGCGGCCGCGTCGGGCAGTTGCGACCGGTCGAGGAAGGTCGCGGCGCAGGCACCGCAGCGCCAGTAACGGAGCCCGCCGACCGCGAGAAAAGGCCCGGCCCGCGCGTAACAGGCCGGGCAGGTTGTGGTCTCGTCGTTCCCGACCCGGGCGCGCGCGTGATTCTCCGTCACCCGCTTTCCCCGGGTCAGCTCGGCTCCAGCAGCAGTCGCCGGGCGGCTGACGCGCCCGCGGCCAGCCGGACCAGGCCCGCCCCGCCGGCAAGGTTCCGGAGGCCGAGCCGGATGGTGTGGTCGGCGGAACCGGCCGCGAGTGACAGCCCGCGCACCCGCCGCCCGGCCGCGTCGTACACCGCAACCGTCGCCGGGCCCGGCGCGGACACCCGCAGGGGTCGGCCGCCCGGCGCGGGCCGGTGGACCACCGGCGTGCCGCAGGAGACCGGCGGCCCGGCGACTGAGGTCTGCAGGAGAAACAACGTCCCCGCTCCTAGCGCACCAGGCCCAGCCGGGCGGTGCGGGCCCGACCGCCTTCCGACCAGCGGACGAAATACACGCCCGGGGCGAGATGCGAGATGTCGTTTTCGCCGGGCCGGAGCTCAATCACCCGGCGGCCGGAGGCGTCCAGCAGGGTGAACCTGGAACCCGTGGTGTTCGACTCAGCCGGCAGCAGGAGCGAACCGTGCACGACGGCCGGGAGTCGCCCGGCTGGTTCTCGATATTCGGGCGCTTCCTCGATGCCGCTGGCCGCGGCCCGGTACCGGTAGCTCATCGTCCCGTGCGGGTAGCGGTTCGCCGGGACCAGCCAGACAGTCTGCCAGGCGGTGTCGAAGCCCGGCACCGAGGTGAAGCCTTGCTGGAGAGAATCGAGCGGGATGGAGTCGAGTAGCAAGCGGTGGCCGACGCTGTCCAGCCCGACCACGAACACGCTGAAATTACCCTCATCGGTGCCGTCGAACTCGAGTTCGAGGTTGGTCCCGCCGCCGAACAGGATGTACTCGCCCGCCCAGCGGTTGAGGCTGCCGGTGCGGTCAACCGGGTAGCTGAAATGCACCGCGGCGTTGTTGAACCGGGGTACGTCCTCTCCGAAGTAACCGTAGCGGCCGCCGAGGAAAGAGGTGTCGTTGATCCGGTTGGCGAGGACCCAGTCGTCGAAGACCTGTTCGAAGGTCAGTCCGACTCCGGCCGAGTCCAGCCCGGCCCGGACGCCCTCGATGCTGACGAACGGTGAGCGGATGATGTCGTGCACTAGGTTGGTACCGACCCGGCCGCCGTGCTGTTCGTAGAGGTAGAGGAAGAACAGGTAGGTCTTGATGTAGTCTGCCCAGGAGCCGGTCCAGCGGGTGAGGTCGTTGTCGGGCTGGCCCGGAAAGCCGGATACCGGGTCGGGCGCGCCGAACAACCACATTGCCAGTTCGCAGCAGCCCTCCTGGACCCAGAGCGACTCGGCCGGGTCGTAGTTCCAGTGAATCATGTGACCCATCTCGTGGGCGGCGATCGCGACCCGGTAGTCGCTGGCGGGGTTATCCGGGTGGCAGTCGAGGTAGACGCACTCGATCTCGTTGGAGCGATAGCCCCAGCGGCGCTGGGCGGTGGTGTCGTAGTACTGGTCGAACATCATCCAGAAGCCGTCGAACCGGCTAC
The DNA here is from genome assembly GCA_046484845.1 of bacterium. Lineage (GTDB taxonomy): Bacteria > Hydrothermota > Tepidihabitantia > Tepidihabitantales > Tepidihabitantaceae > DSBX01. The sequence continues at coordinate 6,783 of JAWOIB010000027.1, forward strand.
CGCCGAAGGTGCCGATGTTGTAGTAGATGAGGTAGATGAGCGAGTCGCCATCGATTTCGTCCGGCGGCTCGCCGAGGACCTCGGTGTTGTGCTGCCAGACCCCACGCGCCGGGTCGCGTGGGCTAGAGCGCTCGAACCGCTCGACAATCCGGGCCGCGTCCGCGGAATCGACCAGCCCGGCGGCCAGCACCGAGTCGTGGACCATCACGTAGCAGTGCGCGCCCTTGTCGAGGCAGATAAACGGGGCACGGAACTGGGTCGGCGGCATCACGCTCATATTCCAGGTCCAGAGCATCACGGTGTCGCCGCGTGCAGGCCCGCTCGCATCCGGGCGCGGCGCAGACACGCGTTCGGGCAGGGGTCGGCCGTCGAGCGCGAGTCGGTGGAACACCGGCGTGCCGCAGGAGACTGGCGTGGCCGGCGGCCCGGCGATAAGGGTCAATAAAAGAAACAGCATCCTTGCTCCTAGCGCACAAGACTCAGCCGGGCGGTGAGGGCCCGACCCTTCCATGACCAGCGGACGAAGTACACGCCCGGGGCGAGGTGTGAGAGGTCGTTCTCTCCCGGGGTGAGCGGCCTCACTTTCCGGCCCACGGCGTCGAGCAGCAGCGCGGGAACCCCCGGCGGCAGGCGCAGCATGCCGCGGGCGACTGCCGGCGGACGCCAGCCGGCGCGGACCGGCGCGGGCCGAGGTTCCTCGGCGATGCCGACCGCTCGGCCCTGCCAGATGCAGACAGGGTTGTCCGAGGCCGTGCCGACCTCGTCCACGTTGAACCCGGCAATCAGGTCCTGGATCCAGACCACCGCGAGCGAGTCGCCGGAGCAGTCCGCGGCCAGGTGGGGCAGGCGTTTTGAGCTTTCGTCCGGCTCGGTGAGCGCGACCGGGGCGGACCAGCTCATCGCGCCGTCGTCGGACCAGGCCAGCCAGATGTCCGCGCGCAGCATGTCGGTGGCCGGCTCGGCGTTGTCAGGGTCGAACTGCTCCCAGGCGACATAGAGCCGGCCGGTCGCGGGATTGATGCCGACGCTGGGCCGGTCGCAGATGGCGGCGTGACTGCCGAACCGGCCGGCGAGCGCCGCGGCCTCGGCCCGGTGAACCGGGAACCAGGTCGCCGCGCCCGAATGATACAACCAGAGCTGGGCCGGGTTCTGGTAGGCCGAGTCCCCGACCACCGACAGGACCGTGGTCACCAGCAGCCAGTCGTCCTGCTCGTCGAACGCCAGCCCGGCACCGCGGGCGCAGACCGCGGCGGTGTCGCCGCCCCAGGCCGGGGGTGGCGTGAGCGTGACCGCCGGACCCCAGCTGGTCCCGGCGTCTTCCGACAGCCGGTAGCTGAGCGCCAGTTCGGCGTTGGCGCCGGTCACCCAGGTCGCCAGCACCCGGTCCGAAGAGCGGGACGCGACCAGGTTGTGGCCGAACGCGCTACCTTGGTACCAGGCCTCCGGGATGGTCCAGTTGCCCCACGGGTCGGACCGGGAGTAGCACAGGTTATCCTCGGCTTGGAACTTGATAAGCAGGAGGTGGACGGTGCGGTCCGGGCTGACCCCGGTAACAGGCAGGAACCAGCCGTTCAGGCCGGGTGCCCCAGTCGCTTCCTCGAACATCCCGGCCCCGGGCGCGAGGTCGCGCACCGCGGTCGGGGCGAAGTTGGGCGGCATACCGCCGACGTTGTAATGGGTGGTGATGACCGCCACGCCCTCGGCCGGGTCCACATCAAGTGAACCGTACCCGGTCCGGCGGGTCTGCGAGTTCATCCCCGAGGCCATGTGGTCCGGGTCGAGCCAGTTCCAGCCGCCCGCGGCGTAGTCGAAGAAGTTGTACTTCATCGTCCGGTCCGGCCAGTTCGAGCCGCCGGGCAGGGCGCTGTAGGTCCAGGCGACGTGGACGCCGTTGACCGGGTCGCGCCAGGCCATCCTGAGTGACGGGCCGGTGTTCTGGTTGTCGAAGGTCGTGCCGCCGACGGTGTCAACGACGCCGGGCAGTACCTGCGCGCCAGCGAGACCGGCCAGCAGCAGCGCGGCCGCTAGGCGGATCATCACTATTCCTTAGCCGGGTTGGGCGGGACGATGCGGCGGCCCGCGCCCCGGGGAGGCGAGTTGTCGAAGACCTGAACCACGTGGTACAGCACCCCGATGGATGGCTGCGGGGCCTGACCGTGGAAGTAGTCGTGGACGAGGTTGATGTAATCCACGACCTGGCGCTGGTAGTCGGTCAGGTTCGGGTTGTCGGGGTGGAGCATCTCGACGACGCAGCGCAGCTCGTAGCTCTTGGGCATGTCCAGGAACACGATGGTAACCCCGGGGTCGGCGAGCTGGTTCAGGAAGGTGTGGGTCTCGAACCCGGGCCGGGCGTAGAGTTCGAGCGAGGTCTGCTTCGTCAGGTCGAACAACTCCGCCCCCTGCCGGTAGAGGCTGTCGAGCACCGCCAGCTTGGCGGGCAGCGAGTCGTCCCAGGTTCGGCGGAACAGATCCCGGACCTCGGTGAGCTTCTCGGCCCGCGGCAGCCAGCCGATTCCTTTCACCGCGTTGTTGATGGTGAAATGAGTGTCTCGGCGCCGCGCGCCATGGGTGGCGACCATCCCGCTGTGCGGTCCGGAAAGCGTCGGGGCACGGCGCATCCCGCCGGTCAGCATCTCGCGGTACTCTTCGAGCTGACGCAGCCGGCTGGCGAAGTTCCATGCCAGGTAATCCTCGGGCAGGGTCACGAGCGGATACTCCTGCCATTCACCCTCGACCTTCGCCCGGACAAGGCCCTCGGCAAGGCGCCGGGTGTCAACCGCTTCATGGCTGAACCAGCCGGCCCAGCGGCCGCGCTGGCCGTCCGGGTCCGGGATGAACTTCACGTCCTGCCATATCTCCATATCACCCAACTCCGGGTTTGTGAACACGGGCTCCTTTTCGGCCCCGGCGGTCACCGCGGCCGCGGCCAGCACGAGCAGCAACACGGCTGTGCGCATCTGGTACTCCTTCTAGGTTGCCGGTCTGGATTGCGTCCGTACAGATTATCGCCCGGCCGGACTTCCCAGTCAACCCTGGGCCCGGGCCGCATTGACAGACCGGGAGGCCGGCCTAGTCTCTAAACATGGTCGAAACTGTCCGCCGCGAACACGAAGAGCGACAGGTCACACTCGCCGGGCTGGCCGTGAACCTGCTGCTGGTCGCGGGCAAAGTGCTGGTCGGAATCTTCGGGCGGTCTTCGGCCATCATTGCGGACGGCCTGCACAGCGCCTCCGACTTGGCCAGCGATATCGCGGTGCTCTGGGGCATCCGGGCCGCCCGCCGGCCGGCCGACGCCGACCACCTTTACGGTCACGCTCGCTACGAGAGCGTCGTCACCCTGTTTGTCGGCGGCCTGCTGGTTGCGGCCGCACTCTATATCGGCATCGAGAGCATTATTGGCCTGGGTAGTCCGGGGCCCGGCCCGGCCAACTGGTGGCCATTTGTGGCGGCGCTGGTCTCGGTCGCGCTCAAGGAGGTGCTGTACTGGCTTACGCACGCGGTTGGCCGGCGCTACGGGTCGGGCGCCCTGCTGGCCAACGCCTGGCACCACCGGTCGGATGCATTCTCATCAATTGCGGCCGCGGCCGGTATCGCCGGGGCCCTGCTCGGCGGGCCTGGCTGGCGCTTCCTGGACGGTCTGACCGCAATCCTGCTTGCCGCATTCCTGGTCGGGGTCGGGGCGCGCATCGTCCGCGACGCGCTCCGGGAACTGTGCGACCGGGCGCCGGATGCCGCGGCGCAGGCGAAGATGGAACGGGTCATTGCCGGGGTCCCGGGCGTCGGCCGGTTCCATGCCTTTCGGGCGCGCCGGACCGGAGGGCTCATCGAGATGGACGTGCACGTGCTGGTCGAGCCGGGGTTATCGGTTCGGTCCGGTCACGACATCGCCACCCGGGTTGAGCGCGAACTGCACCGGGAATTCCCGGACATCGCCGGGGTCGTGGTTCATATCGAGCCGCTCGACGACCCGGGCTAGCACGGCATTGTCAGCAGACCGGCCGGACGTTGCGGACGACGAGCAGGATGCCGATTACAACGAAGAGGATGCCCGCACCCAGGCTGACCCAACGGGCGGGCAGCCAGCGGCCCAGCGTGCAGCCGAGCAGGGTCGCCAGTACCGAGGCCAGGACGAGTGCAAGCGCGCTGCCGACGAACACGCTCCAGAAGGAGCGGTTGGCGGCCGCGAACGCCATGGTGGCGAGCTGGGTCTTGTCCCCGAGTTCGGCGAGGAAGACGGTCCCGAAGGTGGCGAGCAGCAGCTTCCAGTTCACAGGTGGCTCCTTTGGTTGCCCAGAGGATAGCTCCCGGCGGTTCCCGGTCAACCGGCCGGGCGTTTGACAGCCGGGCCGGCCGGGCTATGCTCTCGGCAACCCGAAAAGGAGTAGCAATGAAAGTAGTGAGACTGGCGGTGCTGTTCGCGCTGGTGGCCGGCGTCTTCTGCGGCGGCCAGGAGCAGACCGAATCGACCACCGCGCAGGCAGCGGGCGAGGCGTTCGGCGCAATGCCCGGAGTGGCGTTCGCGGAGTTGACCCAGGCCGAGATGGACCGGTTGGTCGGGGCGCTCCCGGATGTGGTCGCCGCGCTGAAAGCAGGCGGCTACGAGACCGCCGAAGAAGAGGGTGACGAAATCCCGGACGCGCTCGCGCGGACGGTGAGCGGGATGCGCGACGTCCCCGGCGTCGGCGAGGCGCTCAAGAAGAGCGGTACGAACTGGGACGAATTCAGCGGTACGATGTACAAAGTTATGGCGGCTTCCACCGCCATCGGTCTGGAGATGGCGCTGGCGATGGCCGAGGGAATGGTGGACGAGACCGAGGATGGCAAGAAGATGAAAGCCGAACTGGAGAAAGCCCGGGCGTTCTGCGAACGTGTTCCGCAGGGCAACCGGGAAATGGTCATCCAGAATATGGAGCGTCTCGAACCGCTCGGCGACCTCAACTGACGAGGGACGATATGTCACGCGGGGCGGGCTGGTTGCCTGCCCCGCGTCGCATTAAGACACAGACACACATCCATTCGTAGGTGTTTGTAAATAGACCACCACTTACAAAAACCCGGTGTCGGGTGGGTAGTGGTATCGCTGGGGCTTCTGCTGTTGTGACGACCGGGTTTGCTTGGGGGTGGGCCGGTACCAGGCAAGCAACCTGCAACCATGGCATCTACCGGGAAGTCTATGTATGCTATAAGCTGTCCGGCTAGCCCTGCTGCTATCGAAGGGAGTTCGGCAATATGGAAGAGATGCTGAAGGACGACATCCGCCAAGTGCACGAGGAAATCCAGCGCGAGAGCGTATTCGCTCAGACGATCACCAGCGAGGTCGGCAAGGTGATAGTCGGCCAGAGGTACCTGGTGGAGCGCCTGCTGGTCGGGCTGTTCGCGGACGGTCACGTGCTGATCGAGGGCGTGCCCGGGCTGGCCAAGACCTATGCAGTGAAGACGCTGGCGCGGGTCATCCGCTCGCGGTTCGCTCGCATCCAGTTCACGCCCGACCTATTGCCCGCAGACATCGTCGGCACCCAAGTCTTCGACCAGCGGTCCGGCGCGTTCAACGCCCGCAAGGGCCCGGTCTTCGCCAACCTGGTCCTCGCCGACGAAATCAACCGCGCCCCGCCCAAGGTCCAGAGCGCTCTGCTCGAAGCGATGCAGGAGCGGCAGGTGACCATCGGCGAGGAAACCTTCCGGCTCGACGACCCGTTCCTGGTCCTGGCGACCCAGAACCCCATCGAGCAGGAGGGTACCTATCCCCTGCCCGAAGCCCAGACCGACCGCTTCTTGCTCAAGCTCCGTGTCGGATACCCGACCAAGGAAGAGGAGAAGCTTATCATCGAGCGGATGACGACCGGACACGAGCCCGAGGCGGAACCGGTGGTCGAGGCCGCGGCGATAACCCGGGCCCGCGCGCTCTGCAACCGGGTTTACGTGGACGACAAGCTCAAGGATTACATCCTGAACCTGGTCTTCGCGACCCGGTTCCCGAAGGAGCATGGGCTGGACGACCTCGCGCCGCTCATCCGCTACGGTGCATCGCCGCGGGCGTCCATCTACCTGGTGACTGCGGCCCGGGCGATGGCCTTCCTGCGCCGCCGCGGGTTCGTCATTCCCGAGGATATCAAGGAACTGGCGCCGGACGTCCTGCGCCACCGGGTTATCCTCAGCTACGAGGCCGAGGCCGAAGAGCTGACCAGCGACGACATCGTCAAGCGGGTGCTTGAACGGGTCGAAGTGCCCTGAGGAGCAAGGCACGAAGCATCCCGTGGACCGAAGCCAGAGATCCGGCCTGACGGCCGCGGCGAATCGCCGGGCAATCCGTCGGATAGAAATCCGTACCCGGCGGCTGGTCAACACGCTCTTCTCGGGCGACTACAAGTCCAGCTTCAAGGGACGGGGCATCGAGTTTCTCGACCTGCGCGAGTACCTGCCGGGCGACGACATCCGGACGATAGATTGGAACACCAGCGCCCGTTACGGCATGGCGCGCTCGGGCGGCTACCACCCGTTCGTGAAGAAGTTCGCCGAGGAGCGCGAGTTGGTGGTAATGCTGGTGGTGGATGCCTCGGGTTCGAGCCGTTTCGGCACCGGCGGTATGCTCAAGCTCGAGCAGTCGGCCCTGCTGGCCGCGACGCTGGCGTTCTCGGCGATTCGGAACAACGACAAGGTCGGGCTGGTCTTCTTCTCTGACCGGGTGGAGCGCTACGTTCCGCCGCGCAAGGGCCGGTCCCATGTCCTGCGGCTGATACGGGACATTCTCTACTTCGAGCCCGAGGGTCGGGGCACCGAGCCGGGTGTCGCGCTTGAGTTCCTCATGAACGTGGTCAAGCGCCGGGCGATTGTCTTCCTTGTGTCCGACTTCATCGGGCCAGGATTCGCGCCTGGCGCGTTCCGGACCCCGCTCGGCATTGCGGCCCGGCGGCACGACCTCGTGGCGGTGTCGGTGACCGACCCGGCCGAGGAGGAGTTGCCCCGGTTCGGGCTGGTTGACCTCGAGGATGCCGAGACCGGGGAAATGGTCACGGTCGCGGCCGGGGACCCGGCGGTGCGGCGGGCGCTGGAGCGTACCCGGACGGACGAACGCGAGGCGCGCGACGCGCTGTTCCGGCGGCTCGGGGTGGACCACATCCTGATTCGCACCGACGAGGACTTCAGCGGCCGTCTGCACCGGTTCTTCCAACAGCGGGCGAAGCGAAGATGACCACGGATAGACACGGATGAACACAGCTAGACACGGACGGACTTTGTCCACGTCAGGGCTATGCTTCATGGCGGTCGTGGCGTTCGCTTCTGCGTCGGCCGCGCCGGTCCGGCTGGAAGCGCAGTTCCTGCCGCGGCGGACGACCAAGCCGCTGACGGTCGGGGACCGGTTCAAGGTCGAGCTTACCGTCCGCCGGCACCGGGACCAGCGGCTTTCGCCGCCGGTGCTGGATGACGAGCGTTTCGTGGTGCTGGACGCGGGCACGGTCACCCACTACGAGGGCGACACCATTGTTGACGTGCACACCCTGGAGCTGGCCGCGTTCGCGACCGGGGACCTGCACCTGCCCGGTTTCACGGTGACCTACCCGGCCGGCGAGGAGGTGGGGACCGCCGTTTCCGATTCCCTGCCGCTTGAGGTAACGAGCGTGATGGCCGAGGACATGGCGGACATCAACGACCTGAAGCCGCAGGTCGCCTTTCCCAACCTCCTGCCCCTGTGGCTGGCGCTCGGGGCACTGGCTGCGGTCGTGCTCGCAATCATCGCGGCCCGGGTCCTGCGACGCTGGCGCCGCCGCCGCCTCGCCGGCGCGTCCCTGCCCGAGCCCTGGGACGAGGCGCTGGCCGCTCTCGGGGTACTGCCGGTTTCGGATTGGCTGGCGGCCGGCCAGGTCAAGCGCTACTACTACGCGGTCTCGGAGATTCTCAAGCGCTACCTAACCCGGCGGTTCAGTTTCCCGGCAGTGGACCAGACCACGAGCGAAATGATGCTGGCGATGAAGGCGGCGCGGGTCGAGGAGCGGGACGAGTTCGCTCGCTTCTTCCGCCGCGCGGACTTCGTCAAGTACGCCAAGCTGGTGCCCGAGCGGCCCGAGCTCGAGGCCGCCATCATCACCGCCCGCGGGCTGATCGAGAGGACGCGGCCGGTGCCGGAAGGACCGAACCACAGAGACACAGAGAAGGGCAAGAGAGGTACCGGAACGGACACGGCGCGGGGGGGAGAGGGAACCGCCGGTGGACGGACGGAGAAGCGGCCGTGAGCTTCGCGTACCCCTGGGTTCTCGCCCTGCTGGCGCTGGTGCCGCTTTACCTCGCGTGGGAAGTCCTGCGGCGCCGGGCCGCCCTGCGCTACAGCGACATCGCCTTCACCCGCCGCGCCCGCGGCTCCGGTGCCTGGCTCCGGATGGTGCCGCCGGCGTTCTTCGCGCTGGCGCTGGCGGCGATGGTCGTCGCGCTCGCCCGGCCCCGGCAGGGCCGGCAGTTCGAGGAAATCGAAACCCGGGGCATCGACATCATGCTCTGCCTGGACCTGTCCGGGAGCATGCAGGCGGAGGATTTTTCCCCGAGAAACCGGCTCGAGGTCGCCAAGACCCGGGCGCGCGAGTTTGTCGAGCGCCGGGTCGGGGACCGTGTCGGGCTGGTCGCATTCGCCGCGACCGCGCTGACCCAGTGCCCGCTGACCCACGACAAGAACATCGTTTCCGAGCTCATCGGCCGGCTCAATTTCGACCTGCTCGAGATTCTCGAAGACGGCACCGCCATCGGCGTCGGGCTGGGCACCGCGGTTGCTCGCCTGCGCGAATCCGAGGCGAAGGAGAAGGTTATCATCCTCCTGACCGACGGGGTCAACAACACCGGCGACATCGACCCGCTGACCGCGGCCCGGACCGCGGCCAGCTTCGGCATCAAGGTTTATGCTATCGGTATCGGCACGTCCGGGCCGGTGCCGTTCCCGGTCCAGGACCCGGTTTTCGGCCGGCGCCGGGTGCGGATCGAGATTGAGTTCGACATGCCGACCTTGCACGAAATCGCCGGGATCACCGGCGGCCAGGCGTTCCTCGCCTCCGACGACGCGGCGCTGGCCCGGGTCTACGAAGAGATTGACCGGCTCCAGCCGACCGAGTTCAAGGCGCGGCGGCACACGGTGTACTACGAGCGGGCCGGCCTGCCGATACTGCTGGCGCTGGTGTTTGCGACCGCCGGGGTCCTGCTCTCGGCGACGGCGTTCCGGAGGCTGCCGTGATTCGCTGGGGCGAGCCGGTTTACCTCTGGCTGATGACGGCCCTGCCCGCGCTGGCGGTCCTGCTGTTCCTGCTGACCCGGGCCAAGCGCCGGCGCCTGGCCCGGCTGGTCGGGGCCGGGCTCCTGCCCCGGCTGGTGCCGGAGCAGGCCCGCTGGCTCGAGCAACTGCGCAACCTGCTGCTGGTACTCGCGCTCGGGTTCCTGCTGCTGGCCGCGGCCCGGCCGAAGTGGGGCGAGGAACTCCAGCTCTACCAGGGCCGGGGAATAGACGTCGTCGTCGCGCTCGACGCCTCCAAGTCAATGCGGGCCGAGGACGTCAAGCCCGACCGGCTGGCCCGGGCCAAGGCGGAAATCGCCGCCCTGCTCGATGACCTGCGCGGCAACGCGGTCGGCATCGTCGCGTTTGCGGGCGAGGCGCTGGCGCTCTGCCCGCTGACGCCGGACGTGGATGCGGCCCGGCTGTTCCTCGACATCATCGACCCGGACGCGATGCCGGTGCCGGGCACTGACTACGGCAAGGCGATTGACGCCGCGCTCGGGCTGTTCAACCCGGCCGAGAACACCCACAAGGCGCTGGTCTTTGTCACCGACGGCGAGGACCACGGCCGCAACACCGCCCAGGCGGTCCAGCGGGCGATGGACGCAGGCGTGCTCATTTTCCCGGTCGCGTTCGCGACGGTCGAGGGCGCGCCGATACCGGTCTACGACGAGCGCGGCGGTCTCAAGGAATACCGCCGGGACCGGGACGGCAACATCGTCATCTCCCGGCTCGACGAGCGGGTGCTCATCGCCATCGCCCGGCAGACCGGCGGGCGGTTCTTCCGGGTCGAAGGCTTCTCGGCCGCCCGGCTCCGGGCAGAACTGGACCGGATTCGCAAGAAGGAGATCGGAGGCGGGACGTTCACCGACTACATCGAACGCTTTCCGACGTTCCTGGCAATCGCGCTCGGGCTGTTCGTCGCGGCGCTGGGCGCGAACGACCGCCGCGGCGCCTGGCTGAAGCTGAAGCCCCGGATGAGGGCGAAGCCGGGAACCGGAGCCCGGTACGAGGAGACGGTGTCTTGACCCATCGCTTGATTCCCCTGTTCCTGCTCTGTGTCTCTGTGGTTTTCGGTTCGGACATCGGCGGGCTGATGCGGCGGGGCAACGGGCTCTACGCCCGCGGGCAGTACGAGGAAGCGCTGGCCGCCTACCAGCGGGCCACGGTTATCGAGCCGGACGCGAGCGCAATCCGCTTCAACGCCGGCAACGCGCTGCACCGGCTCGGCCGGTACGACGAGGCCTTGCGCGAGCTCGAACTGGCGCTGACCGACCGCAAGCCCGCCCGGCAGGCTGACGCGCTCTATAACATCGGCAACACGCTGTTCCGGGCCGGCCGGCTCGACGGGGCCATCAGCAGTTACCAGGCCGCGCTCGTTCTCAACCCTGACGACCGGCAGGCGAAACAGAACCTCGAGTTCTGCCTCCGGCGCAAAGAAGAACAGCAACAGCAACAACAGGAACAGCCGCAACCCGACGAGTCGGGTGAGGATGAACAGCAGCAACAGGAACAGCCGCAACCCCAATCGGACCCGCAGGCGATGGACCCGGACCAGGCCGAGCGGATAGCGCAGGCGCTCGAGCGGCAGGAACGCGAACAGCAGGAGAAGGCCCTTCAGCCCCGCCGCCAGCGGCAGGTGGAGAAGGACTGGTAAGAGCGGTGCGGAGGGTTCTGGCCTGCAGACCCGGCAATACCGAGCGCGGGCGGGCGTTTTGGCCTTTGACTTCTGCCCTTTGGCTTCTGGCTTGGGGTCTGTTCGGCCCGGCTCTTGCCCTTGAGTTCCGCGCCTCGGCGGACCGGACGACGGTCGGGGTCGGCCAGCACTTCACGTTTACCGTGACGGTGTCGGGCAGCGGTCTGGGTCGGGTACCGCGGCCGGAACTGCCCGAGTTGTCCGATTTCGACCAGCTCGGCAGTACCTCCTCCCAGTCCACCAACATCGCGTTCGTCAACGGCCGGATGACGCGCGAAGAAACCGTCAGTTTCAGCTACCAACTCGCCGCCCGTCGGGAGGGCGAGCTCACCATCGGGGCCTGCCGGCTCGACCACGGCGGCCATGTCTATTCCACCAGCCCGGTGACGGTCACGGTCGTGCCGGCGGCCCAGGCCCCGGCTTCACAGCCTGCCCGTCCGGCCATGCCCCTAGACCCGTTTGCCCAGCCAGAGCCGGAACCGGTCTCGACCGAAGACGTTCAGCTCATCGCCGCCGCGGACCGGACCGACGTCTGGCAGGGCGAGCAGGTCACCGTGAGCTGGACCTTCTACACCCGGCTCCGGGTGGCGGACCTGAAGCTTGCTCAGGTGCCGCCGTTCACCGGCTTCTGGGCCGAGAAGCTGTTCGACGCGGACCGGCTCGACTACCAGTCGCGCCAGCTCGGCGGCCGCGAGTACAGCGCGGCGACGCTCAAGCGCGTGGCGCTGTTCCCGACCGGGCCGGGCCGGCTCGAAGTCGGCGCGATGAGGATTGCGGGCCGGGCGGTGCGGCGAGGCGGCTTCTTCTTCGAGACGACCGAGCCGTTCGAGGCCGCTTCCCGGCCGATTGCGGTCACGGTCCGCCCCCTGCCCGACTCGGGCCGGCCGGCCGCGTACTCGGGCGGGGTCGGCAGTTTCGCGGTCGCGGCCGAACTCGACCGGGACAGCTCGGAAGCCGGTACCCCGGTCAACCTGCTCGTCCGCATCGAAGGCGCGGGCAACATCCAGCTCATCGGCGCACCGACCCTGCCGCAGGTGCCCGGGCTCCGGGCGCTCAGCCCGGAAACCCGGGACCGCATCACCCGGACCGGCAGCCGGGTCCGGGGCACGCGGGAGTTCATCTACCCGCTGATTCCCCAGGCCAACGGCCGGCACGCGGTGCCGCCAATCGAGTTCGGGTTCTTCGACCCGGCCGAGGGCGCCTACTACGTCAGGACCACGCCCCGGCTGGAGTTCGTCGCAACCGGGGTCCAGCCCTCCGCGGCCCTGCCCGACGACGATAACGGGATGCGGGTCGTGAGCACGGACATCAGGCATATCAAGGGAGAGTGGTCAGGTGGCCGGGTGGTCGGGTGGCCGGGTGCGGGCCTGCCGGGTCGGGCCGGGTGGTGGTTCTACCCGGCCGGGCTGGTCCTGCTCGGGCTCGGGTTCGTGCTCGGCCGGCACCGGCGCAGGCTCGAGGCGGACCGCGGCTACGCCCGGTCCCGCCGCGCCCGCGGGCTGGCGCGGAGCAGGCTCGCGGCCGCGACGAAGGCCCTGCGGGCGGGCCGGGAGGCCGAGTTCCACGCCGCGCTGGCGGCCGGGGTCGCGGGCTACGCCGGTGACCGCTACAACATCGAAACCGCCGGGCTGACCGGTGACGAACTGCGCTCGGCGCTGGCCGCGCGCGGGGTCGCGGCAGACGTCGCCGCCCGCCTGCTCGAACTCATCCGCACCTGCGAGATGGCCCGCTACGCGCCCGGACAGATGGACCGCCGGCCCGAAGAACTGCTCGACCGGGCCCGGGAACTGCTGGGGAAACTATGACCGCGCTCATCCTCGCCCTCCTGCTCGCCGCGGCCCCGGCCGACCGGTTCGCCGCGGGCAACGAAGCCTACGAGGCCGGGGAGTTCGCCCGCGCGGTCGAGCGGTACGACTCGGCCGCGGCCCGGGGTGCCAACGCCGCGGTCTACTACAACCGGGGCAACGCCCGTTTCAAACTCGGGCAGGTCGGCCGCGCGATCGCGGACTACAACCGGGCCTTCCTG
>JAWOIB010000009.1:0-5532 GCA_046484845.1 bacterium
GTTTCATCCGCTTCCTCCATCACTGCTGCTGGGAATGAAGACGCCGAAGATGAAATCACTGATCCCGGCCTGGGTGAGCCGCGTCATCACACGCCCCCAGAGACACCCCGGAGGGGGTTACCGAAGCCGTAGGGGAAGCCAGGGGGGGAACGGCCCCGGGGATGGCTCCCGGGATGGGGTGGGGTGGTCACGCCGGGCGGGTAACTCATCTATTTCGCGTACGATAGCCCGCCGGCCGGCCGGCGGTCCCCCACCGGCCGGAAAGCCGGGCGCCTTCCGGTTGTATAACTCTGCGAACCGGCCCGGGCGCAGGCCGGGCCGGGCAGTCCGTTTGTGTCCGCGACCGAGAAGACTCGCAGGACGGTTATGAGTCAGCGAAGCCGAGGAGCCCAGGAAGCCGCAGAAGCTGTTCCCACGTGCCTCTTGCTGCTATTGACAATTCGGCGTTTGCGGATAGCGTATCGTATGCCTCTCGAAGTTCGTCCGCTGGCCGGCCGCGCTGACCTGCGCCGGTTCATCAACCTGCCCGCCGAACTCCACCGCGACCGCGCCAACTGGCTGCCGCCGGTGTATATGGACGAATGGCGGTATTTCAACCCGAAGCGCAACCACGCGTTCCGCAATTCCGAGGCGGTGCTCGCGCTTGCTTGGCGCGACCGGAAACCGGTCGGCCGGACAATGGGCATCATCCAGCGCCGCCACAACGAGAAGACCGGCGAGCGCACCGCCCGCTTCGGCTACCTCGAAGCGCCCGAGGACCGCGACGTGGTGCTCTCCCTGCTCGGTTTCGTCGAGCGCTGGGCCCGGAGCCGCGGGATGAACCGGGTCGTCGGCCCGCTCGGCTTCTCCGACCAGGACCCGGAGGGCTTCATGGTCGAGGGCTTCGACGAAGAGCCGCTGCTCGCCTGCAACCAGAACCTGCCCTGGATGCCCGGCTTCATGGAATCAGCCGGCTATTCGAAGGAAATCGACTACGTCCATTACCTCGTCCCGGTCCCGCCCGAGCCGCCCGAACTGTATGTCAAGGTCTCACAGCGCCTGCTCCGCCGGCAGGAGTATTCACTGCTTGAATTCACGTCCCGGAAGCAGCTCAAGCCCTGGATTTACAGGATTTTCGAGCTGATGAACGAGACCTACCGGTCAATCTATGCCTACACCGAACTCGAGCGCGACGATATGGAAGCCCTAGCCGGTCAGTACCTTCCCGTCATCGACCCGCGATTCGTGAAGGGCGTCACCAACCGGGAAGGCAAGCTGGTCGCGTTCATCATCGGCATGCCGCACATGAACGAAGGCCTGCGCAAGTGCCGGGGCCACATCCTGCCGTTCGGCATCTTCCACATCAAGGCCGCGATGAAGCGTACGAAACAGCTCGACCTCTACCTCGGCGCGATCCGCGAGGACTGCCGGGGCAAGGGACTGGACGTGTTGATGGGCACCGCGATGCTCAAGAGCGCGCACGCGGCCGGGTTCGAGCGGATCGACAGCCACCACGAGATGGAAACGAACCTCAAGGTCCGTGCCGAGATGGAACGGGCCGGGGGGGTCGTGTTCAAGCGCTTCCGGGTCTACCAGAAGCCGCTATAGCCGGACGTCCTCCCGGGCCAACCGGGCCAGCGCCGAATCGAGTATCATCCCGACCAGTCCCGGGAACGCGATACCCCCGAGCCGGCAGATAATCGGCAGGTCCGAATGGACCGGGTTGAGCCCGGGCAGCGCGTTGACCTCCAGGAATCCGGGCACGCCCGCGGCGTCGCAGCGCAGGTCCACCCGACCCGCGTCCCGGCAGCCGAGCACGCGGTAGGCGGCAAGCGCGGTCTCCCCTGCCCGGCGTGCGGCCAGGTCATCCGCCAGGCGGTACTCGACCCGGCCCTGGTAGTCCTGCTTGATGGCGTAGCCGTAGATGTCGGTCCCGGCCCGGTCGGTAAACGCGACTTCCATCACCCCGAGCACCCGTGCCACAGGCCCGGTCCCGGTGATGCCGACCGTGAACTCCCGTCCGGGCAGGTAGCTTTCCACCAGCACCGGCTGGTCGTACTCCTCGAGCAGCCGCCCGCAGACCGCGCGCAAGGCCGCCCGGTCCTCAACCCGCGACTCGGCCGAGATGCCCTTGCCCGTACCCTCCGCCACCGGCTTGCAGAACAGCGGCAAGGACAGGCTCACCCGGTCCGCGTCCTCGATGCGCCGCACCTGGACGAAATCCGGGGTCGGCAGACCGGCATCGCGCACGACCCGCTTGGTCAGCGCCTTGTGCAGGGTCAGAGCCAGCACCATCGGACCGGAGAAGGTATATGGCACCCGATAGGCATCGAGCAGTGCCGGGACCTGCGCCTCCCGGCCGAAACCGGACAACCCCTCAGCGATGTTGAACACTAGCTCCCAACGCTCGCCCGCGGCCAGCCGGCCGACCAGGTCGCGGCAATGACCGATGCGCACGACGTCGTGACCCAGCCCGGCCAGCGCCTCCGCGATACCGTCGACCGTATCCGGCCGGTCGAACTCCGCGGTCTCCTCCGCGCCGAAACCCTCGGCTAGGTATTCGTCGCGCAGGTCGTAGGTGAAACCTATCTTCATCCTCGCTCTCCCGCCCGGCGCGCTCAGTCGAGACGGTCCGGGTAGCGGTACTGCCGCCCGGCGTAGTTGGTCAGCAGCAGGTCCCCGCCCTCGCGGCCGGTCGCGTACTCCGGCAGGAGCGGGATCTTGCCGCCCCCGCCCGGCGCGTCGATGACGTAATGGGGCACCGCGTAGCCGCTGATGTGACCGCGCAGACCCTTGATGATTTCCAGCCCGCACGCGACCGGGGTCCGGAACTGCACCGAACCGAGAATCGGGTCGCACTGGTAGAGGTAGTAGGGTCGCACCCGGCAGCGCAGCAGCCCGGTGAACAACCGGCGCATCGTCGAGACATCATCATTGACCCCCCTCAGGAGCACTGTCTGGCTGCCGAGCGGCACCCCGGCGTCAGCGAGCCGGTTGCAGGCATGCACCGTCTCCGGCGTCAGCTCGTCCGGGTGAGTGAAATGGATGCTCATCCAGACCGGGTGGTTGCGCCGGAACATCCGGCAGAGCGCGGATGTCACCCGCTGGGGGAGCACCGCCGGCACCTTGGTGCCGATGCGGACGATTTCGACGTGCGGAATCGCCCGGAGCCTGCCCAGCAGCCACTCCAGTCGCTCGCCCGGCATGGTCAGCGGGTCGCCCCCGGAAAGCAGCACGTCCCGCACCGCCGGCGTCCGGCCAATGTACTCGAGCGCCGCCTCCCAGTTCCGGGGACTGAAGCAGTGACTGCGGCCGCCGACCAGCCGCGACCGGGTGCAGTAGCGGCAGTAGACCGCGCAGGCGCCCGTTACCAGGAGGAGAACCCGGTCCGGGTAGCGGTGGACCAGCCCCGGAACCGGGCTATCCGCGTCCTCGGCCAGCGGGTCGCCGACCTCGCCGGGCGATATCACCAACTCGGACGCGGTCGGCACAACCGTCCGCCGGAGCGGCTGAGCCGGGTCACCCGGGTCGAGCAGACTCGCGTAGTAGGGCGTGATGCTCAGGGGCAGCGAGCGGCCCGACGGCCCGAGCGCCGCCTGCTCGTCGCTCGACAGCCGGATGATGCGGGCCAGTTCCCCGGCGGTGCGCACCCGGTGCCGCCACTGCCAGCGCCAGTCGTGCCACTGCACGGAACTGGCGCCCGGCCAGTGCCGCGAGCGGAACTCGTCCGCGCGCGGGCTTTCGAACGCGACCGCCAACGGTCCGGCCTGCGGCCGTGTGAGCCGGTCCAGTTCGGCAGGTGTGAGTGCGTCGGGAATCGGTCGGCCGGCAGCGCCGGCCGGACTACCTGGAGGTTCCGCCTCTTCGACCGGAACTCCGGGCTCGGACGAAAGGGACATCTCGTCCCCGCGGACAGGATGCTGGTTCATGGGTTATTGTTCTCCCGGGCCTGCTGTCTACCAGCGGCCCGAAACGGCGTTTAGCACGCGACCATTTTAGTCCGTATTGGGTTTTGTCAATAGTCTGCTCGTGGGTGTTTGACAGCCGGGTTGCCGGCCCTACCATTCGGCATGGACTATCGCCTGCTCTGCGTCATCGCGCTGGTCTGCTGGGGTGGCTGGGGCTTCGTCAGCAAGCTGGCAACGAAGACCGCCTCGCCCGCCGGCCTCGCGCTCTGGGCAACCGTGGCCAGCCTGCTGCCGATTGCCGCCTTCGCTTTCGCGACCAGCCGGGGTGAGTTGCGGCCGACCCCGCTGGTTGCCGTCTCCGGGTTACTCGCCGGGGTCGCGACGCTCGCGTTCTACCTCGCGCTGGACCGCGGCCCGGCCTCGGTGGTGGTACCGCTGACCGGGATGTATATCCTGGTCCCGGCCCTGCTCGGCATCGCCCTGCTCCGGGAACCGGTAACGCTGACCCGGGCGCTGGGGATGGCCTCAGCCGCGCTCGCGGTCTTCCTGCTGTCGCGTTAGGCCTCGCGGTCGGGGACGAGAAAGAAGACCAGCATCCCGGCCAGCGCCAGCCCCGCCGCGGCCAGCATCACCAACCGGTAGCCGTGCGCGCCGGTCACCCCGGTGAGCAGCGCGCCGGTCACCGCCGACAGCCCGAGCACGGACTGGAGCAGGCCGGTCGCGGTCGAGCGTTCCGGGTTGCGCCGGAGCAGCCGCTTGAGCGCACCGAGGTAGAGCAGCGACCAGGACAGCGCCAGCGCGACCTGCACCGGGATCAGCCAGCGGTAGTCGGTCACGAACGCGTAGGCCACGAACACCGCAACCGAGAGCGCCAGCCCACCTCGGACCATCGGCTTCTCCGCGCCGCGCTCGAACGCGTTCATGAGAAGAAACTGGGCCGCCGGGTTGAGCGCGTAGAGCAGCCCGACCCCGAACCGGCTCGCGCCCAGGTCCGACATATAGACGGGAAAGATCGCCCAGATCGAGGCCGCGCCCGAATGCCGCAGGTAGAATGACAGGTAGAGTCGCCAGTTGCGCTTGAGCACCCGGCCGTCGAAAAACGGCTGGGCGAGCCGGACCCGCTGGTCGCTCAGGCCCGCGACCGCGACCACTGCGCCGAGCGCCAGCGCAGCGCCCGCAACCGGGAACAGCCAGCCCAGCGTCACCGCACCGGCCGCGAACGCGCCCGCGCCCCAGCCCAGCGCCCCGAGCGAGGTGAACCGGCCCAGTCGCGGCCGGCCGTCGTAGTAGTACGCGACCAGCGCCGAAGGAAACACGCCCATCATGAGGCCGGTGAGCGCCCGGACCGCGAACAGCCCGGCCAGCCCGCCGGCCCAGGTATGCGCGGCCAGCGCGGCTGCGGTCAGCGTGGTCCCCACGACCACGAAGGTCTTGCGGTTGCCGTAATCCGCCCAGCGGCCGAACAGCATGTTGGAAAGGAGCGCCGCGACCTGGTAGGTCGCCACCAGCAGCCCGATCGTCGAGGTGCCGGCGCCAAGGTCACGAGCCAGCAAAGGCACATACACGACTGCGACCGTCGAGCCGGCATTGGCCAGGAACTGGACCGAGTATGGCGCGAGGCGGCGCATCAACGACTACCGGCTGG
>JAWOIB010000068.1:0-37116 GCA_046484845.1 bacterium
GGACGTACGGCGTGTTTGCCGCGGGCCGGAACATCGACCAGCTGCGGACCACGGTCGCCTATGGCGATTTCAACGTGCTCGTCGCCGGGGCGCACTGCGGGGTGTCGGTCGCGCCGTCCGGCCCGACCGACACCCCGCAGTGCGCCCCGGCGACGAGCACGTTGAAATCGCCATAGGCGACCGTGGTCCGCAGCTGGTCGATGTTCCGGCCCGCGGCAAACACGCCGTACGTCCCGAACACCGGCAGCTTGCCTTCCCGGGCCAGCCCGGCGGCGAGCGCGGTGCCCGACTGCTCGGCAATGCCGACCGAAATCCAGCGGTCGCACCGGCTGCCGTCGCATTCGTAGAACTTCGATATCAGGATCGAACCCGAGATGTCGGCGCCGATGGCGATCGTGCGCGGGTCCGCACCGCAGGTCTCAAGCGCCTGGCCGAACCCGGCCCGGGTCGGCTTCATCTCGACCTGCATCTGCTCCTGCCGGTTCCAGAAGTAGTCCCGGCCGAACTTCGGCACCCGGGCCGCAAGTTCGACATCCACCTTGGCCTGGTAATCGAGCGCGACCTGCTTGAGCGCCTTGCTGTCCAGCCGGAAATCAAGGTTCAGTTCCTTGAGCGCCCGGTGCAGCTCGTCATCGTTGGGCGCCCGGCCGTGCCAGCCGGCAACGTTTTCCATGAAGCTGACGCCCTTGCCCTTGGTAGTATTGGCGATGATCAGCGTCGGCTTGCCCGTGACCTTCGCCGCCTTCTCGAACGCGTTCAGAATCTGTTGCATGTTGTGGCCGTCGATCTCGGTGACGTGCCAGCCGAACGCCCGGTACTTGTCGGCGATCGGTTCGATGTTCTGGACTTCCTTGACCCAGCCGTCGATCTGAAGCCGGTTCCGGTCCAGGATGCAGCAGAGGTTGTCGAGCGCGAAGTTGCCCGCTTCCATCGCCGCCTCCCAGACCTGGCCTTCCTGCTGCTCGCCATCGCCGGTGATGCAGTACACCCGGGAACCCCGCTTGTCGAGCCGGGTCGCGAGCGCGATCCCGACCGCGATCGACAGCCCCTGCCCGAGCGAGCCGGTCGAGGCTTCGACCCCGGGCAGCTTCAGCCGGTGCGGGTGGCCCTGGTACGGAGAATACAACCGGCGCAGCCGCACCACATCCTCGACCGGGAAGTAGCCGGCCATGCCCAGCGCGACATAGAGCGCCGGCGCCTTGTGGCCGGTGGACCAGATGATCCGGTCCCGGTCCGGCCACTCCGGGTTCTCCGGGTCGTGGCGGGCGACGTGCAGGTAGAGCGCGGCCGCGATATCCATGATTGAGAGCGTGCCGCCGGCGTGGCCGGAGCCGGCGGCGTTCAGCGCAATCAGGTTGTAGCCGCGCATCATCTGGGCGGCCTGGGTCAGTGAGGCGGCGCCGTGCTCGGTCCGGACTTTGCCGGTGCGGCTGTCGAGAAGCGGCATCAGCCCTCCTTCCGGCCGCCGCCGGGAATCCTGGTGAAGTCCTCGTGGAACTTGCGGATGCCGATATCGGTCAGCGGGTGGGCGGCCATCTGTTTGAGCACCTTGAACGGCACCGTCGCGATATGCGCGCCCAGCCGGGCGGCCGCGACGACGTGCAGCGGGTGGCGGATGCTGGCGGCGATGACCTCGGTATCGAGCCCATATCCGTCGATGAACTCGACGATGTCGCCGACGACTTCCATCCCGTCATGGCCGATGTCGTCCAGCCGGCCGACGAACGGGGAGATGAACGTCGCGCCGGCCCGGCAGGCAAGCATCGCCTGAGTCGCGGAGAAGACCAGCGTACAGTTGGTCTTGATCTCCCGGTCCGCCAGCGCGCTTATCGCCTTCAGGCCCTCAATGCCCATCGGGATCTTCACCGTCACCTTCTCCGGGTCGAGCTTCGCCCAGTCTTCGCCCTCCCGGACCATGCCCTCGGCGTCGGGCGAGACCGCCTCGACCGAGACCGGGCCGTCCACGACCTTCAGGATGTCCGCGACGCAGTCCCGGAACGGCCGGCCGGTCTTCTGCACCAGTGATGGGTTGGTGGTGCAGCCTTCGAGGATACCCCAGCCCGCGACCTCGCGGATTTCGCCGATATCGGCGCTGTCAATGAACATTCTCATGGCTGACTCCTTGCGGGATACTGTGCAATGGATGGGCTACCCCCGACGACCGGTCTCCCCGGGCACCGGTGATTGCGGGTAGTCTGGACACAGGTCATTTTTCTCTGCGGTTTTTCCTGACCCCGCGGCCGGGCGCCCGCCGGGGTAACAGTGTTGGTCAGTATAGCGGCCCAACCCCGGTTGGCAAGGCCGGCCGCCCGGCCCGCCGGGACGGCTCGTTGACCCTGCCGACCGGCCGGTTAAGATACGCTGATGCCTGCTGAACCGGTCGTTCACGGCCCGACGCTGCTTTCCGAACTCGACACCTGGCTGTTCCGCCAGGGCGCTCACTGCCAGCTCGCCGACCTTCTCGGCGCGCACCCGCAGGTGGTTGACGGCCGGACAGGCACCCTGTTCGCGGTCTGGGCGCCCTCCGCGGCCCGGGTCACGGTCATCGGCGATTTCAACGACTGGAACCCGGCGGCCTCGCCGCTCGCGGTGCGCTGGGACTCGTCCGGCATCTGGGAGGGCTTCGTGCCCGGCGCCGGACCGGGAGTGCGCTACAAGTTCCGCATCGAGCCACGGGACGGCGGCCCGGCGCTGGAGAAGGCCGACCCGTTCGGGCTCCGTTTCGAACCCGCCCCGGGCAACGCCGCGATCGTTCACGCGCCGGCGCACGACTGGCAGGACGATGACTGGCTCGCCGCCCGGCTGGAAACAGACCCGCACCGCCGGCCCCTGGCCATCTACGAGCTCCACGCCGGTTCCTGGCGCCGGGGTCCGGGCAACCGGTTCCTCGGCTGGGACGAGCTCGCCGACGCGCTGATTCCCTACGTCCTCGACGCCGGGTTCACCCACGTCGAGCTCCTGCCGGTGATGGAGCACCCGTTCTACGGCTCCTGGGGCTACCAGACAACCGGTTACTTCGCGCCCACCGGCCGGTACGGCACGCCGGACGAGTTCTGCGCTTTCGTGGACCGGCTCCATCGGGCCGGCATCGGGGTCATCCTCGACTGGTCGCCCGCCCATTTCCCGGACGACCCACACGGCCTCGCCCGGTTCGACGGCACCTGCCTGTACGAACATGAGGACCCGCGCCGGGGCCGACACCCGGACTGGCACACCTGCATCTTCAACTACGGCCGCCCCGAGGTTGCCAGCTTCCTCGCTTCGAGCGCGCTCTTCTGGCTCGACCGCTGCCACGCCGACGGCCTCAGGATTGACGCGGTCGCCTCGATGCTCTACCTCGACTACTCCCGGCCGGACGGCGAGTGGCTGGCCAACCCGTTCGGCGGCCGGGAGAACCTCGAGGCGATGGAGTTCCTGCGTCGGCTCAACTGCGCGGTCTACTCCCGCTGCCCGGGCGCGTTCACCGTCGCGGAGGAATCCACCGCCTGGCCGGGCGTGACCCGGCCGGTCCACCTGGGCGGGCTTGGCTTCGGGTACAAGTGGAACATGGGCTGGATGCACGACACGCTCAGCTACTGCGGCCGGGACCCGGTCCACCGCCGCTGGCACCACAACGAATTGACCTTCGGCCTGACTTACGCCCACGGCGAGAACTACATCCTGCCCCTGTCCCATGACGAGGTCGTCCACGGCAAGCACAGCCTGCTCGAGCAGACGCCCGGCGACGACTGGCGGAAATTCGCCCAGCTCCGGCTCCTGCTCGGGTGGCAGTACTGCCACCCGGGAGCGAAACTGCTCTTCATGGGCGGCGAGTTCGGCCAGCGCCGGGAATGGGACCACGATTCACCGCTCGACTGGCAGCTGCTCGACGCGCCCGCGCACGCCGGGGTCAGTCGCTGGGTCGCGGACCTGAACCGGCTCTACCTCGGCCACCCGGCGCTTTCCACGCTCGACCGCGACTCGCAGGGCTTCCAGTGGGTCGTCGCCGCGGATTCCGCGCAGAGCGTGTTCGCGTTCCTGCGCCGGGGCGAAGGCGGCCGGGTCCTGCTCGCGGTCGCCAACTTCACACCGGTGCCCCGCGCCGGTTACCGGGTCGGGGTCCCGGTCGCCGGCCGCTGGCGGGAACTGCTCAACAGCGACGCGGCCGAGTACGGCGGTTCCGGGCTCGGCAACCTCGGCCGGGTCGCGGCCGGGCCGGACGCCTGCCACGGTCACCCGCAATCGCTCGTGCTGACCCTGCCGCCGCTCGGGCTCGTCGTGCTGGAGCCGTCCGGATGACCGCGCCCCGGGTCTGCATCCACAGCCACTGCTACCAGCCGGACCGCACCAATCCCTGGACCGGGCAGGTGGACGAACAGCCCGCGGCCGCGCCCTGCCACGACTGGAACGAGCGCATCACCGCCGAATGCTACGCGCCCAACGCGCGGGCCGGCAACTACGCGCGCACCAGTTTCAACTTCGGCCCGACCCTGCTGGCCTGGCTCGAGCGGCACGCGCCCGACAGCTACGCGCTGCTGCTTGAGGCGGACCGGACCGGCCAGGCCCGGTTCGGCGGCCACGGCCCGGCCATTGCCCAGGCCTGGGGTCACAGCATCCTGCCGCTTGACAATGACCGCGACCGCCGGACCCAGGTCCGCTGGGGCATCCGCGACTTCCGGCACCGCTTCGGCCGGGACCCGGAGGGCATCTGGCTGGCCGAGACCGCGGCGGACATCCCGACGCTGGAGACACTGGCCGAAGCCGGCATCAGGTTCACCATCCTCGCCCCTCACCAGGCCGGGCACGGGCCGGGCGCGTACCGCTGTCCCCTGCCCTCGGGCCGGGAGCTGGCGCTCTTCACCTACGACGGGACCATCGCCAACGAACTCGCGTTCCGGGACCTGCTGGCTGACGCGGACCGGTTTGCCGACCGGCTGCTTGCTGCGCGGGGTGAGCTTGTGAGCGTCGCGACCGACGGCGAGACCTATGGTCACCACCACCGCTCCGGCGAGCAGACGCTCAGGCACTGCCTGGACCGGCTCGAGACGACCGGCACGCGGCTGACCGTCTACGGCGAGTACCTCGCCGCCTGCCCGCCCGAAACCCCGGCGACGCTGGTCGAGCGCAGTTCCTGGAGCTGCGTCCACGGCGTCGAGCGCTGGCGCGGCGACTGCGGCTGCTGTACCGGCCTGCACCCGGGCTGGCAGCAGGGCTGGCGCGCACCGCTCCGGGCCGCGGTCGAATGGCTGCGCGACACGGTCGCGCCCGCATACGAGGAAGCGCTCGAACCGCTGGTAGCCGACCCGTGGGCCTTGCGCGACGAGTACATCGAGGCGGTCCTCGACCCGCCCGCGCTGGCCGGCCTGCTCGACCGCCACGCCCGCCGGCCGCTCTCCGCACCCGACCGGGAACTCATCGCCGGCCTGCTCGAAATGCAGCGCTGGACGCTCCTGTCATTCACCAGTTGCGGCTGGTTCTTCGACGACATCTCGGAACCGGCCACCATCCAGGTCATGCGCTCCGCCGCGCGGGCGATGGAAATGTGCCTCCAGCACACGGGCATCCGGCTCGAAGAAGGATTCACCGACATCCTCCACAACGCCCGGAGCAACATCCCGGCGCTCGGCACCGGGGCGGATGTCTACAGGCAGGAAGGGACGTAGCAGGGGTGAGGAAGAAAGGAGCAGGACGAGAAGGAAAGCACTCCTCACTTCCGGCCCTTGGCTTGAACTCCTCTTCTTCCCGTACCGCCGGTGTCCTGCTCCACGTCTCCAGCCTGCCCGGTCCGCACGGCATCGGCGATTTCGGACCCGCGGCGCAGGCGTTCGCCGACTGGCTGGCCGCGGCCGGATTCCGCTGGTGGCAGGTCCTGCCCCTGAACCCGACTGACCCATTCTACGGCAGTTCGCCCTACCGCAGCATCTCCTCGAACGCGCTGAGCCCGCTTTTCATCAGCCCGGAACTGCTGGTCCGGGACCGCCTGCTCGCGCCGGGAGAGACCCGACCGCCCCGCTTCCCGTCGGCCCGGGCCGACTACCCCGGAGCCTCGCGCTGGAAGCGGGACCTGCTCGACCGGGCGGTCGGACGCGCGCTGCCGGACCCTGCGTTCCGCCGCTTCTGCGCTGCGGAATCCGGCTGGCTTGATGACTACGCGCTCTTCGCCGCGCTCAAACGCCGTTTTGGCGGCGTTGCCTGGACCGCCTGGCCTTCGCCCCAGCGCGACCGGGAACCGGCCGCGCTGACCCGGGCCGCGGACGAACTCGGCTCAGAGGTCCGGCGGCACAGGTTCGTCCAGTTCCTGCTCGACCGGCAGTGGCGGGAACTTCGTCGGCACTGCCACCGGCGCGGCATCCGCATCATCGGCGACCTGCCGATGTACCCGGACCACGACTCCGCGGACGTCTGGGCCAACCGCCACTACTTCAAGCTCGACCGGCAGGGACTGCCCCGGTTCGCTGCCGGGGTCCCGCCCGACTACTTCTCGAGGACCGGCCAACTCTGGGGTAACCCGGTGTACGACTGGCGCGTGCTGGTGCGGGATGGCTTCGACTGGTGGTTCAACCGCTGTGCCCGGGCGCTCCGGCTGTTCGACGTGGTCCGGCTCGACCATTTCCGGGGACTGGTCGCGTACTGGCAGGTGCCGGCCGGGGAGAGGACCGCGGAACGCGGCCGCTGGGTGCGCGCGCCGGGTGCGAAACTGCTGGCCGCGCTGAATGTGGAATTTCCGGATCTGCCCTTCATCGCCGAGGACCTCGGCCATATCACACCCGCGGTCGAGCGCGCCCGGTGCCGGGCCGGCCTGCCCGGGATGAAGGTAGCGGTGTTCGGTTTCGGCAGGCACCGGAGCCCGCACCGGCCGGACCTGGTGCCGGCTGACGCGGTGCTCTATTCATCAACCCACGACACCAACACGCTCCGGGGCTGGCTGGAAGAGGAAGCCGGGCCGGAAGAACGGCGGCGGGCAAATGAGCCAGACGCAGGGACGTTGCTCGAGGCCTGCCTTGCGTCGCCGGCCGGGTTGGTTATCTTCCCGGCCCAGGACCTGCTCGGGTTGGACGCCCGGGCGCGGATGAACACCCCGGGCACGACATCGGGCAACTGGCGCTGGCGACTGCCGGCAGGCGGTCTGACCGACGCCCTTGCCGCGGAACTGCGCCGTTCGCTGGCCGCCTCCGGCCGGGTCAGCTGTTGACGACCACCTTACCGGTAAGCACACGCTGACGGCAAGCCCCCCCTTGCCCTGTTGGCATCGCCAGTCTCAATGTGGGCATAAGTTGTTGCTGGACAATGCTTTGTGTGTATCGGTCATGTGGGTCCTTGGGTTGACAAGAGAGAGAGAGAGAGAGAGTATTATTGGTCGCAATCGGGGAATGGGTCCTGATTGCGAAAGGAGTACGTGATGATGCTCACGCCTGACCGAGGTCGCAGGACGCTGTCCAAGGCACTGCCTTGTGCCATCGCGTTACTGCTCCTGCTGATGCCGTTGGTTGCGAACGCTGCCACCATCACGATCTATGGCAAGGGTGGGGTTCAACTCATCCCGCCGGCTCTGTGTCCGAAGGAGAGCAGTTCAGCGTGTGCCACGATCGAGTTGGACACGGCCTCTCCGAACCCCAATGAGTGGCTGGTCTATCCCGTGGTCGGTTTCGAGGTGTACCGGGCGGTTCTGGACCCGATAGACCCCGAAATCACTGAGATGCAGGGCTCTGAGCTGGTCATTCACAGTATGACACAGGAATGAACCCATCACCACCGGCGAGGAGCGGAAGGGCGTCTGTTCTTCTGCTCCTCGCCCTTGCAGCATTTCACCCTGTGGTCGGGCCGGGAGCGCGGGCGGAGCAGCTCCACCAACTGCTTCAGGTCGAAGGTAGCGCAGAGGAGACAGCTCGTTTCCTTGCCGACCTCGGTATCCCCTTCAAGTCGGATACCGTGTACGTGTTTGTCATCCCGCCGATGGTTGCGGCGAGGCTGGAGGGCGCGGTCAACCCTTTCATACGCCTCCTCCGCAAGACTGGAGTACAGGCGGATATCATGGTTCTGGCCGTGCACAACCGAAGACGCGCAGCCGAGAGATACCTGGAAAGAAGGAACTTTGCCGCTGACCACATCCGGGTCACGGACGAACGGTTCCTGGAAGCATTCGTCCTCTCCGCAGGTTCCTTGCAGAGCCCGTTTGCCACCAAGTTCTGCGTTGAGAGCGGGGAGCTGATTTCGTCCTACTCTCTGCTCGGTGTTGTAGATTCGGCAACGGTTGCCCGGTTCGTTGCCGATTCCTCTCGACCCAGGGCACTGAGACCCGAGGCGAAAGATACGGTCATCCGAAAGACTGGCGGTGATCCGCTCCAACCCGCAAGACGGATGAGACTCCTCGACACGGACACGTCTCCATTGTCCACCGCTTACTACCTGAGCATCAACCCGTCCGGTTCTCGCCTCGCTCTGCGTGATGACCTGACGAATCACATCTTTGTCTTCGACCTTGCCACGGGTGAACTGGACAATGTCCTGTATCCCGATTCCAGCGAAGAGACGATGTTTGTCAGCGCCGAGGTTCCGGGAGCGGTGCTCTCCTGGCTGAAGAGAAACAACATCATCAACTCGATGTACTTCAGCCACGACTTCCTCGACGACTCCACGCTTACGGTCACGGCCTCGCTGCCAAGTGTCGAGATGGAAGTCAGCGGTACGGACACGAACTTCGGATATCGCAACGCGGCGGTCCTGGTAACGAAGCGTGTTCGGTCCAACAAGCCGGTGGCCTGTGCTCGCTTCACTCCTCTTCCCGATACCGTCAGCGGCGGCCGGGCGCACATTGATGCGCGTTTCGTGCGCGACGCCGGATTCATCTTCCTGCCCTTCGAAAAGGGCTGGCCGAAGACCGGGACACAGATGCTGGATGAGGACGTGCCCCCGGAGGATAATCCCTTCTCAGGCGAGTTCTACGCGAGAGATGTGCACCAGTTTGCGGCCTACAACTACAAGGGCGAGTTCGCAGGCTTCTGGGGCAGGCTGAACGAGCGTTTCAGGAAGCTGAAGCTCGGTTACATTGCAGCCGGCGGTTTGGCCAGACGGTATGGAGACAAGTACTATCTGGCCGATGTCCATTTCTCGGGAAGAGTGTATGTCCACAGTCAGGATGGCGCTCGGCAGGACTCGATCATCGTTTATGAAGAGCCGCCCATAGTGTTACCGGATACGGACCCGGCGAATGAGCCACTGCGCTATCTGCTGGATGCGGTCGAGATGAACTTCGGGATGATAGCCGTCGACCTTCTCATCGCCCGGAATCACTGCTTCGTCCTGCTGTTGGACCGAGGCCAACCGGTCGTCTATCGTGCAGATGGAGCAGGTCATAACGGAGGTAAGTTCCCATTGCCGGCTCAACTGGATGGAAGTGACGTAAGACATCACCTGCTGCGCGATACCCAGGCCGGCATTGTCGTCGTATCCCTGGCAGAGTCGGCAGACGAAACTTGGTACTGCGAGTACCTGATCCCCGACGGTTTCTGACCGACGCCCTTGCCGCGGAACTGCGCCGTTCGCTGGCCACCGCGGGCCGGGTCAGCTGTTGACGACTACCTTACCGGTCAGCACCCGGTCCCCAACCCGCAGCCGCAGCCAGTAGACTCCGGCCGCCAGCCGGCTGCCGTCCAGCCGGACCCGGTGCCGACCCGCAGGCTGCACCCCGGCCGCCAGCACCGCTACCCGGCGGCCCGCCGCGTCGTGCAGCTCGAGCGCCACCGGTCCGGCCAGTGACAGGTCGTACCGCACCCAGCCGGCCCCGCCCAGCGGGTTGGGCCGCGCGCCGTGCAGCGCCAACGCCGGCGGCGCCGGCTCACTGGCCAGCCCGGTCCCGGGCAGCACGTACACCGAGTCCTCGACCTTGTTGTCGGTCGGGTCGTCGTCGATGCCGAGCTCGGTCGAACAGCTGGTCGCGTGCCAGCCCTGCCCTGGCGCGGTCCAGGATGCGAACGCCACCGTGTCGGTCATCCCGCTCGGCACCGTCACCTGCCGCCGGTCCGAGTACCCGACCCCGATGCGGAACCGGACGTCGAAGGTCTCGTTCCGGTCTCCGGAGTTGCGGACGACCGCCCTGGGCACGACGACCGCGCCCGAATCCACCGTGTCGCGCGGCGCGAGTATCGCCGATGCCCCGACGTTGTGCAGCGCCACCCGGGTCGTACAGTAACGGGCGTTGTTGGCCGGGTACTGGTCTCCGGCCAGCCGGGTCGAACAGGAAACCGCGTACGGGCCGGGTACGCCCGGTGCCATCCAGGGCGGGAAAACCAGCTCGTACTTGCTGCCGGGCGGCTGGCTGACAACCCCGAGTGTCGAATCGTAGGTCGTGCCGATGCGCAGCCGGACAGTGTAACTCTCGGTCGTGGTACCGTAGTTCTGCACCGAACAGACCGGCGCCACTAACAGCCCCCGCTCGACCAGCGGCAGCATCACCAGCGCCGCCACCCCGACATCCCGCACCGGGGCCGGGTTGTTCTTCACCCGAACCATCATACTGTCCGTCACCAGGTTGCCGGCCCGGTCCGATGCGGCCACGATTATCCAGTAGGGCCCGTCCGGTACCGCGGTCGTGTTCCAATGACCCAGCGAGTCCTGCGCCTGGATGAGCGAGTCACCGTTGGTGTTGGTGAAGATGAAGTAGTAGCGTCGGTTGAGCGAGTCGTAATCGCACCGGGTCGGGCAGACCCCATCCTGCTTGTACACCACCCGCGACTGCACGCGGGTGTACCCGTCGAGCGAGTCGGTGAACTCGAACCCGCGCGTCGGCGGCACGACGGTGTTGCCGACGCTGTCCCGGATGGTGAACATGATGCGGTGGACGTTGACCTTCCAGAGCCGGTGGTTGACGCGGTCCTCGAGCCGGCAGATCAGGTCCACCCGGCCGTACACGCTATCCTTGCCCTGGTAGTTCGAAGTGTTGTCGGTGCAGATCGCGAACCGCTGGTTGGGGTAGGCGTCGAGGAAGTTCGGCACAATCGAGTCGCCGTACGGTACGAGGTCCAACAGCGGGTTGCGGAAGAAACCGCCGTAACTGGACCAAGGCTGGCCGGAGTTTCGGTTCCAGGAAAAATGATTGTGGTGGAAGTTCGCCACCGGCCAGTTGACAATCATCGCCAGCGTGTCGCCGACCCGCACCGTGTCGCCGACCTGCACCCGGATGGTCGTCGGGTCAACGTGGTAGTACATCAGCCCGTGGCAGAACGCGGTCCCGGCCGAGTCCGCCACGGTCAACCCGTTGTACAGCGGGTTGGCGTTCGTCCATATCTGCTTCACGTACCCGGCCTTGATCGCCACGCAGGGCGCCATCGAGACGGTCATGATGTCTATCCCGTTGTGCAGGTACGGGCTGCCGCCATAGTCCTGGTAGTTGCCCCAGTAGTTGCCGACGTGGTGCGGCTGGTTGGTCGGAAAATGCGGCCAGGGCAGGCCGAAGGCGACAGTAGCAATACAGAGCAGCGCCAGGCCTCTCATCTCTCATCCCCCAACCCGTAGGTTTCCAGCTCCTCGACCGTCTCGACCGTGATTGCTCCTGCCGGCCCGAAACGCACCTTCGGGCTGAACGCGTTCCAGCGCTCGTGGGTCAGTTCCTGCCGCCAGGCTTCGGTCCCGTCCGCGGCCAGCAGCAACACCGCCATCCGGCCGTGCGCCTTGCCCAACCCGACCAGCACCCGGCCGTCCTCGGCCAGATCCAGCGACACCGGTTCCGGGTCCGCCGGGCCCGGCCGCCAGCTCAGCAATTCCATCAGGTCATCAGTCTGGAACACCCTGAGCCCGTGCCGCTCGACGTACCCGGCCCGCCCGCCGTCCGGCGAAAACCGCAGTTCCCGGACCAGCGGGCCCGCCAGCCGCGCCCTGGCCTGCTCGACCCCGTCCCGGTACAGCACCAGCGCCTCCTCGCGGACCAGCACGACCTGCCGGCCGTCGGCCGACACTGCGAACCCGCTCGCCGGTCCGAGGTCGTACAACTCCCGACCGGCGCTGGTGAACACCCGCACCCCGGCCCGGCCGTCGTTGACGCAGAACACGCTCCCGTCCCCGGAGAACTCCTGCCCGCCGTAGAACCCGATATCGGCCCTACCGAGTTCCTCCCCGGCCGGGTCGAAGAACCGAAGCCGGGCCCGGCCCGAAACCGGCCCGTCGAACTCCGCCCCGACCACGACGCCCTGGTCGCTGATCACCAGCGTGGTAATGCCCTCCCCGGGCCGCGCGTACACCAGCCTGCTGTCCGCGTCATACAGCTCGAACCGGCTGAACGGCACGAAGTCGGTCAGCCGCGTCTCGTACTCCACCTCTGCGCGGTACGCCCGGCCCGGCGAATGGAAGGTGCGCCCGTCGTGCGCGAGCGGGGTCCGGCTCAACGACGCCGGCGCCGATGCCAGCGTCGCAAGGATGATTAGTGATGTCATTGCTGCTCCTCTCGAATCATTCTCGGCCGTTTGGCAAGTTCGTCAATACCCGGCCGAAGGGGCGGGCCGGGCGCTCTGTCGCGCCCGGCCCTGCGGAGGCCCTGCGGAGGTCAGGTCTGGAAGCCGAGCACGACCACCACCATCGCACCACGCCCGACTTCGAGGTCAAACTTCAGCCCGCCCAGCAGCCGCTTCACCGCCTCGCACAATCCCCGGCTCAGCGCCTGCTTCGGGAACTCCACCTTCTTCACCGCCCCGTCCGCTCCGACCGTCAACCAGGCGGACAGCTCTCCCGCCAGTCCCGGGTTCGCAACCAGCTCGACCGCGTAGGCCGCCGCCAGCCCGGGCCGCAGACCCTTGACCGCCTCCTCCACGTCCATCGCCAGCACCGCAGCGTCGGCCGACCCGATGCCGGTCACCTTGACGCTTCTGACGCTGACCGCGGGCGCGGACCGCTCGCCGGCCGTTTCGCTCGGCGCGGGCGAAACCGGCTCCTGCGCGTACCCCCGGCCGGCCTTGCCCACCAGCCCCGGCACCGCGGTACGCGAGGCACCGGCGGTCGCATCGAGCGCGTACTCGGATACACCCTGGGGCAGCGGCAACGGCTGCTTGACCACCTCCGGCCGGCCATTGACGGTCCGCACCCGGGTGTCAACCGCCACGAACGAGGTCAACCGGGTCAGCAGGTTGTACTTCAGCCCGAGCGCGAGGATCTCCTCGTTCCGCTTCGGGTCGTTCCGGACGCTGTTGTAATCGTCAAGCAACTGGATGCGGTGCCGGGCCCAGAGATAGCGGAGCGCGGCGTTACCCGCACTCGCCGCGGTCCGGCTTGCCTCCAGCACCTGCCGGTAACTGCCCCGGCCGCTCCGGCCGGTAACGACGATTCTTCCCTGCGGCCGGCCCCGGTACTTCCCGAACACGATCACCGGCCGCTCCGCCAGCACGTCCGGGACCCCGGCCGGCTCCACGTCGTAGGCATCGAACCCCTCGAACCGGAGCCGGACCCCGGTCAGCACCGGCGTCGCGACGTACTTCCGGAACCGCTCCGCCTCGGCCGGGGCCGCGCGCTGGTCGGTGATGATGAACGGCTCGCCCATCCCGACCCGGGCCAGCCCCTCGACCAAGTGCCGGTTCACGCTCGAGCCGATGCCGAACGCAAACAGGTTGGCGTCCCCGAGGCTGTTCCGGACCAGGTCGAACGCCTCCGCCTCGACCGTTACGTACCCGTCGGTCACGATCACCACCGAGCGCGATATCCCCTCGGTGCGCGGCAGCGCCAGCGCCCGCTTCAGCGCGGGCAGCATCTCGGTCCCGCCGCCGCCCCGCTGCTCCTCGATGAGTTGCACCGCCCGCGCCAAGTTGGCCTCGGTCGCGGCTACCGACTTCTCCGCCATCACCGAGTTCCGGCTCTCAAACAACAGCACGTTGAACCGGTCCGACGGTCTGAGCCCGGTGATCAGGTCGCGCAGCAGCTTCTTCGAAATGTCCAGCGGAAACCCGTACATCGAGCCGGAAACGTCCACGATGAAGATGTACTCACGGCCCGGGATGTCCTCCTTCGCTACCCGCTTCGGCGGCTGGACCATCGCCAGGAAGAAGTTCTCCTGCTCGCCCGGGAAGAGCAACAGCCCGCTCTCGACCCTGCTCCCGGCCAGCCGGTAGCGCAGGATGAAATCCCGGTTGCCGCCGTCGCGCTCGTCCCCGGCCAGCCGGCAGCTCGCGGTCGCCGGG
Source organism: bacterium (assembly GCA_046484845.1). GTDB lineage: Bacteria > Hydrothermota > Tepidihabitantia > Tepidihabitantales > Tepidihabitantaceae > DSBX01. Next base: position 14,136 of record JAWOIB010000068.1, read on the forward strand.
CCGTCGTACTTGATGAGCGTCCGGTGGCTCGGGCAGGTCATCTCCGCAATCGCCATCCCGGCCCGCAGCCGCACACCGACCTCGAATCCATAGGGCGCGGACTCGCCCTCGCGCAGGTACGGATTCTCCACCCAGCGCTCGCTGTCCGGCGCGCCGGCCGCCGGCTGGTTCGAATAGCGCGGCCCGACCACCGCCGGGTACGCGAACTCGTACACCCCCTCGACCGGCACCAGCAGCTCGGTGTAGGACAGCTCGACCACGACCGTGTCGCCGGGCAGGATGTTGCCGACGTTCATCTGGAACACGTTCGGCCGCTGCTGCTCCAGCAGCGAGGCGGTTCGACCCTGCTCCAGCGCCTGCTCGTAGTTCCGCCGGGCCTGCTCCCGTTCCTGCACCTCGGCCACGACAACCCGCTCCCCGATGGTCATCTTCATCCCGTACACCGCGGCCCGGGTCGAGGCCGGGAACACGTACACCGCCTCGATCGGCTTCTTCCCTCCGTTCCGGTACTTCTGCACGACCCGCACGTCCGCAATCACCCCGGCGATGTCCACGTCCGCGCCGGCAGCTATCAACGGCAGCTTCTCGGTCCCCGGGTCGCCGCCGGGAATGAAGAAATACGGCGACAGCGTCCGGTCCTCTGCCGGCCCTGCGGTCAGCGTCCCGGGCGCGAGGCCCAGCGCCAGGACGATTGCGAGCACGAGCGATTTCGACATGGATTACCTCCGGTTATGCCCGATATACCGGCCCGCCCCCGGAGATTATTCCCGGCAACCTCGTTGACCGCTCGCCGCTCCGGCCAGGTCTACCTCGGCGCGGTCAGCTTCGCGGGTGAAACGGTCCGGGTGCGGCTGGTCCTGGCCCGCTAGGTTCCGGGCTCAACGCCCGGCCGTGGCCGCGCGGAAACCGCCGGTCATTCTCCCGGCACCAGCTTACCCTTGAAATCGTACCGCGTGTCGGTCGGGTCGCGCTGGTACCACCAAGCCTCGCCGTTGTTGATATCCTTGCACTCCGCGAACAGCCGGTCTATGTCCCGGGCCGGGGTCTTCTCCAGCCAGTACTTGAACCCCACCATCAGCCGGCCGTGGGTAACGAGCAGGACATCCTTGCCCGCCCGCGCCCGGCGGACCGAGTTCAGAAATATGTGCACCCGCTGCCAGGCGTCGGCGATGCTCTCGCCCCCGGGCGGCCGGGCATAGACCGGCCCGACCAACAGCTCGTACCGTTCCCACCACGGGAACAGGTTCCTGCCCTCGTGCACGGTCAGCGCGTAGGGATACCCGGCGTCGCGCTCGCGCAGGTCGAGGTGCGACCGGCGCTTACCCTCCGCCCGCTCCGTCTCGGGAAAGGCCTCCAGCACGAGGTCCAGCGTCTCTATCGCGCGCCGGTAGCCTGAATCGTAGTAGTAGTTGAACTGCCCGAACTCCCACCGCTCACGGATCAGGCGGCCGATGAACCGGGCCTGTTCCCTGCCCTTCTCGGTGAGCGGGAGCTCGTGGTCGGGCCTGCCGGCTAGCAGCGCGATGTCCCCGGCGGTGTTGAAGAACCGGCCGGTCCGGCCCGCCGCGTTGGCCGGGGTCTGACCGTGCCGGACAATAACGATGTTGCGGACGTGCTGGTACTCAGTGACAGAATTGTCGTTCATCTGCTACCTCGCTGTCGGTATCGGGCCCAGGTCGCTGCGCGGCCCGGGAACTTCCCTGCTTCGGATACCCGACGTGGCTCGGAATCAACGCCTCGGCCATCGGCCCGACTGACCCCACCGCCCGGCCCGGTGCCCTCTGCGCCGTCAGCCGGGCTGTGTCCCCGCACCTGCGGACGCGGCTGACCCGGTTCGGGTAACTAGCGATGACCCGGCTCCGCCCTCATCAGCGTGAGTATAACCCGGCGGCCCGGGCTGTCAACCCCGTCCCCCACCCGGGTGATGCCACAGGGATTATGTCAGTTCTGACGTGCAGCCGGCGGTCGCCGGGTCGTTTGGCTACGCTGGATGTATGGCAGAAACCCGGGTTCCGCTCACGGAGCGAAAGCCGAACCGACTCAGCGTCATCGCGAGGGCCTTACCGCGGGCCTGCCGTGTACAGCGCGGCCGATACCTTCAGGCCGAAACCCGTCATCCCACCCGAATTACCCATGACCCATGATGCCAATTGCCATCCATCGAGTTGAAATGAATATCCGGCTAACTCCTTGTGTTGTCTGCGTTTCATCCGCATCCGAATTTCCCCCCTCCCCTACCCCCCGGGTCATCCCCCCGGTCATCGGGCCGGTGACCCGGAGAGCGACCCGGCCGGTCATTCGCCCGGTCATCCGGCGCATCACCCGGCCGCTCATCCGCCGGGCAACCCGGCCCAGCATCGGCCCGGTAACCGGACCGGTCACCGGGCCGCTCGTCCCCCCGGTCACCGCCCGCATCACCGACCCGGCCACCGCCCGGGTCAGCCCGGGAATGCAGGTACGAGCACCGGGCGGCGGCCCGCCGGGGTGGCGGGCCGCCGCAGGAACCTGCCCGGTCCGGCGCGAGAGCAGGCTTCCGCGTCGTCCGGGTCTCGCCGGGCGGCAAAGTCGTGCGCGGTCAGACGGACCTGCTCCGCACCCACCAACTTGTAGCAGATACTTGTCCGGCCCGGGATTTGCGGGGGACGGCCCGGATGCCGTTGCCGGCACCACGGTCGCAGTACAGCAGTAGTCTGAAGGAACGATTCACATCCGGCATGACCGGGCCGGCGAAGTCCAGCACCTCCGCCTGCCCGATCGACCTAAACCTCGACGCCCTTCGGCAAGAAGTCGCTATGACACTTTCGCTGTGGTTTGACAGCTCGAATATGCCTGCCCGGGGCCGGCTGAAATCCGGCCGTTGCGGAGGGTTAGCGCGAAGAGCGGGCCTGGTCAGGCATCCTCGAACAGCGCCCGGGCGTAGGACGCGGCCTCGAACGGTTCCAGGTCTTCGAGCGTCTCCCCGGTCCCGATGTAGCGTATCGGCAGGCCGAGCTCAAGCGCGACCGCAATCAGCACCCCGGCACGGGCGGTACCGTCGAGCTTGGCCACAATCAACCCGGTCAGCCCGAGCTGTTCGTGGAACACCTGGGCCTGGCGCAACCCGTTCTGGCCCACGGTCGCGTCGAGGACCAGCAGGGTCTCATCCGGCGCGCCCGGCCGGACCTTGCCCAGCACCCGCTTGATCTTCACGACTTCCTGCATCAGGTCGGTCCGGGTGTGCAGCCGGCCGGCGGTGTCCACAATCACGACGTCGTCGCCCCGGCTCTTCGCCCGGCTGACTGCGTCGAACGCGACCGCGGCCGCGTCCTGCCCCTGCCGGGACCCGACGAACTCGACCCCGGCCCGCTCCGCCCAGACCGCCAGTTGCTCCGCCGCCGCATCGCGGTAGGTGTCCGCTGCGGCCAGCACCACCCGCCGGCCTTCCTGGCGCAGCCGGTAGCAGAGCTTGCCGGTGGTGGTGGTCTTGCCCGAGCCGTTGACCCCGACAATCATCATCACCTGCGGCACCGCCGCCGGGTCCGGCGCCGCGGCCGGCGGCTGGCTCGGGGCGAGAATGCGCGCGATTTCTTCTTCGAGCGCCGCCCGCCGGTCCCCGCCCGCCCGGCGCATCCGCTCGAGCAGCAGCCCGGTTGCCCGCACCCCGACGTCCGCGCCGAGCAGGAGCTCTTCGAGCTCCTCGACATCCTCGGTCTTGAGCAGCCGCTGGAACACCTGCCGCGTCCGGGCCAGCCCGGCCGCCAGCCGGCGAATGCCCCGGCCGATGCCACCGAACGGCGCCATCGGTCAGCTGACCGACGCGCCGGCTTCGCTGTCGCGGTACTCGGCGAGGTTGACCGACACGAGCTTGGACACCCCCGGCTGCTCGGCGGTGACCCCGAACAGCGAGTCCGCCCGCTCGACCGTCACGCGGTTGTGGGTGATGATGACCACCTGGGTGTGCGCCGACATCTGCTTCAGGTAGTCCGCGAACCGGCCGACGTTGGCGTCGTCGAGCGGCGCGTCGATTTCGTCCAGGAAACAAAACGGCGCCGGCTTGACGCGGTAGAACGCGAACAGCAGCGATACCGCCAGCAGCGCTTTCTCGCCGTCCGAGAGCTGTTCCAGCCGCTTGGGATTCTTGCCCCGGGGCCGGGCGGTGATGACGATGTCCGACTCGAGCGGGTTCTGCTCGTCGAGCAGTTCCAGGTCCGCCTCACCGGCCAGGAACATCTGCCGGAACGCCTCCCGAAAATGCTCCCGGACCTGGCTGTAGGTTTCGAGGAACCGCTCGCGGGCGTGGCGGTCGATTTCCGCCATCGAGCCGATCAGGTTCTCGCGCGCCGCGACCACGTCCGCCCGCTGGGCGGCCAGCTTGTCCAGGTCCTTCCGCTCCTGCTCGTGCTCCTCGACCGCCAGCGGGTTGACCTGGCCCAGCGCGGCCAGCCGGTCCCGGATTTCGGCCAGCCGGCCCGCCACGTTCTCTTCCGCCCCGGGCTTGAAATTGACGATGTCGGTGCCGTACTCGGTCGCGGCCTCGTGGCGGATCGCCTCGCGCTGCTGGGTAAAAGCATGCAGTGTCATCCGCTGGTCGAGCAGCAGCGCCTGGTTCCGCTCCCGCGCCTCCCGGTGCTCCGCGAGGTTGCGTTCCAGCTCTTCCTCGGACCGGACCAGGTCCGCCACCGACAGCTCGCCCGCCCGCGCCTCGAGCGCCGCAATTTCCTCCCGGGCCGCGGCCAGTTCCGGCCGGGACGCCTCGCGCTCCTCCGCCAGCCGGGCGGCATCGGCGCGCGCCGCCGCCGCCCGCTGCTCCAGCCCGGTTGCCCGCTGCCGCCGCTCTTCGATGCTGCGGCGCAGAAAATCCCGCTCGCTCTCCAGCCGCGACACCTGCTGCCGGCCGTCGCTCAGCCGGGCCAGCCGCTCGCTCGCCCGGGCCAGCCGGTCCCGCGCCTCCTGCTCCCGGGTCCCGGCCTCCTCGTCCACCCGGCGCTGGACCGCGGTCTGGCTTTCGACCTTGGCGTCGAGCGCCTCGAGTTCCAGCCGGACAGTCGCCAGCGCGCGCTCGTTCTCGCGCCGGCTGTTGCCTGCCTGCTCAAGCTCGCTCAGCAGCCGGGCTTCCTCCCGCTCGACCTCCGCCAGCCGTGCGCCCAGCGTCTCGCTCCGCACCTCGGTCGTGCCCCGCACCCGCTCCGCCTTGACCAGCGTCGCCCGGGCTTCCTCGACCTGCCGGTGCAGCGCGACCGCCGCGCTTTCTAGCCCGGACTCGCGCGCGGCCAGCCCGGCCAGTTCTTCCTCGGCCCGCGCCAGCCCGGCCGCGGTGTCCGCCAGCTGGCGCTCGAGCCGCAGCCGGCCCCGCGCCGGCCCGGCCACCACGTAACCGCCCTGCTCGAGCCGGGCGTACCCGCGCCGGTTGACCAGCAGCCGGCCCGGCAGCCGCCGGGCGAGCGCCTCGAGGTCAGCGTTGTCGCCCGCCACGACCGCCGACCCGACCGCCCGGGCCACCGCCATCGGGCAGCCCAGCCGCAGCCCGACGTGCCGGCTGAGCAGGTCCAGCGATTCCGGCGTTCCCGGGTCCGCCGGCGCCGCGCCCCCGGGTTCGCTCTCGGTTACCAGCCCGCAGCCCGATTCTGGGCCGTGCTCCGCCAGCCGGGCCAGTTCCTCGGAGCTCAGCCCGCCCGCGACGACCAGGAACTGCAGCACCGACTGCAGCGCCGCCTCGCAGGCCCGCTCCCAGCCTTCTTCAATCTCCAGGTAGCCGCCGATTTCGCCCCGGACCCGCTCGCCCAGTTGCTCGCGCACCGGCGTGACCAGGTCCGGCAGCGCCGAGCGGAGCACTGCCAGCTCTTTCTCCAGCCGACCGCGCCGCTCCCGGGACGCCAGCAGCGCCCGGTGAATCTCCGCCCGCTCCCGGGCGCTCCGCGTCAGCGCCGCCTCACCGTCCGCCAGTTGCTGCCGGGCGCGTTCCAGCGCCTCGGTTGCGGCCTCCGCGGCATGCCCGGCCTCTTCGCGCTCCGCCCGCAGCTGCGCCAGCCGGGCCCGGGTCTCGTCCCGCTCGCGCGCCAGCCGCTCTGCGTTTTCGGCCAGGTTCCGGCCGACCGCGACCAGGTAATCCTCTCGGCTGCCTACCGCGTTCCGCTTCTCGAGCAGGCCCTGGAAGCTCTCGCGTACCGACTGCCCGTGCACTCGCAGTTCGTGGAGTTTCTGTTCCGCCTGCGCGGTCTCCTGCTGGGCCTTCTCCAGCTCCGCCTGCAGTTCCTGCTGGCGGGCGTTCGCCTGCTCCAGCTTCCGGACCGCCTGGTTGAACGCCTCTTCGAGTTCGGCCATGCTCCGGGCAAGCTCTTCGCGGTCCGCGTCCGCCCGGGCCGCGTCCTCCTCGAGGAATGCGGTGCGCTGGCCCGTCACCAGATCCCGGTTCTCGACCCCGGCCAGCGCGTCCCGCCGCCGCCGCATCTCGGTCGCGATGAGCTCCTTCCGGCTCTGGACTTCCCGCACCTGCTCGCGGCTGCGCGCGAGCTCCGCCTCGAGCCGGTGGATGTCGTTCAGCCGCTCCGCCTCCGCGGCCTCCAGCGCTTCGACGTCCCGGCTCAGCGCCGCCGCGTCCCGTGCCGCCGCCTCGTAGTCCTCCTTCAGTTCGAGCAGCCGCAGGTCCCGCTCCTCCGCCCGCAGCTTCTCCCACACCCGCAGCCGTCCCGACTGCCGTCGGAGCGAGCGCACCACCCGCTCGCGCTCCGCGATGATGTCGTCCAACCGGACCAGGTCGGCTTCGGTCAGCTCGAGCTTGCGCAGGCAGTCCGCCTTCGCCTCTCGGTACTTCGCCAGCGTCGCCGCCTCCTCGAACATCCGGCGGACGTTGCCGGCGATGATCTCGCGCATCTGGCGCAGGTCGAATATCGAGTAGGCCCGGGTGCCGATGCCCGACTGGAGGAACACCTCCATGATGTCCTTCATCCGGCAGGGCTGGCGGTTGAGGTAGTACTCGCTCTCACCGGTGCGGAAGTAGCGCCGGCGGATTTCGATTTCCGCCGGGTACTCGGGCAGCGAGTCATTGGCCAGCACCAGCCGGACCTCGGCCAGGTTGGTCGGCGCGATGGTGGCGGTGCCGCCGAAAATCAGGTCTTCGTTCTTTGCGCAGCGCAGCACGGTCGAACTCTGCTCGCCCAGCACCCAGCGCAGCGCGTCAAGAATGTTGGTCTTGCCGCAGCCGTTCGGCCCGATGACCGCATTCATCCGCGACGAGAACCGCAGGGTGGTCTTATCCTGGAACGACTTGAACCCGACCAGCTGGAGCTCGCTGATGTGCACGGGCAAGAATATGACTGCTGCCCGGCAAGTCAAGCCCCGTGGGACTGCCGGGCTAGCCGATGATGACCGCCGCGGCCTCCGCCGCGCCGGCCGGCCGGACCGCGAGCGGCACCCCCGCCGCCCGCACCGTCACCGATGCTTCCTGCCGCTGGTCCGAGTACCGGGCGCAGATGCGGGCCGCGAGCTCCCGGTCCGTCTCCCGGTCCGGTATCAGCAGCCCCACCGGCCCGGGCAGTTCGCTCGCGTCAATTACCGCCGCGCCCGCCGGCGCCCGCCGGACCAGTTCGTCGTTCTCAACCTCGTTCCGGCCCACCACCAGCCGTACCCCGGAGCCCAGCCGGAAATGCCGCCCCAGCCGCAATAGCTCCAACACCGCGACCGAGTCCTCGCCGTGCTCGAAGGCCTCCCGTACCCGACGCGCGTAACCGACGTCCGTCAGGAGACAGCCACCCGCCGGGTTGGCGAAACCCGATACTCCCAGTGCCGCCGCCAGCGCGAACTGCCGCTTCCGGCTCCGGCCCTGGATATCCAGCAAACGCTCCCGGTCCACGATGCCCTCCCGTTCCGGCACCGTCGGCTCGAGCAGCCGGGCGGACAGCGGTCGCAGCAGGTAGCCTTCCGCGCCGGACCGCCTCGCCACCAGCTCCAGCCCGGGCTTGCGCTGGGACATCGGCCGCTGGCCGAGCACTTCGCCGGTGATGACGAACGCCGCGCCCCGCGACCGGCCCCATTCCCAGGCCCGCCTGACCATCAGGATGTGGCAGTCGATGCAGGGGTTCAGGTTCCGGCCGTGGCCGTAACGTGGCGACTTGACCAGCTCGACGAAACCCTCGTCAATCGGCAGCCGGACCAGTTCGATGCCCAGAAGCTCGGAAACAACCTCGGCCGGTCCCGGGCCATCGAGCGGCGGTGGGCAGTAGCCGCCGGAAAAGTTGACGCCGGTGACCTCGATGCCCTGGTCCTGGATGAGTCGCACCGCCAGCGCCGAGTCGAGGCCGCCCGACATCAGCGCGACGCAGCCCGCGCGGGTGTTCGTCACCGGGCCCGGCCGGTGTTGTGCGCGTCGCGCTGCCATTTCGGCCAGGGCGCGGCCGGGTCGAGCGGCCCGTCCCGGTAGCCCGCGATGCAGAAGATACCGTCGTAGTAGGCAACGATGATGTCGCCCCGGCTGGTCAGCGTCGGCTGGATGCGCGGCATGTCGTCTCGACCGGCCGGGTGGTCTGAGAGAACACAGCGCCAGCGTTCAACGCCGTCGTCCTGTCCGAGGCAGTGGACCGCCTCCGATTCGGGGGAGACCAGGTACAGCAGCCCGTTGGCGGCCAGCGCCGGCGTGCAATCCATCTGGGCCTCCTCGTCCCACGTCGTCCATCGCTCGGTGCCATCGAACTCCAGACACGCGGTAGTGATGTCGGTTGCGCAGTAGATGGCGTCCCTGCCGACCGCGATGCCGTATGCGAGCCGGGAGTCGTGGGTCCAGAGCGGACTGCCGTCCGGGCCAAGCGCCCCGACCACGCAGCGGGTGTAGTCAACCGGCGCGCTGTAGTAAACCCGGTCCGCGCCGTCAACCGCTAGCGCGTACACGGAATGACCATCGCTGACCCGGGTTTCCCAGATCACCGAGTCGAGGTCCGGGGTCAGGCAGGCGATCGTGCTCGCCCGGCCGACGATCACGTTTCCTGCGGAAGTCGCCACCGGCGGCGAGAGAACCGTCACCGAGTCGAACGAGGCGATAACCTCGACCCCGGTACCGCGGTCCTCGAAGCACCAGAGCCGGCCCTCGTTATGCGGCCGAATGCCCCGGAAGTAGTCCCAAGTCGCGTAGACCCTGCTCCCGGCAATCACCGGCGCGCTCCAGCGGCCGGTCGTCTCCGGCCGTACCGACCATACCTCAACCAGCCCCGGCGTGTAGGCCGAGAACGCGCCGTCGCTCCGGCCGACGATGAGATGACCGACCTGCTCGTTCCAGGCCGGGTACGGGCTGAACTCTGCGCCCGGCGGCCCGGGCAGTATGCGGTGGCTCGCCCCGATGGCGTGCAGGTCCCGACCGCTGACGATGACTAGTTCCTCGCCGCCGGCGAACACGACCAGCGGCGTGCCGTCGTAGGCGATCCGGCGCTCGGGCCGGTACGACCAGCGCACCGCCCCGGTTTCCCCGACCACCAGCGTCTCGGACGGGCTCCAGTCGCTCTCGCTGCCCTTCCAGTCCCGGGCCTTCGCCCGCACCGGCACCAACCCGGTCCGCCCGAACCGGTGCGAGTCCAGCGCCCATCCGGATACGCCACCGTCGGTGAACCCGGTCCAGGCCCCGACCGTACCGCCGTAATCGAACAGGTACTGCACGCTGTCCAGGTCCGGGTCCCGCGCATGCGCCCGGAAGAGGGTCCAGGCGTCGGGCAGCGCCCGCTCCGGCAACCGCAGCGTCGGCACCGCCGGCACCCCGTTCGCCCGCACCGTCATCGTCACCGGCGCGGACCAGTCCGAGGTCTCGTCCGTCCGGCCGGCGGACGCAGCCCGGAAGCTCACTTCGTGACCGCCCGGGGCCGTCCAGGCATGGCGCATCGTAGCGGTGTCGCCCGACCCGGACACCGCCGAGGTGTCAGTTCGGCCGTCGCCCCAGTCCGCGATGAACACCACCGGCCTGCCGTCTGGTGACCGGCTGGTAACCCGGAACCCTACCGGCTGGGACTGGTACGCCTCGGCGGGATGCTCGACGATTTCCGGCGGGAGCGGCGCGACATCCGTGCAGGCCAGCAGCGTCAGCACCCCCGCCGCGGTGACGAACCGCTTCACGTTCATGGTCTATCTTAGCCCGGGACCCCAGCTGCGTCAATTGCTCGAAAGAGAGACCGGGGCGGTGACGCCCCGGTCTTGGGAGGCAGACAGCAGGAAGGAGGCTACTTCTCGCCGTGTCCCGAACAGTTCTCGCAATCACCCTGGCAGTCGCCCTGCCGGCCCTGGCCGCGCATGCCCCGACCCTTACGGCCTTCACCGCCCATGCCTTTACCTCGCCGCTCGCCTTCGCGACCGGCCGCCCGGAGCTGCTCCCGCTGCTCCGGCGTCAGCAGTTCGAGCATCGCCACCCGGAGATTCACCCGGGCGACTTCCAGCTTCTCGCGCAGGCCGGAGATCTCCTTAACCTTGGCAACCAGCTTCCTGGCTTCCAGCTTCTCCGCCCGCCAGAGCGCAACCATCTCGGTCGCCTTAACCTCGAGGTCGGCCCGCACTGTCGCCAGCGCCTTCACCTGCTCGGCCCGCAACTCATCAAGCTTCTGACGCTGGGCCTCGGTCAGCTCCACCCCGCGCAGGCCCAGACCCGCCCGGCGGCCCATCCGCATCCCTTCGCCCGACCTCATCCCGGCCTTGCCGCACCCGTCGCAGTCATGACCGGCTTCGGCCGCGACCGTCACCGCCGGTAGCGCGACCAGCAGCAGCGCGACCAGCAGCATCAGTGGTGTTCTACTTCTCATCTTCGGATTCTCCTTTGTTGGTCCTGTTTGTCACGGGCGGCCCAGCACCACGGCAGCAAATGGTTTGACCGAGCTGTCGTCTCTCTTGGTGCCGGGCCGCCGTGCATTCCGTCATCACCTGTCGTCCCGGGGCGCCCGCTCGCGCCACGGCCGGCGGGGCGGGGACGGCGGACCATCCGGTCCGCAGTCACGCCGGCTCGGCCGGTACCGGTAACCGTGCCTGTCCGGCCGGTGCCGCATCCCCTCCCAGCGCTCGCGCAGCATGCCGCGCCGTTGCTCCGGGAACATCCTGAAAATCTCCTGCCCGGTCGCGAACGCCACCCGGTTCATCTCCCGGTGGACGCCCGCCAACCGGTCGAGCAGCGAATCCAACGTCGCCTGGTTCGGCCGCTCTTCGTCGCCCAGCAGTGCCAGCGCCCGCCGGGCATCAAGATACTCATGCCGGAGCGAATCCATCTCGTCCCGGTGCTCGTCCAGCACCACCGAAATCCGTTGCCGGGTGTCTTGCTTCAGCTCACGGTAGAACCGCCGCTCCCGGTTCCAGCGCCGGTAGCGGTGCCAGGCGAACGCCCCGATCGCCCCGGCATTCAGCGCCAGCGAAGCCGCCAGCGCCACGATCAGCCAGCGGGGCTTCACAGCTCGCTCCCCAGCGTCGCGTCGACGTAGTCGGTCAGCGCCGGCATGCCGTTTACCGCCAGCGGGTCAAGCTCCAGGTCGGCGCGCCCGGCCAGGTCCGTGCCCACCCAGGCCCCGCCCGCCACGAACAGCGCCAGTGCCGCCGCGGTCAGCCCGACCCTCAGCCCGTGCAACGCCGGCAACCGCCAGCCGCGTTCCTGCCGGCCCGCCCGGACCTCGGCCATCACCCTGGTCACCAGGCCCGGGCCCGGTTCCGGCTCGGGCAGCTCGTGGAGCAGCGCCCGGTCGGCCTCGAACCCGGCCCGCAGGCCGGCGCAGTCCGGGCAGGCGGCCAGGTGGCGCTCCAACGTCCCGACCGCCGCCGGTGCAAGCTCGCCGGCCATCAGCGCCGGGAGCGACTTCCTGCAGTTACCGCATTTCATGATTCTCTAACCTCCCTAGACCCGGCCGCGTCCGAAAACCTGCGGTCGGTCTCACAGCATCCCCTTCTCCCGGGCCGGCTCCAGCAGCCGGCGCAGGTTCTGCCGGGCCCGGAACAGCAGCGAATCCACCGCCCGGACCGAGCGGCCCAGCGCCCGGGCCGCTTCCTCGTAGCTCATCTCCTGGTACTCGACCATCACCAGCGCCGCCCGCTGGTCCGCCGGCAGTTGTCCAAGTGCCTCCCGCACCAGCGCGATGCGTCGCTCGCGGGCGTAACGCTCCTCCGGCTCCGACGATTCCGGCGCGGGCAGGCTCTCGGGCAGCTCGCAGGTCGGCCTACGCCGGGTCGCCCGGTTGATGCAGAGATTGGTCGCAATCCGGTACAGCCAGGTCTTGAAACTGGCATCCCCCCGGAAGCCGCTTAGTCCCTGCCAGGCCTTCACCAATGCCTGCTGGGTCATCTCCTCGGCGTCGGCCGGGTTGCCGCACATCCGGTACAGGTAGCCGAACAGCGGCCGCTGGTACCGCCGCACCAGCTCCTCGAACGCGGCCAGGTCACCTTCCCGGGCCGCGCGGGCGAGTTCAGACTCCTGCCCGGGAACGTCAGTCAATTCCGGGGCATCCCCCCGGGAGCGCTCTCCGCGGCCAGCCGGTGAGCGAACGCGCGCGCCGCCTGCCGCAGCTGCTCCTCGTCACCGGGACGGGTATCGATTTCCCCGAACGCGACGACCGCCACCCCGCGGTCGGCGAGCAGCTGCCTGACTTTTTCCTGCGCCCGGAGCGTCGGCCCGCCGCCGGTGGAGAAGCAGACCGCCAGCCGGGGCGGCAGTTTCGCCCGCTTCAGAAAGGTCCGCGCCGGCGGGGCCGGCTTCCAGGCCCAGATCGGGGTGCAGAGCACGAGCAGCCCGCATTCAGCGAAATCAGTGGGCATCGGCCGGAGCCTCATCCCGAGGTTGAAGTAGGAACGGAATCCCATCACCGCATAGCCATACTGCCGGGTGGTCTCGATGCGCGTGCGCGGCGCCGCCAGTTCCGCCGCCATCGCCTCGGCGATGACCTCGTTGTGCCCGAACCGGGTGTAATAGACGACGGCTGCTTTCACGTTCGCACCTCCGGGTCAGGATAATCTGCCAGCGGATACTGTCAATGCCCCGACCCGCCCAGCTGCAACAGCACCAGCGCCGCCACCACCAGCCCGACCCCGAACCAGCTGCGCGGCCGGAGCCGCTCCCGCCAGATCAGCGTCCCGGCCAGCGCCAGCAGCCCGACCTCCCCCGCCGCAATCACCGGGTACACCACCATCCCGGGCAGCACGGTCAGCGCCAGCACCAGGAAAAGGTAGTTGCCGAGGTTGGCCAGCCCGAGCAGCGAGCCCCAGCGCAGCGCCGCCATGTCCGGCCGCTGCCGGCGCGCAAAGCAGACCAGCGTGGTGACCAGGAACGCGGACACGAAAACCATCGCCTGGAACGGCAGGTGCTCCGCCTGCGGCAGTTCCTTGCGGAAGACCAGTGCGGCGGTCACCACCAGCCCGTCAACTAGGAACAGGGCGGCCAGCCAGAACGCCGCGACCCGGCCGGCACCGGCCCGGTCCGGCCGGCCCGCGTCGGACAGCACCAGCCCGAGCGCGGCCAGCGCCACCGCGCTCCCTGCCAACTCGAACGCGCTTGGCCGCTCTCGCCAGACCAGCGCCGCGAGCAGCACGGGTACCACGATCGCGGTCCGCATCGCCACCACCGACAGCGCCAGCCCGGCGGCCCGGATTGCCCGGGCCCAGACCAGCAGGCCGGCCACGAACACCACGCCGGTCGCCGCCCCGAGCAGCGCGGTCGGCACCGAGATGTGGTGCTGGCCGGCCAGGTACGCTCCAAAGAACGCCAGTAACGCCGCCGCCGCGTAGTTCACGCGGAGTAACGGCAGCAGCGGCATACGACGGCCCTCGGCCCGCCGCAGCACCAGCCCGAGCCCGACCGCGGACGCAACCTTCAGCAGCAGGAAATGCATCGCCAAGTATCCGCCCGGACGCTACCCGGTCAACCCCGGCGCGGCCCGGGCGATTGACAGCGCCCCGCGGCCGGGTAATCTCGTCCGTGGTCAATCTCCGCGCCTCCAGCGGCAGCGCTCAGCGCCTGCTCCAGCAGGCGACGTCCTTTCACGGCCATCTCGGGCCCTGGCTCGCGCTCGGGCTGCGGGCCGGTCTGTACGCCCGCCGCATCGTCAGCGCCGACCCGTTCCGGCTTGTCGCCCGCGCCCGCTGTCCGGCCCGTACGCCCTACACCTGCCTCCTCGACGGTATCCAGTTCAGCTCCGGCTGCACCCTGGGCAAGGGCAACATCCACCATCTGCGCTCCGCCTGCCGCGGCCGCTCACGGCGCGCCGAGGTTAGTGTCGAGTTCCGGCGCCGCGACGGCACCGGGACCGGGCTCCGGCTGGAGCTCAGGCCCGAACTCTGGACCGAACTCCACCTCGCGCCGGTCGATACTGAGACGGCGGTCACCAGGCTCGGCCGCGACGTTTTCGGCCGCCCGCTGAACATGCTGTTCATCGAGACCCGTTCCTGAATCCCCGCGTCCTTCACCGCGTCTAACAGCCGAAAAATGAAACCGGGGTTCGCCCCAAAGGAGGTGTTGGTAATGGCTAAGAACCTGGTCCGCTGGGACCCTTTCAGCGAGGTGAACTCGCTGCGTGAGGATATGGAAAGACTATTCGACTCCGTCTACGGTCGCTATCCGCGTGAGCGCGCCGAGATATCGTGGGCTCCTCCGCTAGACATCGAGGAGACCGACAACGGCATCATCATCCGGGCGGAAGTCCCGGGGATGAACAAGGACGACATCAAGATCTCGCTCACCGGTGATACGCTCTGCATCTCGGGCGAGCGCCGGCACGCGGCCGAGCAGAAGGACAAGACCTTCCACCGGGTGGAGCGTGCCTATGGCAGGTTCATGCGCACGCTGGTCCTGCCGGCCGACGTCGACGGCGGCAAGGTCAAGGCCGGCTACAAGGACGGCATCCTTGAGCTCAGCCTGCCCAAGTCCGAGAAGGCCAAGCCGCGCGAAATCGCGATCGAAAGCTGATAAGCGGGCGGGCCGACCCGCCCGCGACTATCGAAAGAAGCGGCCCGCCCTCGCGGCGGGCCGCCGCAGTTCGCCTGAGCGCATCCCGGCCGGCTTGACTGACTGACGCGTTCCGGTAGTCTTGCGAACTGGCTCAAGCGTATGACCACTGCCAACCCGACCTATAAGGGCTATCGCGACCCAGCTCTCGCCCGGCTCAAGGAGCTGGGCATCTCGGTCTGGTCCGATGTCGTGCTCAAGACTGCTCGCGGCACCTTCGAGGGCATCGTCCTGCCCCGCAGCGAGACCGACGACGAGCAGCACATCGTGCTCAAGCTCCGGTCCGGGTACAACGTCGGGGTCCGGGCCGACTCGGTGACCGAGGCCCGGCAGGTGGGCTACAAAGAAGCCATCTACAAGATTCCCGAGAGCGAGTTCCCGACCGACCCGGCCCGGCCGAACGTGACGCTGTTCGGGACCGGCGGGACGATCGCCTCGCGGCTCGACTACCGCACCGGCGCGGTCATCCCGGCGTTTACGCCCGGCGAGCTTTACGGCGCGGTGCCGGAGCTCGCCGACATCTGCAACTTGAAGACCGAGAAGCTGTTCGGAGTGTTCAGCGAGAACATGGGCCCGGAGCAGTACATCGTCACCGCGAAGGCGGTCGCCGCCGAAATCGAAAAGGGCGTCAAGGGCATCGTCATCGGCCACGGCACCGACACGCTCCACCACACTGCCAGCATCCTGTCGTTCATGCTTCAGGACCTGCCGGTGCCGGTCGTGCTGGTCGGGTCCCAGCGCTCAAGCGACCGGCCTTCCTCGGACGCGGCCCTCAACCTGCGCAACGCGGTCAAGACCGCGGCCGAATGCGACATCGCCGAGGTGATGGTCTGCATGTTCGGCCCGACCTCGGACGATTACGCCCTGCTCCACCGCGGCACCCGGGTGCGCAAGATGCACTCGAGCTACCGCTCGACCTTCCGGACCATCGGCGACATCCCGCTGGCGATGGTCGCGCAGGACAAGGGCTTCACGCACCTGCGCGACGACTACAACCACCGGCGTGACGACCGGCGGCTGACGCTCAACACCGCCTTCGAGGAAAAGGTCTCCATCGTCTACTACTACCCGAACATGAAGCCGGACATCATCGAGGCGCTGGTCGACAACGGCTACAAGGGCATCATCATCGCCGGGACCGGTCTCGGCCACGTCAACAAGCCGCTCTACCCGGCGCTGGCGAAATGCCGGGAAGCGGGCGTTGCGGTTTATATGACCGTCCAGACGCTCTGGGGCTACGTCCACATGCGGGTGTACGAGACCGGCCGGGACATGATCAAACTCGGCGTGGTCGAGGCCGAGAACATGCTGCCCGAGGTCGCCTACATGAAACTCTGCTGGGTGCTGGGCCAGACCACCGACCCGGCCCGGGTCCGCGAGCTGATGCTCACCCCGATTGCGGGCGAAATCACCGACCGCGAGCCGCCCAACGGCTACCTCATCTTCCAGGGCGGGATTCCCGAAGTCGAAGAGTTCGTGTCCCGGATTCTGCGCTAGGCGCCCGCGGCCCTGCGCACCTCGCCCGCCACGTCCGCACCCCGCGCCCGGCCTGTCAGCCCGGCCATCGCCCGGCCCATCAGGAACCGCCAGCGCGCTTCCGGGTCGTGGGCGTGGTCCGGCGTCGCGGCCGCGACCACCGCGGCGACGATCGTCTCCAATCGCCTGCCGGTGACGACCTCGCCCAACCCGCGCTCCACCAGCAGCCGGTCGAGCGGCTCGCCCCGGCACAGCCCGCGCATCAGGTGGACGATCGCCTCGCGGGCGAACTCGCCCCGCTGGTACCGCTCGAACAACCCGGCCAGCAGCTCGTCGGGCAACTGGTGAACCGGCAGACCCTGCCGGGCCAGCCAGCGCGACCACTGCTCGAGCGCCACCCCGGCCAGTTTCGGGTCCACCCCGGCGCTGCCGGTGAGCCGCTCGAACAGCGCGCGCCGGGGCGAGAAAACCAGGCTCTGGACCACGTCCTCGGGCAGGCCGAGACTGCGGAACCGCTCCTCGGTCGCCCAGGCCGGTTCCGGCAGCCCCTGCCGTAGCTCCTCCAGCTGCTCCCGGCTGATGACCGTGGGCGGCGAGTCGGTATCCGGGTACATCCGGTCCGGCCCGGGCAGGATCCGCTCGAACCCGGTGGTGCCGTCCGGGTGCGGCTGGCGGGTTTCGCTCGGCACCCCGTTCGAGGCATCGACCGCCCGGAGGTGAAGCTCGTTGACCGAGGTCCTGATGTCGTCGGCCGGTCCCCGGACGATTACCGCCTCGTCCCCGACTCCGCAGTTGACCGTTTCCCGGATGACGCGCCAGTCATCGTCGGTCAGGCCCTCGTCACCGCCGCCCCGGTAAATGATGTTGGGCAGCCGGTCGATGCAGGCGATGACCCGGACCCGCTCTGAAAACTCGTACCCGAGGTCGTGGCCGGGCTGGAGCGTCCGGTTGAGCAGGCCGGCGAACCCGGCCAGCCGGACTACCGCCAGCGACAGCCCCTCATCCGCGGCCTGGCGCAGGTGCGGGCTGCCGGTCTTCCGGGCCAGCCGGGCGGGCAGTTCGGCCGATTCGGGCTGGAGCCCCTCCGGGCTGACGCCCCGGGCGCGCAACTCGTCCCGGACCGCCAGCAACTGCTGGTGGCGAAACGCTTCGACCGCGACCAGCCGCCGGACCAGCCGGGTATCGGGCACGCCCTTGATCTCGACCCGGGTCGAGTCCTCGATGCTGACGTTGACATCCTGCCGCCCCGCGCCCGGCCCGGTCCGGACCTGGCCGGTCGAGCGCAGCAACCGCCAGAGCAGCCGGGCGCCCTCGCTCGCCTCTTCCGGGGTGTGCATCGTCGCGTCGGTCACCACCTCGACCAGCGGGAACCCGAGCCGGTCCCCCCGGAAAGTCACCTCGTGCCCGACGTCCGACACCTCGCGGCAGGCGTCCTCCTCCAGCCCGAGCTGGATGATGCCCAGCCGGCGGCCCCGAAAAGGCACCCAGCCCTCGACCCCGATGATCGCGGTGCGCTGGAACCCGGTCGGGATCGAGCCGTCCAGGTACTGCTTGCGCGAGATGTGCATCTCGTCCACGATGTTCAGGTTCAGCAGCAGCCCGATGCGGAGCGCAATCGCCAGCGCCTCCTGGTTGATCGGGAACGGCGGGGTGTCGTCCATCTCGTAGGTGCAGTCGATGTCCGCGTAGAGCTGGTACCGCACGTTCTTCCGGGTCTTGAACTCCATCAGCGCGGTGCCGTCGTACTCGCCCAGCTCCGACAGCGTCGGCCGCATATGGCGCAGAACTTCGTAGTCCGGGGGCCGCGAGCGCAGCTCGGACCGGCAGCGGCAGAACAGCTTGTGCCGGGTCAGCAGCTGGTAATGGATTTCATGCCCGACCCGGAACCCGAGTCGCTGCCAGTCCAGGTCGAGGTCAACAGGCGTATTCAAGGGCGATTACACTATCTAAGGCAGGTGCGGAGTCAAGCCCGGCGCTTGCCCGGGAAAGGAGACGGGCCGGGGCATACTGTCCCGGCCCGCCTGTTTCCGGTCCGCGCCTAGCGCTGGACCACCAGCTTCTGCGTCGGCGCGCTGCTGCCCTCGAGCCGGACCAGGTAGGTCCCGGCCGCCAGCCCGCTGATGTCCAGCCGGGTGCTGCCGGTCCGGGCCTGGCCTAGTTCCAGCCGGCGGACCGACCTGCCCGCCGCGTCGTACACCAGCGCCCGCGCCGGCTGCGAGCCGACCAGCGACCAGTTCAGCCGGACGCTCGGACCGGTCGCCGGGGTCGGCCCGACGCTCAGCCGCTCCGCGCCCAGCCGTCCGGGCATCGCCTGACCGCCGCCCGGCACCCAGCCCTCCGGGGCGAGCCGGTAGCGCCAGAACTCCACCGATCGGTTGCCCTTCAGCGCGTAGAACGCGCGCGCCCTCGGGTAGGCCACGAAATCGCCGCCGTCCTTCACCAGCTTCTTCCGCTCGGAACTGCCCAGGGCGGGTATCGGGTCCGACTCCTGCCAGGCGTTACGGCCCGGGTCGTAGCGGAAGTACTGCTGCGAGTTGCCGCCCTTCAGCGACCAGATGCCGCCGTCGAACCAGCCCGCCCCGGCGCCGTCCTTCGCCTTCCGGCCGGTCAGCCGGTTGCCGTGCCGGCCCAGCAAGGGCAGGCCGTTACGGGCGACCTGCTCCCAGCTCCCGGCCCGGACGTCGAACAGCCATAACTCGTGGTGCGGCTCCGGGGTGTTGCGGACGTACCGCGGCTTGTGGGCGTAGATGGTGCCCATGCCGTCGTAAACCAGCCAGGAGCCCTTGTCCCACCGCGCCTTCACCCCGGCCGGCGCGAACGGCAGCTCCTGCCAGTTCCCGGCCGCCACGTCGAAGCGGTAGAACTCGCCGTCGCGGGCCTTGAGCAGGTACACATAGCCCTGCCCGTCAACCTCGACGTAGACCATGTTGCTGCCGCCCCGGACGCGCCGGCGGGCGGGACCCGACGGGACGTCGGGCAGGACTTCCCAGGCGTTCTCGCTGATACTATACCGCCAGAATCCCAGCGAGTTATTGCCCTGCAGCGCGTAGACGTAGTCGCGGTTGTCGCTCACGCCCTGCGCGCCATCCTGCGGGGCCCGGCGGCCCCAGCGCAGGTGTTCCTGGTAAGGCATCCCGGCCAGCTGCTGCCAGCGGTCGGTCACCGGGTCGAAACCGTAGAAATCGTTCGTCTTGTTACCCTTGGCGCCGTAGACCAGACCGTTGCCCTCGTTCACCGCCAGCCAACCGCCGCGCCGGACCGGCTGGTACGACGGGGCCTGGGGCAACTGCCGCACCTCTTCCCAGCCGTAGCGCTCGTAGCCGCGCGGCACCGGGTTCACCCGGAACCAGCCGACCGCCTCGTCATTGTCCGGGTTCACGTCACCATCCGCGTTGACGCGGGCGACCACGCTCCAGTCGCCCTCCAGCCCGATGAACGTCAGCCCGGGCAGGGCGATGGTCTCGTCGCTGCCGACCTCCATCCCGTCGAGCTCGACCACCTCGGAATAGACCACGTCCGGGGTCGCGTCCCGGATGACCAGCGAAACCGAGTACGGCACGCTCACGTCGCCCAGGTTCCGGATTACCACCTCCGGAATCACCCCCGACCCGGCCGCGTGCTCGCCGGCCGGGGAGTTTATCGCCACCAGCGCCAGGTCGGGCTGGTTGACGGGCGGGATGGAATAGCGCACCCGCAGGTATGGCTTGAACGGTCCCTGGTAGCCGCGCGCGTTCAACTGCGTCCGACCGTCATCGTACTTGTACAGCCCGAACGCCACCCAACCCTGCGCAATCGCGGCTGCGACCGCCTGCCGGCCCTGGGAATCCAGTCGCCGCTCGACCCAGCCGGTACCGTGCGGCACGTCGTTGCTGACGATCATTCCGCCGACGATTTCCTGCCAGAGCTGGTCGGCCGGCGCGGTCACCGGGTCGCTCGCCAGCGCGGTCACGTAATTGGCCGGGCGCGGGTTGCTGAGCTGGAACACGTGGTAATGGAGATACGCTTCCTCGACCACCGCCCCGACCGGCAGACCGTCCAGGTCGAACTTCAACCACGAGTTCCAGTTCAGGCTGCCGGATATGGAACTCACCAGCAGCTCGGAATTATGCTTGGAGTATTCTCCCGCCTCGGCCTTCACCCTGCCCGACCAGTACTCCTCATGCAGGGGATAGAAATCCTGTTCGACGCCGGCTACTGCCGGGCCTGCTGTCACCAGGCCCAGGACCAGCATCACTGAAAACAACTTAGCAAGCCCTGACATTGTAACCTCCCTCGAAACATCCACTTGGAAGAATCCAGGTTTTCAAATCTTTCGTTCCTCGGACTGCGCCAGCTTATTCGGCCATCTACTAAGACCCGCTGTCCGTCGGGAGGATTCCTAAAAAGTTAGATATACCTAACTTATCGGAGGACCTGCTCGAGGCGCATCATCTCCCGCCAGCTCTCTTCGTAGCGTCGGCGCAGCCCGGCGCTTTCGACCAGCGGGAGTTCCCGTACCGAACGGTACATGACCCGGAAGAGCCCGCGCTCGATCTCGCCGGCCTCCTCCGCCAGGCGGTCGAACTCCTCAGGACCGGCCGCCGGGTCAAGCCGGGCAAGCCCGAGCGCCAGGTCGTTCACGACCCGCAGGTCCTGGAGCGAATCGAGCTGGCGCTGGGCTTCGGGGGTGACCGCCCACAGGCGGGTGCGGTGCCAGCCCGGGCCGGACACCTTCGGCCACAGCCTGGGCAGGGCATAAGCCCCGGCCGCGACCGCGTTCCCGAGCAGGGAAACGGCGAGCAGGATGTACTGCCAGTGGCGTCTCATCTCCCCTCCTTGTTTGCGGGCCAGCGCCGGGCGACTTCCGCCCGCGCGGAGTCGAGACTCGCCCGGGTCGCGACTGCCCTGCGCGTCCGCTCCTCCGGCCCTATGTCGAACTCTGGTGACCTGACGAAATCAACGCTCAACCGCGTCCAGCGCCGCCGGTGTTCCGCCAGCCGGACCAGCGCCTGTTCGACTTCAGCCGAGTCCGGTTCATCGGCCAGCGCCAGCCGGCCAAGGGCAGGTCGCGCGTCCCCGAACTCCTCCCGCAGTGCCCGCAATTGCCGGTCGAATTCGTCCATCCTCTGCTCGGCGCGTTTGTAGGATGCCCGGTCAGGATAGTACCGGCGCCAGTGCCGTTCCCGTTCGACTGACCGGCGCACCGCGTTCACACCCATCATCCCGAGCACCCCAGCGTTGGCGCCCAGCGACAGCACCAGCACCGCCTTCAGGAACCTGCTCTTCATAACCCCTCCCCCGGCCGTGATCCATCAAGGACCCGCATCATCGGCGTGATATGGTCCGTGTCATCCGGCACCGGCCTGCTGATGGCGTTGCCTGCCAGCGCCCCGATTGTCATCCCGGCCGCGAACAGCACCAGCGCGACCACCCGCCACAGCATCCGCACCGGTGTGGATTGTGGCTCTTCGTGCCGGTTTCCCGGTCGGAACCGGACACCGGCCATCACCCGGCCGTCCAGCCCGGCCGGGACGGCTGGCATCGGGTCGTCCCGGAGCCATCCGGTTTCGGCCCGGAGCAGTTCCAGTTCGCGGCGACAGTCGTCACAGCCCGCGACGTGGGCGTCCACCCGAGCGGCCCGGTCCGGGGCAAGCGTCCCGTCGGCCCGGGCGATCAGCAGCGGTCCGGCTTCTCGACATTCCTTCGTCATCTTCGACATGGACACCTCCCGGGCGGGCAACTATCGCCCGGACTCACAACAACCCCTCTTCCCGGGCCGACGCCAGTTCCCGGCGCAATGCCAGCCGGCCGCGGTAAAGCAGGGCGTTCACCGACGACGACGTCTTCCCCAGCGCGCGGGCGATCTCCTCGTGGCTCATCTCCTCCCACACTGACAGCACCAGCGCCGACCGCTGGTCCGGGGGAAGCGCAGCGAGCGCGGCGTTGATGCGTTCGGATCGGGTCTGCCGGCGGTGACGCTCCTCCGGTTCGCAGGCGGCCGCGGCCGGGAGCGTATCGGGCAGCGGCTCCAGCGGCCGGGCCCGGGTCAGCCGGTTCACGCACAAGTTGTGGGCGATACGGAAGAGCCAGGTTCGGAAGCTCGCCGCGCCGCGGAACCCGACCAGCCCGCGCCAGGCGTGGATGAACGCCCGCTGGGCCAGCTCCTCGGCCTCGGCCGGGTTGCGGGTCATCCGCCAGAGATACCCGAACAGCCGGTCCTGGTGTCTCAGCACCAGCGCCTCGAAGGCCGGGAGGTCACCGGCCCGGGCCCGCTCAACCAGCGGTCGGTCGTCGTCCGGCTGTCCTGACATACTCATATTGACCCGCTCGCGACAATATACTATCGCGGCAGCGGCCTGTCACCTCGCCCCGCTTGACCGGCAGGCCTGCCCGGCTATCCTCGGCCGTGGTGATTCTCTGCCTGCTCCTCTCCGGCGGCATCATCATCACCGAGGTGATGTCCAACCCGGCCGGCGGCCACGGCACCGGGTACCCGGAGGACCGCAACGAATTCGTGGAGCTGTTCAACGCCGGCGCCGAGGCGGTGGACCTCCACGACTGGACCCTGGACGACGGCGATGCGGTCAGCCGCATCATTGCCTGGACCGATTC
>JAWOIB010000089.1:0-3507 GCA_046484845.1 bacterium
CGGGTGTAGTCGGAGTAGCCCGTGAGCTCCGCCTTGAGGGTGCGGTCTTCCAGCGAGGTCCTGACGACGAGCAGTATGACCGCAACACCGGCCGGCAGCAGCGCCCACGCGGACCCGAGCAGGAGCGCGGAGCCGAGCGCGAAGACGGCCGCACCGGCGTAGCCGGGGTGGCGCACAGCCCGGTAAGGCCCGCCGGTCGCGACCGACTGCCCCCGTTCCGGCTGAAGTCGGACGCTGAAGGCGAAGAAGGCGTTTGCCGCCATCGCCCAAGTAACCAGCCCGTTGCCGAGGAGTGACAGCAGCAGGCCGGCAAGCTGGAGCCCGGGATGGAGGCCCTCGGCCCAGCCGAGCCTGGCGTCAAGGCCGGCTACGACCAGCACCGCGAGCGAGGCAAGCCCGTAGAGAGACAGGAGCAGCCTGTCCCACGGTTTCGTTCCCCTGCGCATGCGCGTGGCGCGCTCGACGAGCAATTCCGGGCTGCGGGGAATCAGCACCGCGGCCTGGACCGCAAGAGTGACCGCGTACACCCCGACGAGGACCCAGGCCGTCGTCCAGTCCCAGCGGCCGGAGGTGGCGACCAGTACCGCACCGGCCATCGCGGTGCCGGAGAGCTCGCGTGCGACCCAGCGGCCGATACCCTTTGCTTGTCCGGGGCGGGTGTTCACTCGTCCAGTGTATCCAAGGCGTCCGTTTTCACAAGAGGACCGGCCTGCCGGGACGACTGCGGCCAGGCTCCGTCGTTCTCCCCGGAGGGGCGGCGAGTTTCCTGCCCGGTTGGATTCTGAGAACCCAACCCGGGGCGTTCAGGAGGCGTTGAGGCCCGCCCGGGTGAGTCTTGCTTGCAGGAAATCGACCAGTCCGAACAGCAGTCCGGAGAGCATTCCCAGCAGTAGCCCGGCCAGGGGTGATTGCCAGCAGACCACGATGTCCTGATGCAACAGCAGGGAGGATACGATTGAGCCGGTTGTGTGTGCGACGGCGAGAAGCGCAGTCAGCGAGGCCAGGCCGCATAGGAATCTCTGTCGTGCTGTCCGGCAGGCCAGGGCCGCGCCGAGGTAGGCGGCAACCGGGAGCAGGAGGCGAACCGCGGTGGCGAAGGCGGCGGGGCGGGTCGCGGGGTTGCCGAATAGCTCGGAGAAGGCCGGGACCACGATTACCAGTAGTAGAGCCGGGAAGAGATTGCGGGTGCGGATCGATGTCCAGACCAGCGCGCCGGAGAAGCCCACCGCGAGGCATTGCAGAAACAGGTCCCACCGGGCGAACTCACCACGCGGTGCAATCAAGCCGGTGATGGCGGCGGCCAGCAGCCCGGCCACAAGGTAGCCGGCGAACAGGAAACGCCGGCGTTTCTCGTCGCTCACGGCCAATGATGCCGGGCTGACGACGGTTGTCAATCACCCGGGCCGGCGGGGAGCTTGCAGGGTGGGCAGGAAGGGCTAGAATGGAATCGGCAGCCGGGGCGACTGTGCCGGACCGCACACAGGAGCGCGGCTGGGTCCTTCGCAAACAGGAGACACAATGAAGACGCTCTTGTCATTGGTCGCATTGTCTGCGCTTGCCGCGGGCGGGACCATCATGCCCGGGCTTGAGGAAGTCCTCGTCCGGGTCCGCCCTGATGACCTGATTGACGTGATGGTCCAGCCCGGCCGCCCGGCCGACCTGAACCGTCTCCGGGCCGGCGCCGATTACGACGAGAAGCTCCGGCACCTTCGGAGCGCGGCCGATTCCGCACAGCGTGACATCCTCGGCTGGCTGGCCACAACCGGCGCGGCGAATGTGCGGCCCTTCCTGCTTGCCGGTCGCATCGCGCTCTCAGCCACGCCGGAGGTGGTGCGCGAACTGGCCGCACGGGCGGACGTTGACTACGTCATCGACGATTTCGCGGTTTTCCTGGAGCCGGCCGACGCGGTACCGACTACGGAGTCGGACCGCTTTCCACGCTGGAACATCAGTACCATTCGCGCCCCGGAATGCTGGGCCGAAGGCTACGACGGCGCCGGGGTGGTTGTCGCCAACATCACCACCGGCGTCGAGACGACCCACGAGGCGCTCTCCGGGCGCTGGCGCGCGACCGACGGCTGGTTCGACGCGGTCAACGGCCGTCCCGACCCGTACGACGACAACGGACACGGTACGCACACGATCGGCTCAGCGGTCGGCGGCCACGACATCGGCGTTGCGCCGGGCGCGACCTACATCGCGGCCAAGGCCATCAACGCCGGCGGTGCGGGCCAGAGCTCCTGGCTTCTCGCCTGCCTGGACTGGCTGGCCGAGTACGGCCGGCCGGACGTGCTTCTCACCGCCTGGACGTCCGCCTCCCGGACCGACGAGTTCTGGTTCGTGCCCCACGCGTACTTGCGCTATCTCGGCATCACACTCACGGCCACCGTCGGCAGTACCGGCCCGAACGGCGCGACTGCACTTCCACCGGGCAGCTACCCGGTTTCCATCGGCGTCGGCGCGACCGACAGCAGTGACGCGGTCGCGGTCTTCTCCGCCCGCGGGCCGGCACCGGACCAGGCGCCATGGAACGAGATTGAGCACTGGCCCCGGCCGGACTGGAATCTCATCAACCCGGGAATCGCCGCGCCCGGGGTCAACATCCTGTCCGCCCGGCATACCGGCGGCTACCTGATGATGAGCGGCACGGCGATGGCCACGGCGCACGCCGCAGGCGCGGCCGCCATTCTCCGGCAGAAGGACCCAGGCCTGACTCACAACGAGGTCTTCAACCTGCTTGCCGACCACGCGGCCCGGCCGTCGCAGGGCGCGCCCTATCCGAACCAGAGCTACGGCTGGGGTCGGCTCGACGTCAAGGCCGCGCTCGACGCTGTCCAGGTCGGGATGGCCGGTCCGCCGGACGTCGGCGTGCGGCCGGGCAGATTCTCGCTGACTCCGAACCCGCTGGCCGGAGGGTTGGCGACCCTGCGCTACAGCCTGCCCGGGTCCGGGCCGGCGGGAGTGACCGTGCGTGACGTCACCGGCCGAGTCGTCGCTGTCGCCCGGACGCCCGACCACTTGGCGGTCGGGTCACTGCCACTCGACCTCCGCGCCCTGTCGGGCGGCGTCTACTTCGTGACGTTGGAGACAGCGGGCTTTCGGCGGACGGAGAAGCTCGTACTGCAGGAGTAAGACCGGGCGTCCCGGCCGACGGAGTCGAAGCGGAGCAGGTAGACGCCTGCAGGCGGGCGCCTGTCCGCCGGACCGGTGCCGTCCCAGTCGAGCGGCACGCCGGATCGGTCCCGGGCGGTGTGGACGGACCGCCCGGCCGAGGAACAGATTGCGGCGCGTCAGTCCGTCTCGCCGTCCACGCTGACCCGGACCCGGCCGAAACCGCTACGAGGCAACCCGCAATCGCGGTTGAAAACCGGCGGCCCGGACGACCCACTCGCACTCCGCGAGTTGCCTGGGCGGTGACCTGGGCGGTGACCGGGGGGACGAGCGGACCGGTGAACGGCCCGGTTACCGGGCCGGTGAGAGGTTTGATTACCAGCCGGATGATTGGCC
>JAWOIB010000115.1:0-3965 GCA_046484845.1 bacterium
GCCGACGCGGTCAAAAAACAGATCGGCCGCCTCGCCCGCTCGACCTTCACGCCCCGGGTGCTGACCGCCCCGGGGTTGTTCGGGGCCGCGTTCGCGGCCGGGAACCGGGGCGAAGTGCTGGTCGCGTCCTGCGACGGGGTCGGGACCAAGCTGACCGTCGCCCGGATGGTCGGCCGGCACGACACCGTCGGCGCCGACCTCGTCAACCACTCGGTCAACGACATCCTGACCCTCGGCGCGCGGCCGCTGTTCTTCCTCGACTACATCGCCGCTTCCTCCCTCGACCCCGCGGTCATCGTCGAGGTGGTCAAGGGGCTGGCCACCGCCTGCCGCAAGGTCGGCTGCGCGCTCATCGGCGGCGAGTCCGCGATCATGCCCGGCTGGTTCGAGGGCAAGGACTACGACCTGGTCGGGTTCATCGTCGGCGGAGTGCCCCGCCGCCGGCTCGTCCGGGCCGACCGGCTGCGGCCCGGCGACATCGCCATCGGCCTGCCTTCCTCCGGCCTGCACACCAACGGCTACTCGCTGGCCCGGAAGGTGCTGTTCGAGAAGGCCGGCTACCGGGTCGACGAGCGACTGCCCGGGCTGCGCCTGCCGCTCGGGCTGGAACTGCTCCGGACCCACCGCTGTTACCTCGACGCGGTGCACCCGCACCTGCCCCGGCTGAAGGCGCTCGCCCACATCACCGGCGGCGGGTTCTACGACAACATCGCCCGGCTGCTGCCCCCGGAGTGTTCCTGCATCATCCACCGCGCCAGCTGGCGGCCCGGCCCGCTCTTCCGGCTCATCCAGTCCGCCGGCGAGGTGCCGGAGCACGAGATGTACCGGACCTTCAACATGGGCATCGGGATGGTGCTGTTCGCGGCCCCGGCCGAGGCCGAACGGCTGCTCGGGGAAATCCGGGGCGCCCGGCGTATCGGCCGGCTGGTGCGCGGGACCTTCGGCGTCGCGGTCGTCTGACCCGTCCGGCTAGGGTCGGGGATGAAAGGTGCGGAACACCTCGCGCACGTATTCGCGGTCGAGGTGCACGTAGATCTGGGTCGTGGCGATGTCGGCATGGCCGAGGAGTTCCTGGACCACCCGCAGGTCGGCCCCGCCCTCGAGCAGGTGGGTGGCGAATGAATGCCGCAGCGTGTGCGGCGTCACCCGCTTACTGAGACCGGCCAGCTTCACGCAGTCCTTCACCACCTGCCAGCCGCTCATCCGCGACAGCCGCGTACCCCGGCAGTTGACGAACAACTCGGCGACCGGCCGGGCCTTCACCCGCGTCGGCCGGCCCTGCGCAAGCCAGTCGCGCGCGGCCCTGACCGCGCTGGTCCCGATCGGCACCAGCCGCTCCCGGTCCCGCTTGCCGACCACCCGGACGTAGCGGTCTTCAAGGTGCAGGCCCGACACCCCGAGCGTGAGCAGTTCGGAGATGCGCAGGCCCGCCCCGTAGAGCAGCTCGAGCATCGCCCGGGCGCGGAGGTTCCAGAACTGGTTCGGACCCCTGTCCGCGGCCGCAATCAGCGCTTCGACCTCGGCCACTGAGAGCGCCGACGGCAGCAGGCGCGGCGGCCGGGGCGGACGCAGCGACTCGGTCGGGTCCGCGGCCAGTGACCCGGAGGAGAGCAGGAACCCGGCAAACGCCCGGACCGAGGCCAGCTTCCGGGCAATCGACCTCGCGGTCAGGCCCGCGGCGGAGAGCGCCTGCAGCCAGCCCCGGCCCACCGCGGTACTGAGCCGGCCCGGCTGCTCGACCAGCCCGGGGTTGGCGGCGAGGAACTGCGCGAGGTCGCGCCGGTAGCTTTCCACCGTCGGGCCGGCGAGGCCGCGCTCGACCAACAGGTAATCACTGAACGCCGAGAGCAGTCCCGGCAGCCCGGCGGAGGGCGCGGGGGCTATCCGGCTCGTCAACTCCGAATCTCGTCTCCCGCTATGACCGTGTCCCGCTCGAACCGGATGTCCGGGTCCGGGTGGTCCTCGTTGAAATGCAGCCCGCGCGATTCCGGCCGCTGCCGGGCCGAGCGCACAACCAGCCGGGCGACGATGAGCAGGTTGCGGGCCTCGATCCAGTCCGGCTCCGGCCGGGCGAGCGGGCCGGCGAATTCCTGTTCCAGTTCCGCCAGCCGGGCGTCAGCCCGGGCCAGCCCCGCATCGGAGCGGACAATCCCGGCGTCCTGCCACATCACCGCCCGGAGTTCCTCAAGCGGGAAGCCGCCGACCGGACCTTCCGGCCCGGCGGGAATCGGCCCGGGCCGGTCATCACCCGGCGCGCGTCCCGGCCCCCCGCCCGCGCGGACGAGCTCCACGGCCTGCCGCGCGGCCCGGTCCGCGTACACCAGCGCTTCGAGCAGCGAGTTGGAGGCCAGCCGGTTCGCACCGTGGAGCCCGGTGCAGGAGCACTCCCCGGCGGCCAGCAGCCCGGCAACCGTGCTCTCCCCCCACGTGTTGACCGCCACCCCGCCGCAGATGTAGTGTGCCGCGGGCAGCACCGGCAACGACTCCCGGGCCATGTCCAGCCCGAACTCGAGACATTGCCGATGGATGGTCGGGAACCGCTTCTTCAATCGCTCGGGCGCAATCTCGGTCGCGTCGAGCAGGATGTGGTCGTCGCCCCGTCGCTTCATCTCCGACTGCATCGCCCGCGCGACCACGTCCCGGGGCGCCAGCGAAGCGTCCGGGTGGTACCGCTCCATGAAGGTCGCCCGGTCGAGGGTCCGCAACACCGCCCCTTCTCCCCGCACCGCCTCCGACACGAGGAACGCGCGGCCGTTGACCCGGTGGCCGTAGAGCGAGGTCGGGTGGAACTGGATGAACTCCATATTGGCGATGCTCGCCCCGGCCCGCCGGGCCATCGCGATGCCGTCGCCGGTCGCGATCGGCGGGTTGGTGGTCTGGGGATACACCTGGCCGATGCCGCCGGTCGCCAGCAGCGTCACCCCGGCCCTGAGTTCCAGCAGTTCGCCGTTCGCGGTGTCCAGCGCCAGCGCTCCCCGGCACCGCCCGTCCGGACCGCACAGCAGGTCCACCGCCACGACGTTCTCCTCGAGCGTCACCCCGGCGCGGCTGCGCACCGCCGCGACCAGCGCGCGTTCGATCTCCAGGCCGGTGTAGTCCGCGGCATGAACGATGCGCCGGCGGTGGTGGCCGCCCTCGAGGCCGAGTTCGAAATGCTCGCGGCCGCTGGCGTCGCGGTAGCTGGAAAAATCCACCCCGACCGCGGCCAGTTCCTGCACCAGCCCCGGCCCGGCCTCGGTCACCATGTCCACGACCTCCGGGCGCGCCAGGCCGCCCCCGGCGAGCAGGGTGTCGGCGCAGTGACTCGCCGGCGAGTCGTCGGCCGCGAACGCCGCCGCAATCCCGCCCTGGGCGTAGTTGGTCGCCGATTCCACGTCGGCCTTCTTGGTGATGACCGCCACCCGGCCCTGGTCGCCCAGCCGGTAAGCGAACCACAGCCCGGCGATACCGGAGCCAATGACCAGGTACTCGCAGTCGCGGCGGGTCAACGGACCGCCTTCCCCGCCGGGCCGCCGGGTCCGGCAGCGGTCGCGGACGGTCGGTCAGCCATGGACTTCAGGACCCGCCTGGTCCCCCGGTCAGAACCGGTAGCGCAGTTCAATGCTGGTCAGGCGTTCCCCGGGCCCGGCCTCCAGCCTGCCGGACTCTCGGCCGCCTCCCCGGTCGCCGGCGAAGAAGGCGCAGTCGAGGACACTGACCAGCCGACCCAGCAGCAGCCCGCCGGCCGCGAACCCGGCGTTCAGCGTGGCCGCCCGGGCGCTGCGCCGGACGCGCCAGTAATCGAACCGGGCCGAGTCCGAGCTCCAGTCCCAGCCCGCCGCCGCCGGGAACCGCCGCTCTTCGAAGTATTCCTGCTGGGCGGCCGGGTCCCCGGGAAAGCGGCTCCGCGCCTCGCGCCGCAGGTCTTCCTCCTGCTGTTCGACGTTGTCGTACCGCTCCATCGCCTGGTAGTACCGGGCGTCCGG
>JAWOIB010000120.1:0-4295 GCA_046484845.1 bacterium
TTCCGCTGTTCTATCACCGCCAGGGTCTGGACCGTATCGTGCTCGATCGGCTGAAGCTGAAGACTTCTGCGCCTGACCTGTCGGACTGGGAGCGGGTGGTCGAATCGCTGTCGCGCCCCGGAACCGGTAGATGCTCTGGGCGTCGTCCCCGACCACGGTGATGTTCCGGTTCTCCCGGCGCAGGCCGGCAAGGATTTCCGCCTGGATGATGTTGGTGTCCTGGTACTCATCCACCAGCACGTGCTCGAACATCCCGGCGATGTGGTCGCGCGCCTGCTCCACCTCCAGCAGGTGCCGCCAGAATATCAGCAGGTCGTCGTAATCCAGTATCGCGCGCGCCTGCTTGCGCTCGGAATACTGCTTGAATACCTCGCGCAGCTCCCTGCCCGCGTCGCGGCACCACGGATACTCTCGCTCCAGCACCTCCTCGAGCGGCGCCCGGGAGTTCACCACCCGGGAGTAAATCGCCCGGATGGTCGCCTTGCGCGGGAATCGCTTTTCCTTGCCGCCGTACCCGAGGTCGTTGCGGATGTAGCCCAGGAGGTCGGCCGAATCCCCCTCGTCCGCGACCGTGAACCCCGGCTCCAGCCCGATCGCCCGGCCGTACATCCGGAGCAGCCGGTTCCCGATGGCGTGGAACGTCCCGCCCCAGACCTGCTCGGTCGCCTGCCGGGTCAGCGCCTGCGCCCGGTTGACCATCTCCTGCGCCGCCCGGCGGGTGAACGTCAACAGCAGGATGCGTTCCGCCGGGACGCCCTGCCGGACCAGCCAGGCCACCCGGTAGGCCAGCGTCCGAGTCTTGCCCGTGCCCGCGCCCGCGACAATCAACAGCGGCCCTTCGCCGTGGGTCACCGCCCGCAACTGCGCGGGGTTAAGCTGTCGCCGCCAGTCCTCGGGCACGGCCGGGCCGGGGTTGTGGTTCATCGTGATGGGCTGATTATAGACCCGGTCCGGACCGCGTCCACCGCCCGGTTACGCCCGGCGCAGCGGCTTGTACCAGACGTTCATGCTCTCCAGGGCGCCGGCAATCTGGGTGTTGTTGATGAGCGTCCCGGCGTAGCGGTAACCCTGCGCGGCGAAGGTCCGGTTCATCGCGGCCGACAAGGCCCTGGCGATCGTATAGGCGGTGAGAATCCCCCGCGCCGCCATCGACTCCTCCATCCGGGCCAGCAGGTAGCGCGCGAACCTGCGCCCCCGGGCTTCGGGCAGGGTGGCGAAATCGGTCATCTCGACCGTGCTCTCGTCGTCCGACACATCCGCCGAGCACAGCGCCACCAGCCGGCCGCGGTGCCGGACGCACCCATAGCGGACATCCTGCTTCATGCTTCGCCTGATGAATGCCGGGTCATGAATCGGGAACGGGTAAGTCTCAAACACCGCCCGGTACAGGCGGGCCAGCTCGCCGGCATCACCCGGCCCGGCGACAGCCCAGTTGTACGACCCCGGGAGCCTGACCGCTTCGCCGGCGGCGCGCTGCCGGCAGGCGGCGAGTATCTCCCGGCGCCGGGACCGGTCTCGCTCCCGGGCCCGGACCGGGTCGAAATACTTGCCCAGGAAAGCGCAGGCCGCCCGGCCCCGGAAGAAATTCGGGATGCGGGCCTCCTCCCGGTACCCGACCCGCAGGAATGCGGGCAGGAACCGGGCCGGCACCCGGGCGAATATCTTCGCATACCCGCCGTTGAGTGCCACGCCGTCCAGTCTCGCCACCAGGCCGGGCATGTCCTCGGGCGCGAGCTTCATCAGGTACACCCGGTCGTTGAGCCTGCCGTGCTGGACCCGGGAATGCCCGAACGTCATCACCCGGTCGGCCGGGACGGTCATCCTGGCGCCGGCCGCGGTCACTGCCCGGACGCGGGCGGGGCTGGGCCCGAGCCGTCCCCGTTCCGCCGGTTCATCCGCTCCGTGTCGGCCGGGGTCAGCGCGACGGTCTCATCGTAATCCGCCAGCAGCTTCTCGATGCCGACCGCCTCCTGTTCCTCGCTGCCTTCGAGGTTGAGCTGGAGCCGGCAGTCCCCGCAGTTCCGGTCCAGAAATACTGCCGGTACGAATGCGGCTCCTCGTAACTGGTGATGACCCCCTCGTAATTGCGCAGCACCACCTTGTTGGTGGACCACGAAATCAGGTAGTTGGGCATCACCGGTATCTTGCCGCCGCCGGACGGCGCGTCGATGACGTAGGTCGGCACCGCCAGCCCGGTGGTATGCCCGATCATGCTCTCCATTATCTCGATGCCCTTGCCGACCGGGGTCCGAAAGTGGTTCAGTCCCTCCGACAGGTCGCACTGGTACAAGTAGTAAGGCCGGACCCGGTTCTGGAGCAGGCGGTGGCAGAGCGCCCGCATTATGCGAGGGCAGTCATTCACCCCGGCCAGCAGCACCGACTGGTTGCCGAGCGGAATCCCGGCGTCGGCCAGGCGGGCCAGCGCCGCGCAGGCGGAAGACGACAGCTCCCGGGAATGGTTGAAATGGGTGTTGACCCAGAGCGGGTGATGCCGCTTCAGCATCGCGACCAGCGGTTCGGTGATGCGGTAAGGCAGCACCACCGGGGTCCGGGTGCCGATGCGGATCATCTCGACATGGGGGATCCCGCGCAGTTCGCCCAGTATCCGGTCCAGCATGTCGTCGGACAGCATCAGCGGGTCGCCGCCGGAAAGCAGCACGTCCCGCACCACCGGGGTCCGCCGGATGTAATCGATGCCCTGCTCGAGCTGCTCGCGGTCGGGGACAAAATCGCGGTCCCCGACCTTGCGCTTCCGCGTGCAGTGCCGGCAGTACATCGCGCAGACGTTGCTGATGTGAAACAGCACCCGGTCCGGGTAGCGGTGGGTGATTCCCGGCACCGGACTGTCCGCCTCCTCGGCCAGCGGGTCGCGCATCTCGCAGGGCAGCGTGACGAGCTCCTGCGGCATCGGCACCGCCTGGCGGTAAACCGGGTCATTGCGGAAATCCGCCCGGTCCACCAGCGAAAGATAGTAGGGCGTGACCGCCATCGGGAACTTCTCCAGCGTCCGGCTCAACTCCGCCAGCTCCGGAGCGGGCAGGCGGATGTTCAGCACCCGCTGCAGGGTCTCGAGGTCGCGCACCGTGTGCCGGACATGCCAGCGCCAGTCGCTCCAGTTCGAACGGTCGAACCCGGGCCCGATGCGGTCGGCGATAGCCTGCTGCCGGACGGTGGAACTGCTCATGCGGTCTGTCTCCCTTCTGCACGGGCGGTCGCCTGCTCAGTTGTTCAGGTGTACTGCCCGGGCCTGCCCCTGTCGGCGGCCGCGCCCCAGGGAGCAACGTGACGCGGTAAACGAGGACCGTTCGCCCGCTGCGGACATGCTGTCAATTTTCGTCCCGGTCAAGACCTACTATACCGGACAGCCATGCCATGTCAAGCTGCTGCCGTCCTGCGGCGAGCCCGGCAGCGTTCCGGAGACACAGTCCCAGACTTGTGATTGTTCTCTGGTGGGCGCGGTCGCTTTTCCACCCGGCCATGCCCTTCTCCCCGGGACTGTCAATCCACCCCCGGCCGGCTCAGGGCGCGGGCGGGAGCGTGGTGTCGGGACGGGCCGCGGCAGGCACCGCCTCGACCAGCACCTGGCCGAACGCGGCCGCGACCTTGAGCTCGAGCGCAGGCTCGCCGCCCCGGTACCCGGGCGAATCGTAGGTCCGCTCGCCGAAGCTGACCGAGCGGTCGTCCGGGAACCGGGCCTGCCCGAACACCGCCGAACCTTCGACGCGCACCGGCACCGCCGGGTCGATGAGCACCCGGGCCTGCCCGAACACCGCGTTGACCTCGATGCGCCGGCGCTGGTCATCCGGCCGGAGCCCGGTCAGGTCGAACACCGCGCTGCCGAACACCGCGTTGTATTCGCGCTGGTCCGACCGGCCCTGCACCGTCCCGCTTTCGAAGACCACGGTCTCCCGCCTGGTGGTGGTGCGCCGGAACCCGCCCAGGATGGTCAGCACCCCCAGCCAGATAAGGAACAGCCCGAACGCGAAGCGGAACAGCGGAATCCTGATGCCGATGGCGTGCAGGATGATGGACAGGCCGGCCAGGACGACCAGCCCGCCCCAGAAGAACGCGCTTGAGGGGAAACCCATTTTCATGTCCTCCTCCGGTTTTGGTTGCGAACGTTCGGCGGCCGACTGAGTCTCACGGGCCGAGTTTACCGGTCCTGCCCGGCCCGGTCAACCCCGCGCCCTGCCCCGACCCGCATTCCGTGAATGGCCCGGTCGGTAACCCGGGTGCTTGCCGGGCCGGTGACGCGGCCGGTAACCGGGCGGAACGCCGGGCGGGTTACCCGCCGG
>JAWOIB010000146.1:0-4111 GCA_046484845.1 bacterium
GTTAGTTTCCCGGCGCGGTCCGCGCCATTGCTGACCCGGCAGTCGGTTTCACCTCCATCCCCACCCGCATTCCCGGAGCCGCCCCGGGGGCGGTCGGGGTAGCCGTCCCCGGAGCCATACCGGTAGCGATACCCGTAGCCGTCACCCTGGCCGTACCCGTAGCCCTACCCGTAGTCGTCACCCTAACCGTAGGGTAAGCCGTTCCTCGAGCCGCCCCGGAGGGGGTTACCGGAGCCGCAGGGGGAGCCAGGGGGGGAACGGCCCCGGGGATGGCCCCCGGGGTGGGGTGGGTTGGTCGTCCGGACCGGCTAACTCGTCTATATCTCGTGCGATAGGCGGTTCGGCCCTCGACAGTTCGCAACTGGCCGGAGAGACGGCCGTCCGGTCGGCGTATGACTCAGGGAGCCGAAACGCAGGGCGGGCCGGAAGGTAGGGACCGAGAGGAAGGGGAGCGAGGGGCAGGAGGCGGAAGGACGAATGGTGGAAGCCAGAGGCCAAAGGCAAGGAGGAGAAGCAGGAGCCGGGAGCGATGCCCGCCTGCTCGTTGACCTGCCTGCCGGGTCGGCTAGACTGGAACCCTATGGCGAGCAAAGATAGAGACGCCGATTCGTTGTGGGCCGATGTCCGGGACTGGCTGTCCGATGCCACCCGCACCGCGATACGCGAGGCCGAGGACCTGACCCGCCGGGGCAAGCTGAAGCTGGAGATAATGAACCTGTCGAGCAAGCTCGAGCGCCGGTTCGCGGAGCTTGGCGGCCGGGTTTACGAGCAGGCGAAGGCCGAGCCCGGGGCGCCGGTGCCGCTGGAGCCGTATCGCCGGTTGATTGCGGACATCGCGAAGCTTGAAGCCGAGCGGGCGGAGAGGCGCGCGCAGTACGAGGCCGAGAAGCGCGGGCGCGGACAGGCGGAGTAGGCCGCTACTTGCCGCCGCGGCCGGGCGCGGTGAGCGGAACCCCGTCGCGGCAGAGCGGGCAGTCGGCCGGTTCCCAGGTTTCGACCGCCTGGCGATAGACCGCTTCCCAGGGCCGGTCGAGCCGGTTCCTGCCGCCGCTGCGGTCGATGAACACCCCGACCCCGACGACCTGTGACGGGTGGCCGGCGAGGGCGGCGAGGGTATCGACCAGCGAGCCGCCGGTGGTCATCACGTCGTCCACGACCAGCACGCGGTCCTGCGGTCCGAGCCGGAACCCCCGGCCAATCCTGCGGCCGGTCTCGGCCTTCTCGGCGATGATACAGCGGGCGCCGAGCAGGCGGGCGACTTCGTAGGCGATGATGACGCCGCCGGTGGTCGGGCCGCAGACCGCGGTCACGCCCGCGTCTTTGAACTTCCCGGCCAGCGCCGCGGCGAAGCGCTCGCAGACCGGCGGGTTCTCGAGGATGCGGAACTTTTCGAAGTACCGGGCCGAATGCCGGCCCGAGGTGAGCAGGAAGTGGCCCGCGAGCAGGACCCCGCTGTCCTCGAGCAGTCTGCCGTAATCGTCGGCGGTCATACCTGGTTCTCCTTTTCAAGCTGGGCCCGGATTTCGGCCGCGGCCCGAGCCGGGTCCGGGGCGGCGTAAATCGGCCGGCCGACCACGATGTAGTCCGCGCCGTCGCGGGCGGCCTGCGCCGGGGTGGCGACCCGGGCCTGGTCGTCTGCCGTCCCGGCCGCGGGCCGGATGCCCGGGCAGACCGCGAGGAAGCCGGGGCCGCATTCCGCCTTCACCCGGCGGACTTCCTGCGGGGAGCAGACGACGCCGTCACAGCCGGATTCCTGCGCGAGCCGGGCGAGCGCGAGCACGCGCTCTTCGACCGGCCGGTCGCAGCCGAAGGCCCGGGCGAGTTCGGTCGCGTCGAGGCTGGTCAGGACCGTGACCCCGAGAACGCGGGGCCGGTCCGCGCCGAACCCGGCCGCGGCCTCGGCCGCGGCCCGCATCATCTTCCCGCCGCCGGTGGCGTGGACGGTGAGGAGTTTCGCGCCGAGCTCCCCGGCCGCGGTCACCGCGTCCGCGACGACCGACGGGATGTCGTGGAACTTGAGGTCAAGGAAGACCTCGGTGCGTTCCGCAAAGCGCCGGATGAGCGCCGGCCCGCCCCGGCCGAAGAGGTCCATCTGGAGCTTGTAGCAGTCAACCGCCGCGCCGAGCGTGTCGAGCCATTCAAGGGCGCGGTTCGGGTCCGCCAGGTTCAGGGCAAGGGTGAGTTTCGTCAATCCGTCCTCCTGGCTCTGCCGATGAGTTCGTCCCAGTCGCGGAACCGGCGCTCGCGGCAGAGCGCCGCCAGTTCGCGGGCAACGCGGCCGGGCGCCTGCGGGTCGGCGAGGCTGGCGCTGCCGACCTGGACCAGCCGCGCGCCCGCACTCAGGAAATCGGCCGCGTCCGCGCCGGTCATCACCCCGCCGCAGGCAACGACCGGGATGCCGACCGCGGGCGCGACGCGGTCCACGCAGTAGAGCGCGAAGGGCTTGAGGCAGGGGCCGGAGATGCCGCCGGTTCGTCCGCCGAGGAAGGGACGGCCGTCAGGGTCGAGCGCCAGCCCGAAGAGGGTGTTGAGCACCGTCACCGCGTCCGCGCCCCCGGCCTCGGCGGCGCGGGCGGTCTCGGCCGGGTCGATGAAGTTGGCGGTGAGTTTGACGATAAGCGGCTTCTCCGTGCGCCGGCGGCAGAGCCGGGTAATCCGCTCGACCGCGGCCGGGCTCGCGCCGAACGCGGCCCCGCCTTCCCGGACGTTGGGACAGGAGACGTTGAGCTCGAACGCGTCCACGCGCGGGTGGGCAAGCCGCGCGACCAGCTCGGCGTACTCGCCGGGCCGGAACCCGGCGACGTTGACGATGACCCGGCAGCGGAGCCGGCCCATCGCCGGCAGGATGTGGCTGATGAAGGTATCAAGCCCGGGGTTTTCGAGCCCGACCGAGTTGATGATGCCGCCCGGGAACTCGGTGATGCGCGGGGGCGGGTTGCCGGCCCGGGGCGCGAGGGTGATGCCCTTGGTGACGATGCCGCCGAGCTGGTCGGAGACGTCCGCGAACCGGAGTCCGAATTCCCAGGTGCCGGACGCGGCCAGCACCGGGTTGGCGAGTTCGAGCCCGGCGAGCCGGACCGACATCTTCACCAGGCGACCTCGTTGAGCAGGACCACCGGGCCGTCGGCGCAGAACCGGACCCAGCCGCCACCCTTGCGGGGCAGGGCGCAGCAGTAGCAGATGCCGGTGCCGCAGCCCATCCGTTCCTCGATGAAGCCCCAGACCGGGACCGGGTCAAGACGCCGGACTAGCGCCCGGAGCATCGGCTTCGGGCCGCAGGCGAGCACCAGCGGCCGGTCGAGTTTCTCAGCCGTGGTCGCCGCGGGCTCGATGACCGGCCCGCGGAACCCGAGACTGCCGTCGTCGGTGGCAAGCACGGGTTTCGTGCCGAGGGCGCGGAATTCCCGGCGCAGGATGAGCTGGTCGCGGTCGCGCGCGCCGAGGACTGGGTAGACCCGGTTGCCGGCGGCGAGCCGGCGGGCCGTGAAGAGCAGGGGCGCGATGCCGATGCCGCCGCCGACGAGCAGGACGTCGCGGTTGCGAGATGCGGGCGCAGGGCGGCCGAGCGGGCCGAGGACGTCGAGCCGGTCACCGGTCCGGGTCCGGGCGAGGAGCGCGGTGCCGCGACCGACCACCCGGAACGCGAGTCTGACCCGGCCGGCATCCGCGTCGCAGACCGAGAGCGGGCGCCGGAGCAGGGGGTCCGGTCCGTCACCGACCCGGACGTTGAGGAACTGCCCGGGCCTGACCCGGCGGCAGAGCGCCGGGGCGTCAAGCTCGATCAGGACCACGCCCGGGCAGAGCCGGCGGCGGGCGCTGACCGGGTACGCGACCGGCCTCACAGGAGCTCGAACTCCACCCGGCGGTCGCGCCAGTACTCCCCGGGGCTGGTGGAAACGGTTTCGGAGCTGCCGCGGGTCCGGGTTTCGAACCGGACCGTTTCGATGCCCGCCCGCTCAAGCCAGGCGCGCACCGCTTCGGCCCGGCGCCGGCCGAGCCCGAGGTTGTACTCGTTCTCGCCGCGCGGGTCGCAGTGGCCGGTGAGCCGGACCCGGCGGGCCGGGTTCTCGCGCAGCCAGCCGGCGATGCGACCGAGCGCGGCTGCGTCCGC
>JAWOIB010000053.1:0-15378 GCA_046484845.1 bacterium
TGTCTCCGTCCGAAGCGGAGGACGCCGCGGCGGGTGTTGTGCAGACTCAGGACTGCCCTGATCTGCCGGCGAAGCTTAATGTGCTGGGCCATACGCGACTGGAAGCCGTTGAGCGAGTCGAGGGCTACCTTGCTGAGGCCAGCGCGGTGGGTCGAACCCAGGTCCGGGTGCTGCACGGCAAGGGGGAGGGAGTACTGCAGCAGGCCATCTGGGTCGCGTTGCGGCGTAACTCCCGTGTGGCTCGTTTCAGGTTCGCCGAGTTATCCGAAGGGGGCACCGGCGTGACGATCGTTGATCTGAAGACGGGGCAGCAATGATCGGCCAGGAAGTGATCGAACGCGTTCGGGCGGAGACCGATATAGTGGAGCTGATTGGGGGGTACCTGCCGCTCAGGAAGGTCGGGCGCAACTTCCGGGGTGTCTGCCCGTTTCACCCTGACCGAAGCCCGTCATTCTACGTCAGTCCTGAGCGCCAGACGTACCACTGCTTCGGTTGCGGCGCGGGCGGGAACGCAGTCAGCTTCGTAATGGAACGTGACAACCTGGCATTCCCGGAGGCAGTCAAGTTGCTGGCAGAGCGAATCGGCATCGCAGTCGCAGACAGCGCTCCCGATCGGTATCAGGGCATCTTCGACGCGTGCGAACTGGCGACCAGCTTCTACGAGCGGGTACTCCGCCAGAACGATGCAGCCCTACGGTACCTAGTCCAGCGGAGAATCAGTCCTGATGTCGTCAAGCGCTTCCGTCTTGGCTATGCCCCGCCGGGGAACCGGTTGCGCGGCGAGGTCAAGCGCCGAAGCTGGCGGCTCGACGACTTCAGGCAAGCCGGGTTGATAACCGACCGGGGCAGGGGGCCGGTTGACTACTTCGGCGGACGGGTGATGTTTCCGATATTCAGCCCGGCCGGTAAGGTAATCGCGTTCGGGGGGCGCGTGCTTGAGGACCGTGAGCCGAAGTACCTCAACTCACCGGAGACCCCGCTTTTTCACAAGGGCGAGGGGCTCTACGGGCTGTTCCAGGCAAAAGCCTACCTGCGTGACGCCCCGGCTGTGCTGGTAGAAGGTAACTTCGACCTGCTGGCGTTGGTTGGTTGTGGATTCCGGAACGTCGTTGCGCCTCTGGGGACGGCCATTACACCGGGGCAGTCGCAGCTGATCCGACGCTACACGGGCAGGGTCAGAGTGTGCTTCGACGGCGACGACGCGGGTCAGCATGCTGCGAGGCGCAGTCTAGAGTCCCTGCTCAGGGCTGGCCTTGATCCTCTTGTTGTTCAGCTGCCGTCCGGGTTGGACCCGGACGACGTCGTTCGCAGTGCGGGGCGTGATCGGTTCGCGGAGCTGCTCGACCAAGCGGTGGATTTCGTTGACTTTGCAACCGGCGGCGCCGTGCCGAAGAATGTGGCCGACCAGCGTGCGCTGCTGGGCGAGCTCGCCACGCTGACGGCATCGATACCTGACCCGGCAACGCGTGAACTCTACTCCAATCGTATCGCGGCGATGTTCGATGTCAGCAAACGGGCTCTGCTACCCGGGACCCGCGGATGGGTGAAGCCCGAGACGAAGTCGGGCGAGCGGCCCGGGCTTGAGGAGCGGCTGGTCGCGGCGATTGTGCAGGATGCCGAACTTGCCCGGATGGCCGGCGAGTTGGGGTTGGCGGGAATCTTGGTTGATGAGGAACTGCGGGCAATCGCGAGAGTGGCAGCCGAGCGTTGCGAGGATGACGGCTACGGGCCCGCGATGCTTCTTGACCGTTTTGAGGACGCGGCCCGGCGACGCCGGATTGCCAGCTGGACGTTTGCGCAGGACCGGCTGCCGAGCCCGGCCGAGTTCAGGGTGCGTGTTCAAAGAATGCGTGCGGCCCGGTTACAGCGGGAGATAATCGAGAATTGCGAGCAGGAGCATGGCGATCGGGCTGAGCGATTGCTCAAGGAACGCGCGGCATTGCTACGCACGGCTGCGCGCGGAGGTGAAGCTGATGAACAGGAAGACGAGCAAAGGCAATAAGCGCACCGGCGGGGCACAGCCGTCGAGGAGGCGTTCGGCTGGCG
Source organism: bacterium (assembly GCA_046484845.1). Classification (GTDB taxonomy): domain Bacteria; phylum Hydrothermota; class Tepidihabitantia; order Tepidihabitantales; family Tepidihabitantaceae; genus DSBX01. The sequence goes on from JAWOIB010000053.1 coordinate 2,047, forward strand.
CGCCGAGAACGTTGAAGGCGTTGAAGCGGACAGGAAGGGCCAAGGCCGTCGCCCGCAAGCCGGCTGCCGGCCGGAAGACTCAGGTTCGGCGCAAGTCCGCGGCGAAGACAGAGTTGTACGAAGCGCAGGATATTCCGAGTCATGAGCCGGAGTCCAACGTTGAAGAACTGGCGGATGTCGGGCGTGATCGATGGCTTACAGACGTACAAGAGCGAGCCAAGAACAACCAGATAACGTATGATGAACTGGATGAGCTGCTGCCTGATGACATGCTGGTTTCGCCGGAGCAGCTCGACCAGCTGATAGCTGAGTTAGCGGCAGAGGGCATCAAGGTCACCGACAGCCGGGACAAGCCGATTGCGGCGTCGAAACGAGGACCGAAGCCGGTCATCCAGCGGACCGAGGATCCGACCAAGTCCTACTTTCGCGAATTGTCCAAGCTGTCGCTGCTGACCCGGGAGGAGGAGATTCACTATTCGCGGGAGATGGAAGAGGGTTATGACGGGATAATCCAGTACATGTTCAGGCCCGCGGCAATGATGCGCAAGCTGGTTGTTGAGTGCGTTGCGGTCGAGGAAGGCGGGAAGTCTCTCGATCAGCTCGCCCGAGTTGAGTTCGAGTGCTTGTTTGACCAGAAGGCGCTCTTCCGGGACCGGCAGCGGTTCATAAATGCGGTTAGGCGCATCTCGAGGGCAGCCGACCGGATTGATGAAGTGGGTTCACGAAAGTCACTGACTCCTGCCGAGAAGGAAGAGACTGCGGAGTTGCGACGGAAGGTGTTCAACTGGATCAGGAAGCTCCAGCTCCAGCACCATCTCCTGAATATCTTCATGGCCCAGTTCAAGGACATCGCCCGGGAGACGCTGGAGCTCGCCGAAGAGATCCAGCAGGCCAGGGCCGAGCAGCGAGATAAGACCGATGAGGTCCAGGATATGCGGCGGCGGCTCCGCGAGTACCAGGAGTACCTCGGGGCGCCGCCTGGTGAAGTCCGCCAGTTGCTTGATGCGATGGCCGCCTGCGAGAAGCGGATTCACGCAGCCCGGGACAAGATGATCGAGGGGAACGTCAGGTTGGTCATCTCGATCGCCAAGCGCTACGTCAACCGGGGGCTTGAGTTTGCCGACCTGCTCGAGGAGGGTAACGTTGGTCTTATCAAGGCGGTGGAGAAGTTCAACTACCGCAAGGGATTCAAGTTCTCGACCTACGCCACGTGGTGGATCAAGCAGGCAATCACCCGGGCGATAGCCGACCAGTCCCGGACGGTGCGGGTGCCAGCTCACATCATTGACGCGATAAACAAGGTCGCCAAGCTCCAGCGCAGGTTCATGCAGGAACATGGCCGGGAAGCGTCGGTTTCGGAGCTGGCCCAGCGCCTCTCAACCCCGAAGGAGAAGATCGAGGCACTCACCCGGATTTCCCAGTTCGGGGTTTCTCTGGACAAGCCGGTTGACGAGGACGAGTCGAGCTTCATCGGCGACTTCATCTGCGACGAAAAGAGCGCTTCTCCTTCGCACGCGGCCGGGATATCGCTGCTGCAGGAGAAGCTCGAGCAGGCGCTCAAGGTGCTGACTAAGCGGGAAGAGAAGGTGCTCAGGTTGCGGTTCGGTCTCGGTGACGGCTGTCCGCGTACGCTTGAAGAGGTCGGGCAGATCTTCAACATCACCCGCGAGCGCGTCCGGCAGATCGAGGCGAAGGCGCTCAAGAAGCTGCGCCACCCGGTTCGGCTGCGCAAGTTTGAGTCTTTGCGGGATATGCTGGCCTGATGGTCATCGGGTTGATATCCGATACCCACGACCACATCAGGGCGGTAGAGGCGGCGGTGGAGTTCTTCAACCAAGAGCGCGTCGGACACGTGGTTCATGCCGGAGACATCGTTGCGCAGTTCGTACTGGCTCGGTTCGGCCGCCTGGCGGCTCCCATGACGGTTGTGTACGGGAACAATGACGGGGATCATCCGGCCCTGCGGGCGCGAGCGAGTGAGTTTGGGTTCAGGATCGAGGAAGGCCCGTACCTGTTTGCCCTGGACGGCAAGCGGTTGGCGGTGAGCCACCAGCCCGTCCATCCTCCGGAATGCGACTACTACATTCACGGCCATACGCACTTCGCCCGCGTGAAGCCCGGTTTTCCGCTGGTGGTCAACCCGGGTGAGGCCTGTGGGTGGATTACCGGCCGAAGTACCGTCGCACTACTCGACCTGGTCAGCGGTGATGTCGAGATATATGAGTTGTAGGGCATGAAGAGACCAGCTGGAGGCAAGGCACGATTCGCGGAACCACGTCCGGGTTCCGTGGCCCGAAGCAACGAGGGTTGCCGGGGCTCAGCGGAAGCGGCCTCGAGCCAGGAGATGAAACCCGGCCTCTACGTTGTTTCGACGCCGATCGGTAACATCGACGATATCACCGGACGGGCGGTTGCGGTCCTAGAGGCGGCCGACGCTGTTGCCTGCGAGGACACCCGTCACACCGGTCTGCTGTTGTATCGCCTGGGCATATCGTGCCGGCTGATATCCTACCATGACCACAACAAACTGCGGCGCACACCGGAGTTGATCGAGATGCTGCGCCAGGGCAAGCGCATAGCGCTGGTTGCTGACGCCGGGACTCCCGGTGTGTCCGACCCGGGTTTCTACCTTGTCCGGGCTGCAGTCGGGGCCGGTCTGTCGGTCGTCCCTGTTCCCGGCGCTTCAGCCCTGCTGGCGGCGTTGGTTGTTTCCGGGTTGCCGTGCGACAGGTTCGCGTTCGAGGGTTTTCTCCCTCGGCGGGAGGGCCGCCGGCGCAAGCGGCTGCAGGCGCTCGCGACAGAGGAGCGGACGATGGTCTTCTTCGAGCCCGGGCGGCGGCTGGTTGGTCTCCTTCGGGACATGCTCGAGCTCTGGGGCGACCGGGAACTTGTGATCGGCCGGGAGCTCACCAAGCTTCACGAAGAACTCATCCGCGGCCGGTTGGCTGACCTGGTTAAGGAGCTTCCCGCTCGTGAACTCAAGGGCGAAGTGACGATGGTGGTGGCAGGCAATGCAAGAGAAGCATAAGCGTCAGGGTCGGAAGCTGTTCAGCCCGTTAGTCAGGCTGCTGGCGACACTGCGCGTGTCGCCCAACGCGGTGACGCTTGCTGCGCTGCCGTTCAGTCTTGCGTCGGCGGGGCTGTTCGCGCTTGGGCATTTCGTCTGGGCGGGCGTGGCCTTGGCTCTCGGCGGGTTGTGCGACCTGCTGGATGGCGAGCTGTCGAGGCTTACCGGCCGGCAGAGCCGCACCGGAGCACTGCTCGACTCGACTGTGGACCGTCTATGCGAAGCAGCAGTGTTCATGGGCCTGGGATGGTACTACCGTGAGAATCCCTGGTTCGTCCTGCTGGCGGTCGCAGCGATGGTCTTCTCGTTGATGGTCAGCTACGTCCGGGCAAGGGCGGAAGGACTGGGCCACGATTGCGCGGTGGGCTGGTTCGAGCGGCCGGTTCGGCTGGTGCTCATGCTGCTGGGGGCGTTTGTGTTGGGTCCCACCTGGCTGCCGGTCGTGCTGGGTATCGTGGTACTGGGCAGTGCCATCACGGTCGGCCAGCGGCTGGCACACGTCTTCCGGCAGCGGCCGGGCGGATCGTCTTGAGATCTCGGCGAACCCGACGGGGCGGAACCGGCCCGAGCGCGCTTCCCTTACCAGCGGCAGCCGCTGCCTCGCGAGCCCTGCTGGTAGGGCTCGCAGCAACGAACCGCGAGCGTTGGGCCAGGGCCGATTCGCTAGACGAACTGGGTGCCTTGACCCTGACCGCCGGGGGCGAGGTTGTTGAGAAGCTGGTCCAGGTTCGCGGCCAAGTTGACCCGGCGTGCTACTTCGGTAGCGGCTTTGTCAGGAAGCTGGCGGAGTTGTGTCACGAACAGCGAGTTGGTTTGGTGATAGTCGATGAACCGCTCATGCCCACGCAGCAGCGCAACCTCGAGAAGGCGCTCGCGGCCAGGGTTATCGACCGGGCAGCGCTGATTCTGGACATCTTCGCGGTCCATGCCCGAAGCGCCGAGGCTCGTTTGCAGGTGGAGCTGGCCCAGCTTGAGTACCGCCAGAGTCGATTGGTCGGAACCCGGGATGAGCTGTCGAGGCTGGGCGGCGGCATCGGGACGCGCGGTCCGGGAGAAACCCAGCTCGAAGTGGACCGGAGACGGATCAGCCGGCGCATCACCGCTCTGAGGCGCGGGTTGGAGAAGATCGACCGCGAGCGGGCGGTGCAGCGGCGGGCCCGGACTCACCTGCCACGGGTGGCGCTTGTCGGCTACACCAATGCCGGCAAGTCGACGCTCTTCAACCGGCTGACCCGGTCCCGGGCGCTGGTCTCGGAACGGCTCTTCGCCACGCTTGACGCCAATACCCGGCCTTGGCAGATTTCGGAGCACGTCCGGCTGCTACTGACCGATACCGTTGGCTTCATCAGGCAACTTCCTCACGAGTTGGTGGCGAGCTTCCGGGCAACGCTTGCCGAGGTTCGTGAGGCGAACCTTCTGCTTCATCTTGCAGACGCCACCGACCCGAGCCTTGAGGAGCGGCTGGATGTGGTCCGGGACACGCTGGAGCAGGTTGGCGCAGCTGACCTGCCTTGCCGGCTGGTGTTCACGAAGGTCGACCGGCTGTTCGACGAGGGCGGTCGCGAGCGTCTGCTGCGACTTCACCCGGGGTCGGTTTCCGTATCGGCGCTCACAGGCGAGGGACTCGATACCCTGCGTGAGGCACTGCTGCAGCAGGTGGAGGAAGGGATGACGAGCTGCCGGTTCAGTCTCCCTTCAGGGCGTCTGGATCTGGTCCACAAGGTCAGGCAGGCTGGCAGAACGGTGAGCGAGGTCAGCGCTGGCCGGCGGCTGGACCTGACGGTGATCGGCTTTCCGGAGGACATCGGCCGGGTGCGCGGTCTACTGGCGGGAATACGCGGGGTCCGGGTATCCGGGCGGTGAAGAGCCGCCCGCCCTGAAGGGCAGGGCGGGCGAAAGCGGTTCGGCCGGACTATTCTTCCAGCTTGATTGCCTCGGCCGGGCAGTCCTCAACGGCTTGGCGGGCGTCATCCTCGGCGGCCTCGGGCACCACGTCGACCCTTGGCTTTGCCGTGTCAGCGACCATCTCGAACAGGTCCGGAAAGCTGTTGACGCAAAGCTCACAGCCGCTGCAGAGTTCCTTGTCGACCGATAGTTTCATACATACCTCCTTTGTTGCTCTTGCTCCTGGTCGCCGTTGCCGGCCAACGTTCACGGCAACGAACGTCAGATGCGAATCAGTAATACCAATAACTGCTCGGATGTCAACAGCCAAGTTGTTCCGCCCGGCAGGCAACCGGTGTTGACGCAACCAGCCGGCTCCTGCCGGGCGAGTATCCTGTTCTTGAGTCAGGCGGCGCGGGTGGTAGACTCAGACTGATGTTGCCGTTGGAGATTGCCGGGTGATGGCGGAACGACTGGCGTACCGTCTGGCAGGATGCGTACTGGCGCTGGTGGCGATACTGCCCGCAGCGCAGACCGGCAAGCTGGCCGGGCGGGTTCTTGATGTCGGGACCGGTCAGGGTCTGGCCGGCGCCAGCGTTGTGCTGGCCGGCACCGAGCTCGGCGCTGCGGCCGACGAGCTCGGCTTCTACGTGGTGCTCAACGTGCCGTCCGGTCAGTACCAGGTTGAGGCTTCAATGGTCGGTTACCGGGCGCTGACTATCACCGAGGTGCTGGTCGAATCCGACCGGACAACACGGCTGGACCTGAGGCTCGCCGAGACCGCGTTGCCGGTGCCCGGGGTCACCGTGCGGGCCGAGCGGCCGATGGTTTCGAAAGAGATGACCGCGGCTAGGTTCGCGGTCCAGCGCGACCAGATCGCCTGGCTGCCGGGCGACCGTCTCAGCCAGTTGATGGTGCTTGCCCCGGGTGTGGCCAGGACCGAGTCAAGCTTCCACGTCCGGGGCGGCCGGGCAACGGAGGTCGACTACCTGATTGATGGGGTGAGCGTGGTAGACCCGTTGACTGGCGAGTTCGGGCTCGAGCTGGCGCGGGGTGTGGCGGATGAGGTCGTATTCATGCCCGGCGGGTTTTCGGTCGAGTATGGCCGGGCGATGTCCGGCGTCATCAATATGATTACAGTCAACCCCGGCCGGGGGTTCCGGGCAGGATACCGGGCCCGGACCGAACGGCTGATGCCGGAGTATTACAACTTCGGGTACACTGACCAGGGCGTCCAGTTTCACCTGCCTGTTTCCTCACGGGCACGGACGGTTTGGCATGTCGGCGTGACCACGACCGAGGATTGGGACCCGCGGCTATACCGGCTGCCCCACAAGGACCGGGCGGACTACTCACTTTACGGCAAGGCGGTCCTCGAGCCGTCCGGGCAGTTCAGGCTGACGTTTTCGGGAGCGCTGGCCCGGGCTGCCTTCGACCGATACAAGTCCGAATGGCGACTCATTCTCGACGACTACCGTTCTGATGAACGGCGGGGCGATCTGCTGGTCGGGCGGCTGAGCTGGATGCCGACCCAGCGTTCCTTCTACGACCTGACGCTTTCGCGCTTCACGACCGAGCGGACCCACGGAGTGCGCGAGCCGGGGCCGTTCCGTTTCTGGGAGAGCTTCGGCTTCCGGGACACCAGCGAGTACGAGGTGCCGGGCTGGAGCCGGGACAATCCGTGGGGTATGCCTTACGAGAGATACTGGTTCTTCCTGACCCACGGGACCTTCGAGGAGTGGCGACGGACCCGGACAGAGGTTCTGGCAGTGCGGGCGACCGCGAACCGGCAGGTCAACAGCAATCATCAGCTGACGTTCGGGACCACGGGTGACCTGTACCGAGTCGGGAGCGATTGGGTGCGCTGGCCGGCTTTCAACCCGGTGGTGGATACATACAGCGTCCGGCCGACGCGAGTCGCTGCCTGGGCGCAGGACCGGATTGAGTACGAAGGGTTGTACGCCGACCTCGGGCTACGCTGGGACCGGTTCGACCCGGCGGACTCGGTGCCTGCGGAGTCCGCCCCGGATGCTTGGCGGAGGCTGCCGGCTCAGCAGCAGGTTTCGCCTCGTCTCGGGGTATCGTTCCGGATTACCGAGCAGTTGTTTGCCCGCGCCAATTTCGGTTACTACTTCCAGACTCCTCTCTTCAGCGTGCTGTACGACAACACCCGGAACCCGGTGCGCTACCGAGCCGGGTACGGCGATTCGCTGTTGGTCGTAGGTAACCCGGAGCTCAAGCCGGAGCGAACCCAGTCCTACGAGGTCGGTTTGCAGGGTGAGGTTTCGACTGGCCTGCTGCTTACCGTCAACCTCTGGCGCAAGGATGTCTATGACCTGCTCCGGGCGGTCGAGGTGTCCGCGCTGCCGATGCGCTACATCAGTTACGCGAACGTGGACTACGCCCGGCTGACCGGGACCGAGTTCATCGTCGAGCTCAGACGGCCCTGGGTTGCGGCCAAGCTCTCCTATACCCTGTCCTGGGCCAGGGGCACCAGTTCGTACGCCAACGAACACTACCACGACTACCTGCGCCGCGGCGAGACCGCGCCGCTCGCTGAATACCCACTTGATTTCGACCAGCGCAACCGCTTCTTCCTGCAGCTTGGTCTGGAACCGCCGGAGCAGGCGACAGGTACTGCCTGGCTGGATGCCGCGCTTGACGGCAGCGCGCTGCATCTGCTCGGGTACCTCGGTAACGGCTTTCCGTATACCGACCCGGAGGAAAAGCGAGACCCGAAGACCTGGAACACGCGTCTCTCGCCCTGGCGGTCGAACATGGACGCGGTTGCGACCAAGCGATTGCAGTTCGGACGACTCGAGCTGACCCTGCAGGCCGAGGTGCTGAACGTGCTGGACATCCGGGACATCCTTTATGTGTACCCGACCTCGGGCAAGCCGAATACGGACAACCTTGCTCCTGCCCGCACTGACCCGATGTTCTGGCGCACGGGGGAGAACGCTATGAGGCTGGGAGACCCGGACTACGACCCACGCAGGGACCTCAACCATGATGGCTTCCTGACCCAGTACGAGGAGTACCTTGCCACCTATCGCTACCACCGGGCCTCGATTGACTGGGTCAACAACTACGGCCCGCCTCGTCGGGCCCGGTTGGGGTTCGAAATCAGCTGGTGACCGTGTCTCTGGACCCGGCGGAAACAACCGCCCTGGGCGAACCGGCGTCCCAACGCTATGGGCAGTGTTGATACCGTTCCCGGCGAGCTGATCCGTTCGCGGCTCGCCGCGTTGCGCAGGAAGCGACTGGCCAATGACCTGCTTGCGCTGGGCCTGCTCGGCGTCGGGATGCTGTCAGCCGCGGTGGCGCTGGTGGCGCTGGCATTCTGGAGCGGGTGGCTGCTGCTGCTGCTACTGCCCGGGTTCGGCCTTGTTGCCTGGCGTTGGCTGCGCGGGTTCCGGCGACGGCAACTGGCCTACGCGGTCGAGGCGCAGTTTCCGGTTGTTGCGGGCAGGCTGGTCGCGGCGCTTGACCTCTCGGATCAGACCGTAACGCGAGAAGGGTACTCGGCCGAACTGCAGCAGGCGGCGGTGCGGGCGGTTGAAGCGGACCTGCGCGCGCTGGCACTCGACCGGGTGTGCCGACGCCGCCGGATTCTCCATGCCGGGCTTGCCGCGATATTCGGTATCGGGTTGTTGGCGGCCGGCCGGCTGACGTTGCCGCAGCGGCTCGAGGTCGGGTTCGTCAATGCCTTCGCCCGGGACCGGCTACGGGTTGCGTTCCACATCTCTCCCGGTGATACCGCGGTGCTGCCCGGGACTGAGCTTGAGCTGTCCTGCCGGGTGGAACCGGCCGGCGTCTTCCGGGCGGTAGCACTTGAACAGCCGGGCCGGCAAACAAGACGCCTGCCGCTGGACGACGGCGTGGCGCGGGTGCCGTTCTACGCCGCGCGCGAGCAACGCTACCGGTTCCGGGTCCTGGGCGCGGTCTCGCCCGAACATCGGGTACGGGTGCTGGAACCCCTGGCCATCGAGGAGTTGAGTTACACCTGTCGGTACCCGGCGTACTCGGGTTTGCCGGAGAGGAAGGAAGCCGGGCCGGAGTTGGTTGCGCTGGTCGGCTCCGAGTTCTTGATCGAAGGCCGGGCGAATCAGCAGTTTGAGACAGGGCGGCTGGTGTTCCCGACCGATACCATTCCGCTTGCGGCCAGGCCGGACGAGACTTTTTCCGGCGGGTTTGCGGTTCGGGGCGATGACCGGGGCGTGTTTGAGCTGCAGGGTGAGGAGGGTGCTGCATACCAGCAGTGCGGCCTCGTTTCGGTACGGGCGGTGCCGGACGAGTTCCCGCTGGCCCGGGTGTTGCGGCCGGGCCGTGATGTTGACCTGCCGATGAGTATGCAGCTTCCGCTGCTCATCAACACTCTCGACGACTACGGGCTGGGTGTGCTCTGGCTGCGTTGGGGCCGGGATAGCCTTGATACCCGGGTCCGGGTCAAGACCCTGGCTGGCCGGCGTGAAGATACGACACTATACGTTTGGGACTTGTCAGGGTTGGACCTGCTTCCGGGCGAGGTCGTCCGGTACCGGGTTGAGGTGACCGACAACGATAACGTCTCTGGGCCCAAGACCGGTCGGACCGAAGTGTTCCAGGTGCGGTTTCCGACAATGACCGAGATCTTTGGTGCGTCGGTGCGGCAGGTTGAACAGACCCGGGACGAGCTGGAACCGCTTCGGGACCTGCAGGAGCGGCTGACTGAAGAAGTCGGGCGCCTGGGGGAGCAGGCCCGCGGTGCCGGCGAGCTCAGCTGGGAGGAGCGGCAGGCGTTGGGGAACCTGCTTTCCGAGCAGCAGGACCTCGCCGACGAACTTGCGCAACTACACGAACAGGTCAGTGCTCTGCTCGACGAGGCCTACGATGGCGTCGCGTTCGACCAGGAGACGGTCAAGCGGCTGGCGGAGCTGCAGCAGCTGCTGGCCGAGTTGCTGCCCAGGGAGCTGGCGGAATCGCTTGACCGGCTGCGCGAGAAGCTGGGCGAGTCGAGCCAGGAGATGCGAGCGGCGCTTGAGCAGTTCGAGCTTGACCAGGAGGAGTTCCGGAGCAGCCTCGACGCCGCGCTCGAATTCCTCCAGCAGGTGATGGACGAGCAGCGGTTGGAGGCGCTGGCCCGGACCGCGCAAGAACTCGCCCGGACCGAGGAGGAGATTTCCGAGCGCGCGCTGAGCGAGCCGGTCGAGGCGCTGGCCCGGGAGCAGGACGCACTCGCCGCCGCACTCGACAGCCTGCTGGCCGACTTGGCCGGCCTCGCCGAGCAGATATCGGACTCGGGCGCTGCCGAGGCGCTGACCGGACTGGCCGAGGACGCGGAGCAGGACGGGCTGAGTGAGACGGCGCACGATGCGGCGGGCAGTTTTCGGGAGGGCCAGTCGCAGGCCGGCCAGCAGCAGGCCTCGCAGGTCGCAGGCGAGCTCGGCGAGCTGGGCGAGTCGCTATCCGGGTTGAGTTCGAGCCTGAAGAAGAAGCGTTCCTCCGAGGTCGCCGGCAGGTTGCTGTCCGCGGCCGAAGAGCTGCTGATGCTCTCACGCGAGCAGGAAGCTCTGGTCGGGCAGCTCGTGCCCGGGGAGGAGACCGGGCCGTCAATTGCCCGCGGGATGGCGCTGCACGACGCGACCGGGGTGATTGCCGAGAGCCTGGCCGCGCTGTCCGGTCGGACGATGGCGGTGCCGGGTCGGTTGGTGGGCGAACTGGGTCGGGCTCGGCAGTTGATGAAGGCGGCGGGTCAGGACCTGCTCGAGGCGCGTGCCGGCCGGGCGGCAGGACAGATGGTCCAGGCCCGGGCAGCGCTCGACCGGGTGGCGGCCGGCCTGCTGGAGGCGGTGTCCGGTGCTGAGCAGGGCGGCGGGATGTCGGGCGGGTTCGAAGGCCTGATGGAGGCGCTGTCGCAGATGGCGGCCGGGCAGATGGCGGTCAACGTCGGCATGGGGGGGATGCCGATACCGGTTCCAGGCGGGATGAGCCCTGGTATGGCCGAGGCCCTGGGTCGGCTGTTGTCACAGCAGGGCGCGGTGCGCGAGCGGCTCGAACAACTGCTCGAGGAGCTGGGCGGCCAGCGTCCGGGATTGACTTCAGCACTTGACGGGATGGTCGAAGAGATGAAGGCGGTCGAGCGGGACATGGCCGAACTGAACATTCAGCGCGAGCTGATCGAGCGACAGGAAGGGATCCTCTCTCGCCTGTTGGACGCGCAACGCAGCGTCAGGCAGCGGGGTCAGAAGGAGGAGCGTGAGGGGGAGACCGCGAGGACTTTCGAGCGCGAGACAGTGCCGGTCCTGCCCGAGGACCGGGGCGAGCGGAATCGGCTGTTGCGTGAGGAACTGATGCGCGCGCTGCGCGAGGGCCGGTTGGGCCGCTTCGAGGCCCAGGTCCGGGCCTACTTCGAGCGGCTGTTACAGGAACCATGAGCAACGCCACCCGGTTTGTGATACGGAACCGGCGCGGTCCCCGGCCATGCCGTCCGGGTCCGCACCTGGTGCTGCTGTTCCTTGCGCTGGTTCTGTCTGCGGCCCCCGCCCAGACAACGGGCCATGCCCGGATACTCGAGCAGTCCGGGCAACTGGATGCGGCCCTTGTCGCTTACCGGTCGGCGCTCGATCGGGAGCCGGGCGACCCGGCCGCGTACTCCGGGCTGCGCCGGCTTGCCGTGCGGTTGGAACGGCATGACATGCTGGACAGCGTCAGTGCTCGGCTGGCCGGGCTGTACCCGGAGCGTCCGGAGTTCTCGCTGGGCCGGATCGAGGGGCTGCTCGGCCGGGAACTCGTTAGGGATGCCGTTGCCGCCGCCCGCACGATGCTGGAGCGCTGGCCGTCCCAGGTGCTTGCGGTAACCAGCCTGTTTGAGCAGCAGGGTGAGTTCCAGCCGGCGACCGAGCTGCTCGTCGAGTACCGGGCTGCGGCGGGCGAACCTGCCGCCGGCCGGTTGCTGCTGGAGCTCCACGAGCGGCGACAGCGTTACGGGGATGCCACCCGGGAGCTGGTGAATCTGGTCGGTAGCGATGCCCGCATGGCGGTCGAGCTGTTTCCCCGACTGAGGCAGTACGGCGCGCAGCCGGGCTGGCGGGGGGTGCTGAACGAGGTGCGCCGGTTTCCTGCCGGCAGGCTGCGAGCCCGTGCCGAGGCAGAGGTGTTGTTCGGTGCGGGCCGCGAAGTTGAGATGGTGGCGGCGGCGAGGTCTGGGATGAGCCGAGACGAGCTCTACGGTTTCGCCCATGAGGTGGAGGCGGCCGGTCTGCTCGGGGCGGCGCTGGTACTGTACGAGGGCATGGGCATGCGGGTTGAGCAAGCCCGGGTTCTGCGCGGACTTGGCCGCGTGGATGACGCACTGCGGCTCCTGCGTGAAGACGGCGGCGTTCAGGCCGCGTTCGAGCTGGCGCAGGTCGAGAGACTGGTCCGCAAGGACTATGCGGCTGCGGCCCGCGGCTACGCCGATGTCCTTCGCCGCGAGCCGGGCAATGCCGGGGCGGCCTGGGGGTTGGCTTCCTCACGGCTGGCGCTGGGGGATACCACCGCCGCGCGGGAGGCACTGGCCGGCGTGGCCAGACCGTCGGACAGCCTGCTGTTGCTCCGGGCGCGGCTCGCGTTCTACGCCGGGGCTGACGACTCACTCAAGGCGCACACCAACCAACTGCTGGCCCGCTTCCCGACCAGCACCCACCTCAATGACGCGCTCGAGTTTCTGCTGCTGGCAGGCGCGGGTGAGGCGGCCCGGCCGCTCGCGCGGGCGATGCTCGCGCACGAAGCCGGTCGGACTGATACGGCACTGACCGCGGGAAGACGACTGGCCGCGGGCAAGGGAATTGCAGCTGAGCACGCGCTGTTGTACGTGGCCCGGGTTCTTGCCGAAATCGGCCAGCCGCGCAGCGCGTTCGAGTTACTCGATTCCTTCCCGACCCGCTTCCCGGACAGCCCGCGAAAGGCACGGGTGCTGTTCGAGCAAGTCGGGCTGGCGGCCCGCCTGGCTGACGACAACCTCCGGTTCCGGCTGCTGGAGCAGTTGTTGCTGGAGTACCCTGACTCGCCCTACGCAATCGTCGGGCGGGCGGTCCGTGCCGAGATGGTCCGACCTGCCGACCCTTCAGACCTGCGCTGAGCGGCTTGATGTTCGCTTCGTGGAGGCGCAACCCAGCTGGCGTCCTGACTTTGACACTCCGACCCCGCCCCCACCTACGTCCCCCTAGCCACCGGGGGAGCCGTCGGGGTAGCCGTCCCCGGAGCCATACCGGTAGCGATACCCCTGGCCGTCACCCAAGCCGTACCCCTAGCCCTACCCGTAGCCGTCACCCTGGCCGTCATCCAGGCCACCCCCGGAGCCACCCCGGAGGGGGTTACCGGAGCCGTAGGGGGAGCCAGGGGGGGAACGGCCCCGGGGA
>JAWOIB010000061.1:0-9558 GCA_046484845.1 bacterium
CAGCTCAAGCCCAACCTCCGCAGTGCCTCCATCGCCGGCACCACGGTCGCAGTACAGCAATGGTTTGACGGAACGATCGACATCCGGCATGACCGGGCCGGCGAAATCCAGCACCTCCGCCTGCCCGATCGGCCCAAGCCTCGACGCCCTTCGGCAAGAAGTCGCTATGACACTTTCGCTGTGGTTTGACAGGTCTGCGGGCGGGTATCGCGGGGTCGAAAACCAGGCTGTCGTTTCTGCTGGTTCGCGACAACGTCCAACTGCTCGCAAACGTGCCGGTTGCGTCCCCGGGTCCGGATTTCTGACAAACTCGCCCGCCAGCGGTGAAGATTCCGGCGGTATATTGTGAGCGATGAACACCTCAACCCTCACTGACCTCAATCCGCGCATCGCCGGCAAGCCCTACTCGACCCAGCTCGAGTTTGTCGAGGGCCTGCGCAGGGTCGTCGAGGCCCGCCGACGTGTGTTCGTGCGGTGCCACGGGGACGAAGAAATTCCCTGCCCGGAACGGCATCCGGACTTGGACGAAATCGCGCGCCTCGAGAATCTCGCCGAAACCGCGGGGCAGTCGCACGAAGCCCGAACCCGGGCAACCCGGGAGGCCGGCATCCGGTTGCCGCTGGATGAGCTGGCCGAGCAGCACCGGCTGGACCAGCCCGACCGCATCCTGCTCGAAACCCTGCTCGTGCTGACCACCACCCTGACCCGCGGTGATTCCTTCCGGGGCCTGAACTGCGGACGGCTGGCCCGGACCGCGGGCAACTGGGACCCCGAGAGAACCCAGCGCTTCCTGCCCCAGTTCCTGCCCGACAGCAGCCTGCGCCGGTCCGGGACGGTCACGGTCGATGCGCGGGGCAGCACGGTGGCCGAATGGTGCATCGAAATCGCGCCCGGCCTGCTCACCGGCCTGCTCACCGGTACCCTGCCCGCGCCCGCCGCGACCGGGCAGCAGACCGCGCCCGCGGCCGACCTCATCGCCTGGCTTGCGGGCGCCGGGGTCGAACTCCCGACCGCAACCGCCCGCGAACTGGTCTCGCTCTGGGGCTGGCTTGCTCACCGTGATACCGTCATCAACCGCTGGGGCTTCGGCGGGGTCGCCAACCTGCCGGCCGCGACCAGCATCCTGTTCCACGGCCCGTCCGGCACCGGCAAGACCATCACCGCCCGCGCGCTTGCCCGCGCGCTCGGGCTGGAATGCCGGCTGGTCACCTGCACCGACATCCTCAACAAGTACGTCGGCGAGACCGAGAAGCGCCTCCGCAACTGCTTCATGGAAAGCGCGGAGGACGGCTCGGTCCTGCTCTTCGACGAGGCCGACGCACTGTTCGGCCGGCGCGGCGACGTCGAGCGCGCCAGCGACCGGCTGTTCAACGCCGAGGTCAACGCCGCGCTGGTCGAGCTCGAGAAGTTCCCCGGCATCTGCATCCTGACCACCAACCACCTCGACCTGCTCGACCCCGCGGTCCTGCGCCGGGTCCGGGCCAAGGTCCGCTTCGGCCCGCCCGAACCGGCGGTGCGCGCGCGCATCTGGCGCTGCCACCTGCCGCCGGCCGCGCCGCTCGCCCCGGACGTGGACCTCGACCGCCTCGGCCGGGAGCACGAACTGACCGGCGGCCAGATCGCCAACGCGGCCATCATCGCCGCTGCCCGGGCCGCCACCCGGCTCGGCCCGGACTACGAAGGCACCGCCATCACCATGGCCGACCTCGAGGCCGCGGCCGAGCAGGAACTCGCCGCCACCCGCGAAACCGCGGGCCTGCGCGACCGGCTCGGGTTCTAACCGCTCCCGGGGCCCACCCGCACTCCCCGGGCCGCCCCCAGGGCGGTCCGGGGAGCTGTACCCGGGGCCGTAGGGGGAGCCAGGGGGAGGAACGGCCCCGGGGATGGCCCCGGGGATGTGGGTGGGAAGATCCGTAATCGGGCTAACCGGCCGCAATGGTTGAGCTTATCCGAGAACGACCGGTGGCGGCGGTGTGTACCTATCGGTACACTCGGAACTCCTGAGAAGGGGACGTATGGGTCAGGCTTCCGGGTGCCGGGCGGCTGAAGCGGACCCCGGCTAACGGTACCCGGGGACCGGGACCTGGACCGCTTCCTGCCCGCCGGGCTCGTACTCGACCAGCAGCATCTTGATCCCGTTGACCGGGTCCGAGAACCCGACCAGCCGGCGCGGCTGGGCGATTTCGTACCAGAGCCGGACCTGGCGCGTGCCCAGGTCGTACTCGTACTCGCGACAGAGGACGCTGTCCAGCGGCGCCGCGACAAGCTTGGTACCCAGCCCCTTGAGCCGGGCCTCGCGCACCCGCAGGTCGAGCGGTGACACGACCGCCAGCTCGAACTCGGAGCCCGGTTCCGGCAGCACCGCCCGGAGCGCGGTCCGGATCATGTCCTGGTCCATCACCCGGCCGGACAGGGTCAGGGTGGTGTCCTCACTGCCGTCGATGCTCTGCTTGCGGATGCGCACCCGGCCCGGGCCGTAGGTCGCCTCGACCAGGAATGAGGCCAGGTCGGTCTCGAGGTGGCGCTCCGAGCGGAGCGGCAGCAGGCTGTCGCGCCGGAACACCGCGACGCTGGAATCGTAGAAGAACGCCATCACTTCGACCGGCCGGACCGTCGAGGTGACCAGCACCGTCGGCGCCGGCCGCGGCCCGGTCGGCGACTGGACGATTTCCTCGTCCAGCCTGAGCACCACCCGGATCTGGTACAACACCGAGTCGTTGCGGGTAACCTGGTAGAGCGCGGTCTCGCCGCTCAGCCATTCCGGCGGCCGGACCGCGAACGGCCCGGGCCCCGGGTCCGCCGGGCAGGCCAGGCCCAGCGTCAGCGCGAGCGCGGCGATGGTGCGGGCATCCATCATCATCGTATCAGGAATACAGCGAATCCGGCGGAAGTCAACCCCCCGGGCTCTTCTGCAGGGACCCGGTCGTGCCCCGCTCGTGCCGCTCGAGGTAGAGCAGCAGTTCGTTCATATCCGGGGGCAGCGCCGAGGCGAACTCGATGTACTCGCGGGTGCGGGGATGCTGGAGCCCGAGCCGGGCCGCGTGCAGCGCCTGGCGCTTGATGATGCCCATCATGTCCCGGTACAGCGGCTGGTGCTGGCGGAACTGGACCACCGACGGGCTCCGGCCGCCGTATTCCGGGTCCCCGACAATCGGGTGGCCGAGGTGCTGCATGTGGACCCGGATCTGGTGGGTGCGGCCGGTCTTGAGCCGGAGCCGGAGGTAGGTGCAGACGTTGTACCGCCGGAAGACCTGGTAATGGGTGACCGCCTGCTTGGCCGCGAACGGGGTCACCGCCATCCGGGTCCGGTCGATGACGTGGCGGCCGATGGGCGCGTCCACCGTGCCCTCCTCCGCCTCGAAATCGCCCCAGGCGAACGCGGCGTACTCGCGCACCACCGTCCGCTGTTCGATCTGCCGGCCCAGCGCGGTCAGCGCCAGGTCGGTCTTGGCGAACATCAACAGCCCGGTCGTCTCCTTGTCCAGCCGGTGCACCACCCCGGGCCGGACCGCGGAATCGGGCCGGAGCGGGAGCTGCTTGCAGTGATAGAGCAACCCGTTGACCAGCGTGCCGGAGCGGTTGCCCCGGGCCGGGTGCACGACCAGCCCGGCCGGCTTGTTGACAATGGCCAGGTCGTCGTCCTCGTACACGATATCCAGGTCCATCTTCTCCGGCTCGATGGTCAGCTCCGGCTCGCTCTCGAACTCCGCGCTGATGATATCGCCCGGTTTGATGCGGTAGGCGGGCTTGGCCGGGGCGCCGTTGACCCGCACCCGGCCGTCCTCGATCAGCCGCGCCGCCCGCGACCGGGACACGCCCAGCCCGGACAGCACCAGGTACTGGTCCAGCCGCTTGCCCCAGAGCCGGTCCGAGGCGGTCCGCTCGAACTTCTTCGTCAGCACCGGGGCGCGCCCGGCCGGGTCCGGCTGGTTCAACTGATTCACCGCTGTCCGCCGCCCGGTCAGCGGGCCCGCGCCCGGGCCTCCGCGACCGCCGCCTGCTGCAGCCGGATGAGCCCGGCGATGGCGGTGCCGGCGAGGTCGTGGAGCCGGGTCAGCTCCTCGTAGCTGAACGGCAGACCCTCCGCGGTGGCCTGGATCTCGACGATCCGGCCGCTCTCGGTCCGGGCCAGGTTCAGGTCCATCTCCGCCCGGGCGTCCTCCTCGTAGGCGAGGTCGAGCAGCAGCTCGCCGTTGACCAGCCCCCCGCTGGTCGCCGCGACGTACTCGATGACCGGGTCGCGCTCGGTCTCGCCCCGGGCTGCGAGCCGGTCCAGCGCCAGCCGGAGCGCGACCATTCCCCCGGTCAGCGCCAGCGTCCGGGTGCCGCCGTCCGCCTGCAGCACATCGCAGTCCACGATGACCTGACGCTCGCCCAGCGCGCCCAGGTCGCAGACCGCCCGGAGCGCCCGGCCGATGAACCGCTTGATTTCCTGGCTGCGCGCCCGGGGCCGCGCGGTCTCGCGCGGGGTCCGGGTATGGGTGGAACGGGGCAGCAACGCGTATTCCGCGGTAACCCAGCCCCGGCCGGTGCCGGCCAGGAACGGCGGCACCCGGCCCTCGACCGAGGCCGCGCACAGCACCCGGGTCCCGCCGCAGGAGGCCAGGCAGGAACCCTCGGCATGGTCCAGCCAGCCGGTCTCGAGCCGCACCGGCCGCAGTTCGTCCGGCCGCCGACCGTCGGCCCTCACCCGGCCCTCTTCCGGCCCGCGGTCGGCTCAGTCTTCCGCTGTCGCATTCTCGCCTCCTCCCGGGGTTGCCCGGAACAGCTCGCCGGCCGGCCCGCCCAGGAACCGGGCGGCGAGCGCCTCGAACTCCGGGGCGAAATCGGACAGGTAACAGCGCAGCCTGCCCGGCCCGCCCGGCGCCACCAGCCCGCGGTCCGCCAGCACCGCCGCGACCTCGGCCGCGGTCTCCTCTGACGCGTCCACGACCCGGACCCCCGGGCCCAGCGCCTCGCCGATGACCCCGGCCAGCAGCGGGAAATGGGTGCAGCCGAGCAGCAGCGCGTCCACCCCTTCCTCGCGGAAGCTGTCCAGGTAGCGGTGCGCGACCCGGGCCGGGACTTCGCCCTCGACCCAGCCTTCCTCGGCCAGCGGCACGAACAGCGGCGTCGGCCGGGCCAGCAGTTCGATGCCCGGCGCGAGCCGCCGGACCGCCCGCTCGTACGCTCCCGCCACGATCGTCGCCCGGGTGCCGATCACCCCGACCCGGTTGCGCCGGGTCGCCCGCACCAGCGCCCGCGCGCCCGGCTCCAGCACCCCGACCACCGGGACCGGCAGCCGCCGGCCCAGCTCCGCCAGCGCCGCCGAGGCGGCCGAGTGGCAGGCGACCACCACCAGCTTCACCCCCCGGTCGAGCAGGAAACTGGCGTCCTCGAGCGCGAAACGGGCGATGGTCTCGGCCGACTTGCTGCCGTAGGGCACCCGGGCGGTGTCCCCGAAATAGATGATGTCCTCGTCCGGCAGCCGCTGCCGGAGCGCCCGGACCACCGTCAGCCCGCCGATGCCGGAATCGAACACCCCGATCGGGGCGCGCGCGCCCCGCATCTCCTCAGCTGCCATTCAGCCGCCGCTCGTACCGGCGCACGAACTCGACGATGCCCTGGCTGATGCCGTCCGCCAGCTTCTCCCGGTGCTGGGAGTTGCGCAGCAGCTTCTCCTCGCTGGCGTTGGACAGGAACCCGACCTCGACCAGCACCGCGGGCATGTAGTTCTGGCGCAGGACGTAGAAATTCGCCTGGCGCACGCCCCGGTCCAGCACCCGGGCCTGCGGGACCGTGCGCTCCTGGATCGCCGCGGCCAGCTCCGAGGACTCGGTCAGGTACTCGTTCTGGGCCAGGTCGGCGAGGATCAGTTCCAGCTCGTCGCCCATCGGCTGCTGGTCGTTCCGGTCCAGCTCGATGGCCGCGTTCTCGCGGGCCGCCACCGCCCGCTCCCAGTCGGTCTTGGCCTCGGACAGGAAGTAGGTCTCGAACCCGCAGGCGTTGCGGTTCTCCGAGGCGTTGGCGTGGACCGAGATGAACAGGTCCGCCCGTTGCTCCCGGGCGAACTGCGACCGGCGCAGCAGCGGCACGTACTCGTCGCGGCCCCGGGTGAGCAGCACTTCGAACCCCTGGCCCTCGAGCAGGGTCTTCAGTCGCAGCACCATATCGAGCACGACTTCCTTCTCCAGCGTGCCCGCCCGGCCGACCGCGCCCGGGTCCTTGCCGCCGTGCCCCGGGTCCAGCACCAGCCGCTGCAGCCGGCGCTGGGGCCGGGGCCAGACCCGGACCACGACCCCCTCCGGCTCCTCGGTCGCCCGGACCGCGGCCGGCCGCCGGAACATCAACTGCAGCACCGCCCCGGCCGCCGGCTCGACCCGGGCTTCCTGCACCATCCCGTTGGCGGCCAGGATCGGCACCAGCGCCAACTGGGCGGTGGTCTGGGTGTCGCACCGGGCCGCGAACGCCAACCGGTAGGCCAGGCTGGACCGCACCTCGCCGTGCCAGGACACCCGGCCGCCGTCCGCGCCGCCGAAGCACAGCACCAGCGTGTCCCCCCGCTCGCTCACGTCGAGCAGCCGCAGCGCCGGGGTCTCATCCAGTTCGAGCGGGAACAGGTCCGCCAGCGACAGCACCGGTATCCAGAGCTGGTCCTCGTTCCGGATGGGCCGGAACGGCAACTGGATTTCCCGGCAGCTCCGGCCCGGGTCCTGCTCGCCCGGCGGGGCCACCGCCCGGCCGGTGTCCGGCGGCGCGGCGCTCTGCCGGACAATCGTGCTGTCCGCCCAGAACACGTACTCGCTCCCGACCCGGGCGGAATCGCCGGGCAGCACCGCGATGAACCGGTCGCCGACCTGCCAGGACCTGCCCGAAAGCGCCGCCACCACTCCCGACAGCCGGACGTAATCCACCCCGGCCGCGTTGTTCACCTCCAGCTCCGCGCCCGCGAAGCTGATCGGGAACTGGGCGGCCGCGACCGCGGCGAGCGCCGCCAGCAGCACGCACAGCCGGGCCGGCCTCATCGGCGGTCCTGCCGCGACTGCTCCAGCCGCTCGTCGCGCTCCATCGCGCGCTTGCGCAGGTCCTCGCGCCGGTCGTGCTGTTTCTTGCCCCGGCAGAGCGCCAGCTCGATCTTGGCGTACCCGCGCTTGTTGAAATACAGCCGCAGCGGCACCAGCGTCAGCCCGCGGATGGTCGCCCGGCCGTACAGCCGGCTGATTTCCAGCTTGTGCAGCAGCAGCTTGCGGCGCCGGCGCGGGTCGCGGTTGAAGATGTTGCCCTGCGCGTAGGGCGCGATGTGGACGCCGTACAGCCATACCTGGTCGTTCTCGACCCGGGCGTAGCCTTCGTCGAGCGATACGTTGCCGTTGCGCAGGGACTTGACCTCGGTCCCGGCCAGCTCGATGCCGGCCTCAAGCTTGTCGATGATTTCATAATCCCGGAACGCCTTCCGGTTCGTCGCCACGGCTGTCACGCCCTCGATTATACGACTGCCGCCCCGGGCAGTCAACGTATTGGCCCGCGACCCCGTGCCCGGCTGTCCCGGCGCGGCTCGGCTGCGTTCGTTGACTGCCCGGCCCGGACTGCTACACTCAGCCGTGACCGATTCCCGACCCGCCGCTCCCCCGGCCCCGCGCGGCCGCAGCCTCGTCGGCAGCATCCTGCTGATGACCGCCGGCTCGGCGGTGATGGCGCTGGCCTACTCGCTGTTCCTGATTCCGCACCAGATCGTTCCGGGCGGCGCGGGCGGGGTCGCGATGGTGCTCAACCACTACCTCGGGACGCCGGTCGGGCTGGTCATCCTGGTCATCAACGTTCCGCTCTTCATCATCGGCATCAAGGTATTGGGCAAGTCCTACGGCGTCCGCTCGGTGCTCGGCATCATCCTCTCCTCCGGGCTGATTGACCTGATGGAGTACGCCCTGCCGCTCAAATCCGCCACCGAAAACCCGGTGCTTGCCTGCATCTTCGGCGGGCTGACGCTCGGGGCCGGGCTCGGGCTGGTGTTCCGGGCCGGCGGCTCGACCGGCGGCTCGGATATCGTCGGCCAGGTCATCGCCGCCCGCTCCAACCTCTCCACCGGCAGCGCCATCCTGCTCGTGGACGCGGTCGTCATCACCGGCGCCGGACTCGCGTTCGGCAACTTCGAGCTCGCGCTGCTCGGGTTCCTCAACCTCTACGTCTCGACCCGGACCATTGACCTGGTGCTCGAAGGCCTCAGCTACACCCGGGCAATGTTCATCATCTCCGACGCCGCGACCGAAATCTCGGCCGCGATCACCGGCACCATGAATCGGGGCGTCACCCTGCTCGACGCCCACGGCGGCCACACCGGCACCCCCCGCCGGGTTATCTTCACGGTCATGAGCAAGCGCGAGGTCCTGCGCGCGCGGGACATCGCCCACGCGGTGGACCCGACCGCATTCATCATCATCACCGACGTCTACGAAGTCCTCGGCGAAGGCTTCCGGGCCCGGACCTAGAGATGCGCGTCGGCTTCTTCCAATTCGCGCCCGCCCGAGGTGATGTTGCCGCCAACCGGGAGCGCATCCGCGCCGCGCTCGAACGCGCCGAGGCCGACCTCATCGTCCTGCCCGAACTCGCGGTCAGCGGCTACCTCTTCGAATCCCGGGACGGGCTGGCCGCCTGCGCCGAGGAAGTCCCGGGCGGCCCGACCTGCCGGATGCTCGCCGGGCTCTGCCGCGACCGGAACCTTGCGGTCGTCGCCGGCCTCGCCGAGCGGGCCGGGGACCGGCTCTACAACTCCGCGGTGCTCGTCACGCCCGGCGGCGATATCGGGCTCTACCGCAAAGCCCACCTGTTCCTCGACGAGCAGGACCTGTTCGCGCCCGGCGACCTCGCCTTCCCGGTCTTCGAATACCGCGGGGTCAAGCTCGGCCTGCTCGTCTGCTTCGACCACTTCTTCCCCGAGGCCGCCCGCGCGCTCGCGCTCAAGGGCGCACAGGTCATCTGCCACCCCTCGAACCTCGTCCTCCGCTACGCCCACATCACCACCGCCTGCCGGAGCATCGAAAACCACGTCTTCTGGGTGCTCGCCAACCGGACCGGCACCGAGTGCGCCGGGAAGAAGAGACTGTCTTTCATCGGCGAGAGCCAGGTGCTCGCGCCCGACGGCCGGGTGCTCCTCCGCGCCGGCCCGGACACCGAAGAACTCGCGATGGCGGAGATCGACCCGGCCGAAGCGCTCAACAAACAGGTCACCCGCCGCAACCACCTCCTCAACGACCGCCGCACCGACCTGTACTGACCGCCCGGCGTGTACTTCATCCGGGCCGCCCGGTGGGAGCGGTCTCCAGACCGCGATTGCGTCCGCAAGGTCGTCATCCAGCGGTAGGTCCGGAACACCGGCCGGGGCGCTCGCCACAGGTCTGATTCCCACAAGGCAACAATCCCTTAAGGTATTCAAGGCGCAAATCGCATCTGCATCCTAAGCCGCTGGTAGTCCTGATGCTTAACCCCTATCCGAATTTCCCCCCTCCCCCATCCCCCCAGTGACCCCCCGGGTCATCGGGCCGGTGATTCGGAACGTCACCCGGCCGGTCACTTCACCGGTCA
>JAWOIB010000127.1:0-5908 GCA_046484845.1 bacterium
GGCGCCGCCGGCTGCCCAGGCCCAGGCGGCGTCAGGCAGAACAGCGCTAGCAGTACGATGCCGGGCAGCTGGGTCATTGCTGCGACTGTCCCAGCTCGTGACCGATTTCGAGGAGTTCGACGAAATCGACATCAACCCGCTGCGGGTGTACGAAGCCGGCAAAGGCGCGATGGTCCTCGACGCCCGCTTCCTACTTCGCTAGAGAGACCCGGACCACAGCACTAAACGGATGAAGCCGGCCCTGCGGCCGGCTTCGACGCGTAATGGAGGTGAACGGATTCGAACCGTCGACCCCCTGCTTGCAAAGCAGGTGCTCTCCCAGCTGAGCTACACCCCCGGCGCTCGAACCCGGAGAGGAGACCACGGCGCTGCCTCTTCGAGCATAGTAGGATACGCCCCGGCGGGACGGAGTCAAGACGCCGTCGCGACCGGTCGCCGAAGCCCGAGCGACAAGAACCTCTCACGGTCTAAGCTCCGGACACCCGGCTGGCCGCATTCTCGCTAACATCAGCCGATTAGGTCGATTACGCAACCGGAACGGCAGCGGCCGAACGCCCGGCCCTCCCGGGCTGCCTTGACTGCCCCGTGCCCACGGCTATAATCCCCGACTAGACAAAGCGCCTCCTTGGCAGGGAAACGCCGTCTCGGATCGACCGGGACCGTGAGAGATGCTGCCGGCAGCGCAACACCTAACGGAAGCGAGCAATGAACAAAGAGATTACGAATCTTATCACGCAGATCGCCCGGATTCGGAACGTGGACGTCAGCTACGTCTGCGAGACTCTCCGCGCGAGCATCACCGCGGGGCTGAAGCGGCGATTCGGGGCGGCCACCGAGGCCGCCGTCGAAATCAACCCCGACAACGGGCAAGTCAAGGTATACCTGGCCAAGAACGTCGTGGAGCGCGTCGACAACCACGGCCAGCAGATCACCCTGGCCGAAGCCCGAGCCATCAGCCCGTCAGCCCAACTCGGTGATGTTACCCGCGTCGAACTGCCGCTCGACGAACTCGGCCGCATCGCAATCCGCAAAGCCTCGGACGAGCTCCTGCTGAAGCTCCGCGAGGCGGAACGCACCAAGCTCTACGACGATTTCGTCAATAAAAAGGGCGAAATCGTCACCGGCACGGTCCAGAAGCTCGGCCGGGAAGAAGTCACTGTTAACTTAGGTCTGATCGAGGCCTCGCTGCCCGGGCGCGAACAGCTCAAGAATGACCATTATCGCCAAGGCATACCGATCAAGGCCTACGTTTACCGGGTCGAGAAAACCTTGATCGGCCCGCAGGTCTTTCTAAGCCGTACGCACCCGGAGTTCCTGCGCAAGCTGCTCACCCGGGAAGTACCCGAAATCAAGGAAGGTATCGTCGAAATCAAGGGTATCGCTCGCTCGCCCGGGTTCCGGTCCAAGGTTGCGGTCACCTCACACGACGAGAAGGTTGACCCGGTCGGAGCCTGCGTCGGCTACCGCAAGTCCCGCATCGAGAACGTCGTTAAGGAGCTGTCCGGCGAGAAGGTCGACATCGTCCAGTGGACGCGCGCACTGCAGGTTTTCGTCGCGCGCGCGCTGGGCCCGGCCAAGGTCACCGAGGTCATCAAGGAGGGTGAAACCTACGTCGTCGTCGTCCCGGACAGCGAGTTCTCCATCGCCATCGGCAAGAAAGGCCAGAACGTCTGGCTCGCCAGCCTGCTCACCGAGACCAAGATCGAGGTCATCAAGGAAAGCGACTACCGCAACCGCCAGATAATGAACAGGGCGACCGGCATCACTCTTGCCGATGTCACCATGGACGAAACGGTACGCGAGAAGCTCCGGACCGCGGGCTGGAACTCGGCTTTCGAAGTCCTCAACCAGACGCCCGAGGAACTCTCCCGGGTGCTGGAGATAGAGGCGGAGCCGCTCGAGGAACTGCTCTCGTCGCTCCGCGACCAAGTCTGGGCGAAATAGATGCGGGTCTTCGAGGCGGCCAAGCAGCTCAACCTCTCGAGTGAGGCGCTGGTCGCCATCCTTAAGGAACTGAGCTTCCCGGTGAGGGGCTACAACTCGCGCATAACCGAGAAGGAGTTCGAGGCGGCCCGCCAGCGTCTGCGCAAGGAGAAGAAGCAGTTCAAGGAGACTATTCGCAAGCGCCGGCCCACCCGCACCGGCCGGTACGACAAGCCGAAGGTCACCGAGGAACAGATTGACCGCAATATCCGTCAAACCCTAGTCAAGGTCCGCGGCCGCGAGATCAAGCACCGCCGGCCCGTCCGCGAGGCCCGGCAGGTCTGCGGACCTGAGGCGCCGGAAAGCATCCGGGTCCGGAGCTTCATGACCGTCGCCGAACTGGCTCACGCTTTCGACAGCTCGCCGGCCGAGATAATCAAGAAGTGCATCGCAATGGGAATGCTCGCCACCGTCAATCAGCGGCTCGACATGGACACCATTGCCCTGATTGCCGATGAGTGCGGCATCAGGGTCGAGCAGGAAGTCGAGGAAGAACGCGAGGTTGAGCGCGGCGACCACCGGCTACGGCCGCCGGTCGTGGTGGTCATGGGTCACGTGGACCACGGCAAGACCGCGCTGCTGGACTACATCCGGCGGACGAATGTCGTCGAGCAGGAAGCCGGCCGCATCACCCAGCATACAGGTGCGTACGTCGCCTACTACGATGACAAGCCGATAGTTTTCCTCGATACCCCGGGCCACGAAGCATTCACAGCCATGCGCGCCCGCGGTGCCCAGGTTACCGACATCGCGGTCCTGGTCGTCGCCGCCGACGACGGGGTGATGCCCCAGACTCGCGAGGCGATCGACCACGCCCGCGCGGCCGGCATACCCATGATTGTCGCGGTAACCAAGAACGACCTCGGTAACGCCAACCCGGACCGGGTGAAGTCCCAGCTTGCTCAGCAGGGCGTGGCGGTTGAGGGCTACGGCGGCGACACGCTCTGCGTCGAGACCTCGGCCATGACTGGCGAGGGAGTGGACGCGCTGCTAGACGCCCTCGCGGTGAAGGCGCTCGAACTCGACCTCAAGGCCCCTTACGACGGCCCGGCCCAGGGCGTAGTCATCGAAGCCCGGGTGGACCGGGGCCGGGGCAACATCGCCACGATTCTCATCCAGGAAGGCACGTTGCGGCGCGGCGACCCTTTCGTCGCGGCGGAGTTCCACGGCCGAGTGCGGGACATGTTCGACGAGAACTTCAACCGCGTCGAGGAAGCCACACCATCCATCCCGGTTCAGGTCCTCGGGTTCTCCGGCCTACCCCAGGCCGGGGACCGCTTCGATGTGGCCGAGGACGAGCGCACCGCCCGCGACATCGCCCAGCGCCGCTACCTCGCAAAGCGCGACATGATCCTCTCCTCCACCCGCCCCAAGGTCACCCTCGAATCTTTCCAGGAACAACTCTCGGAGGGCCAGACGCGCGAACTGCGCATCGTGCTCAAGGCCGATGTCTCCGGCTCCGCCGAGGCGTTGCGGGATTCACTCGAAGGCCTCTCCCTCGACGAAGTCAAGGTCCGCGTCATCCACACCGGCATCGGCCCGATTACCAAGAGCGACGTCCTGCTCGCGGAGGCCTCCACCGCGCTCATCGTCGGGTTCCACATCCGCCCGCTGCCCGACGCCAAAGCCCTGGCCGACCGCGACGGCATCGAGATCCGCACCTACCGGATAATCTACTCGGCTATCGACGACATCCGGGCGGCGATGCTCGGCCTGCTGGAGCCCGAAGAGCGCGAAGTCGAACTCGGCCGCGCGGAAGTCCGAAAGCTTTTCCGGATGCCGCGTAAGGATACCATCGCCGGCAGCTACGTTCTCGATGGCAAGGTTCATCGTGACGCCTTGGTGCGGGTGTTCCGGAACGACAAGGAGATCGCGGTCACCCGCATCTCATCGCTCAGGCGGTTCAAGGACGACGTCAAGGAAGTTGACGCCGGCCACGAGTGCGGTATCGGACTCGCCGACAGCCAGGAGGTCGACGAAGGCGACATCCTGCAGTTCTACACTGTCGAGACCGTCGCCCGCGCTCCCGACCGCCGCTAGCCGATGCACGTCGGCCTGCTCGTGGTGGACTGTTGGGTCCCGAGCAGCCAGTCGCTCAAGGACAAGCGCCGGGTCATCTCCAGCGCGGTTGACCGGCTCAAGCGCCGGTTCAACGTTGCCGCCTGCGAGGTCGAGTACCAAGACCAGTGGCAACGGGTCCGGCTAGCCATCGTCACCGTCAACACCGACCGCCGGATGCTTGAGTCAACGCTCGGTCGAATCCTCAAGTTCATCGAGCTCAGCCGAGAGCTTGAGGTTATCGGCTCCGAGACCGAGAACCTGCTCTAGCCGTAGCGCCCGCCCGGGGAGTGGGCTAGGCGTGAGGGTGAAAGCTAGGCAGCCGTAGCTCAGGGTCGCGCATCCTGGTGGCACCCGGATGACAAACGGCACCCGGAACCACTCCAGTGGACCGGGAACCCGGGAAGGCCGGGCAGGAAGGAAGCACGCCTAGCGAAGGGAAGCGATAACGGCCAGCGCGGCCAGCCAGCAGTAGAACCCGAACAAGTAGAACCTGCGGCCCAGCACCACCCGACGCAGAAACGCCAAAGCCACCAGCCCGGAAGCGAACGCAAGCAGGACGCCCAGCGCAACCGGGCCGGGCGGAAACGCCTGCCAGTCAAGCCGGACCAGCTCACGCAGCGCGGCCACCAGCACAATCGGCACAGACATCACAAACGAGAACTCAAACGCATCCTCCCGGCTGAGTCCGAACAACAGCCCGGTGGCGATCGTCGCGCCCGAGCGGGAGATACCCGGCAGTATCGCAAAAGCCTGGGCGGTACCCATCACCAGCGCCAGCCACCAGCCCAACCGCTCTCCACCTCTCCCCCGAAACCGAGTCACGAACAACAGCACACCTGTTACGAGAAGCATCGCGCCGATAATCGGCATGGTGGCGAACACCCGCTCGATGACATCATCCAGCAGCAGACCGACGAGTGCAGCCGGGACAGTAGCCAGCGCGATCATCCCAATGTAGCGCCAACCTGTCCGCCGGACGGGAATCTCGGGGCTCAAAGCATCCCGGGCGATGCCAGCCAAGCGGTGGCCGAAGTACACCAGCAGCGAGCACGCTGTTCCAACATGGAGCGCAGCGGCCAACCCCAGCCGCGCTGCCTCGGGCATCCCCCAGAGATGGTTCACGATTGCGAGGTGCCCGGAACTCGACACCGGCAGAAACTCGGTCACACCCTGAGCCAGCCCAAGCACAATCGCCTGGAGGTAATCCATCCTAGAACTCTCCCTCGTAGCGGAAGTGAACCTTACCTGATAGGGGACCGACCCCGGGCGCCAGACCATAGCTCGCCTCGAACCCGCCGATCTGGGTTCCAACCCGAGCCCCGAGGCCGTAGCCGGTCAGGAACCGCCGGCCATTCGATTGTGCGGCCAAACCGGCATCGAAGAACCCGTATGCCGCGGTGCTACGGTCAACCGCGTAGCGCAGCTCGCTGTTCCCCCAGCCGACGCGCCGAGCGTCGATGACTTCGTCCTCGCGGTACCCGCGCACCGTCATCGCGCCCCCGAGCCGGTGAAGCTCTAGCCCCGAAAGCTCCGCACGGGTTTCGACCGCCCGGCCCTGCAACCGGTTCTCGAACACGAACCCACGCAGCTTCGGCCCGGCAATCACCACATCCGCCTCCACCCGGCCCACGAAGCGGGACGCCCCACCGGCCTCGCGCGTGCCGGCCCGGGTCCGGAGTCCGCCCATCACCCCACGCTCGGGATTGACCCGGGGGAAACGGGTGTCGTAGTTCAATCCGGTTGCTGCCCAGGCCTGCCGCTGAGCAGCAGGTCGCCATCGACCCGCGTGAGCGCGGCGTACGCCGCCAGCCACGCCGCGTGCAGCTCGGCGTAGAGGTTGGCGACGAGGACGTCGACGGGCTCC
>JAWOIB010000050.1:0-3182 GCA_046484845.1 bacterium
GGGGCTGCCGTCGATGAAGACCAGCTCACCGAAGCGCGGGCGGCGCTCACGCTGGCGGCCGCGATTGTCATGGACGATGCCGCTATCTCCCCGGGCACGTACGCGAGCCTTGAGGCGGAAGACCTCGCGTATGGAGAGCTTGAGCATATCCGCGGCCGCATGCGCCGGCAGACCCAGCAAGGCCCTCTTGATGACTCTCAGCCGGACCAACTCACGCTCCTTGAGCAAAATCCAGGTGTCCTGCATGCATCCAGCATAGCCAGTCGACCCGGCGACCGCCGGCGGTACGTCGAGACTGACATAATCCCTGTGGCATAACCCCATGACATTATCGCCGTGGCATCACAGGGGCGGCCTGCCGGCTTGACAGGGGAGTGGGGGGGGGTAGAATGAGCCAGCCGTGTCTATGGGTTACGGTGCGGCTGTCATTACGTACGAGTCTGCGTCTCTCCCGGCAGGGGAGAGCGATGTGTTTCGCACAAGCGTTCCGCGAGCTAACCGCGCGGACCGGCCGGTCTGCGCAAGCCTAGGAGGCAAGGATGCTGAGAAAGCTGATGCTGGTGCTCCTGCCCTTGACGATTGCGGCCTTCGCGGCCGACAACGTCTGGACAGTGAGCGACCCCAGCGCACCCAGAATACCGGCGGACCCGGACGCGCCACTCATCGTGGAAGTCCCGGTCACGCCGGAAACGGACCAGCCGCCGTTCGGGACGGTGGTCCAGCAATGGAACCTGACGATGTCCGGCACGTACGCCGGGGCGGGCATGACCTGGCGCAGGGACCAGGGCAGGTTCTACATGATAGACCAAGGCTACGCCGGTACGAAGAGAATGTGGAGCCTGGACCCGGCCGACCCGGTCGGGACAATCCGGGACGAGAACTGGACCTTCCCGAACATCGGCTCGCCGACCGTGGACATCCCCTGGGGTGTAGCATGGGACGACGATTCGAGCTGTTTCTGGATTTCCAACATCACCGACGGCAACATCTACGGCGGCTGCAACCTGCTGAGGATGACCCCGGCCGGGACTTGGACCGGGGATTCCTGGTTGGTTGCGGACGGCAACCTGGGCGGCCCGATCGGCGCCTACTGGACCGCGGGGATGGAGAAATGGATCGACCGCGGCTTCTTCGCGCTGACCCCGGTTGCCAGCGGCATCCAGAACAACACCGCGTTCTTCAACCCTTACACCAAGAGCTACCTCGGCCGGACCGCGAACGGCCCGACGGTCTCCGAGCGCGGCTGCGCGCTGGTGCCGTACGACTCGCTCTACATCCTGACCAACGGCTGGAACGAAAACAACTGGCGCAAGCGGGACACCACCGGGTTCCTGCTCCAGCAGGTCGCGGCGACGGTGTACGGGCCGGCGGACTGGGCGATGTGGGTGCCGGTGAACATCAACCCGACCGACACGGTGTACGTGTTCAATATCTGCAGTAACAGCAACAACACGTTCCAGAAGATATCGCTCGGGATGACCTGGGGGCAGTTGCCTTCGGTCAACCCGTTCAGCGTCGGGCCGGTCGCGATCCTGGCGCCAGTCGGGGCGATAGACTCGGCGGTGGTGACCACCCCGCGGCTGGTCATCCGAAACAAGTCCAACGAGACGGTCGCGGACAGCGTGCACGTTACGTTCACCATCCACGACGGCCTCGACGCGGTGATCTACTCGGACGAGGCTTACATCCTGGCGATGCAGCCGAGCAGTTTCGAGACGCTGGCGTTCACGCCCTGGACGCCCACCGGTCGGGACAGCCTGTCGGTGAAGGCCTGGACGTACTGGGCCAGTGACTCGGTGCCGCAGGACGACACCATCCGGAACCGTTTCATGGTCCGGATGCGCAACGTGGGCCTCACCGAAATCCTCGACCCGCCGAGCCCGGCGGATTCCGGGGTGTACTACCGCCCGCGTGCCCGGGTTTACAACTACGGCACGCAGTCGGAAACGTTCAACCTCAACTTCCGCATCGGCGCGTTCAACCACAACGTGTTGGTGACGGACCTGCTGCCCAACTACTCCCGGGTGGTGACCGCGGCCGACAGCTGGCAGGCCCTGCCCGGGTACTGGGTGCACACCGTTTCCGCCCTGCTGGCCGGGGACCTGCACCCGGAGGACAACGTGATGGTGGATACCATCTACGTCCCCGGCGTGGTCGGCAAGGACGTGGCGGTGGAGGAAATCCTCGCGCCGCCGTCGTTCGTGGACACGCTGACCACCGTCACCCCGCAGGCCCGTATCGCCAACTACGGCGGCGGCAGCGAGACGTTCCGGGCCTGGTTCACGGTCTGGGACACCGCGACTGATGTCCGGGTGTACCGCGACTCGCTGCAGCTGAGCCTGCCGGGCGGCGGCAACACCGTGGCGGCGTTCACGCCGGTGCGGTTCACCATGTTCGGGCCGCACGTCGCGCAGTGCTCGGTGTACCTGGTCGGGGACCAGAACGCGCTCAACGACAAGCTCAACAAGAACTTCACCGTTTCGAGCGCCCAGCGTGACGTCGCGCTGGAGGCGATCATCGCCCCGGCCGGGGCGGTGGATTCCGGGGCGAGCATCACCCCGCGGGCGGTGGTCCGCAATGGCGGGCTGATGACCGAGAACTTCCCGGCCTACTTCCAACTGCCCGGCGGGTACCTGGCGGTGGCCAACGTGGTCGACCTCGCGCCGGGCGAGGCGGACACCATCAACTTCTCGCCGGCCTGGCCGGCGAACTTCCGGGACAGCCTGACCGCCCGGGCCTGGACGCTGCTGCCGCCGGACGAGGTGCCGGAGAACGATACGCTGGAGCAGCGGTTCTTCGTCCAGGTCGGTGACGTCGGTGTCGAACAGGTGATCTACCCGGTGGACACGATTCCCGAAGGTACCTGGATGACCCCGCAGGCCCGGGTGCGGAACTACGGGACCAAGCCGGAGACGTTCGAGGTCGATTTCCGCATCGGGCTGTTCCTGAGCACGATGCTGGTCGAGGACCTCGCGCCCGGGGCCGCCGTCGACCTGACCTTCCCGGATTCGCTGGAAGCGATACCGGGCATCTGGCTGGACCGGGTCGAGGCGCGGCTGGCGGGTGACATCAACCCCGGCAACAACGTCGCCTACGACACCTTCGTGGTGCCGGGCCTGATCGAGCACGACGTCGGGGTGGTGGCGGTGTTCGAGCCGGCCGCGAACGGCAGTTACGACACG
>JAWOIB010000094.1:0-17363 GCA_046484845.1 bacterium
GGCAACGTCAACAGCGCCGGCGCGGCGCGCGGCGCGCAGGTCGGCAACGTCAACGTCGCCGGCGAGTTCGACGGCATCCAGGTCGGCAACGTCAACGTCGGCGGTTCCGGGCGCGGCTTCATGCTCGGCAACGTCAACGTCGCGGAGCACCTCGACGGCGAGGCGCTGGGCAACGTCAGCGTCATCGGCAACGGCTACCGGGCCTACACCGCCTGGGCGGACGAGACCGGCACCGCCCAGCTCGGCGTCAAACTCGGCTCCCGGAGCATCTACAACGTCTTCGGGCTGGGGGTCGCGGCGCTGGCCGACTCCGGGGCCCGGTGGCTGTTCAGCTACGGCCTCGGCGGGCATTTCCAGCTCAACGACCGGCTCTTCCTCGACGCGGACGGGAGCTGGTGCGCGGTCTCGGAGCCCGGCTCAATCTGGCGGTCGCGGGGCGAACAGCTATTCCGCGCGCGGCCCCAGCTCGGGTTGCGGCTGTTCGGGCCGGTTGCGGCGGTGGCCGGGCCGGTGTTCACCCTGCGCATCACCGGCGAACAGGCGACGGACCGGCTGGCCCCGGTGCAGGTCGGGTTCAACGAAGGCTGGTTCCGGCAGGACCGGGACTGGTACCAGGCCTGGGTCGGGCTGATGTTCGGGATCCAAATACATCGGGTAGTGGACTAGCCGACCGCAACTTCGCTGTCGACAGGATCGCGGATTCCGTCTACAATGATTCAACGCGTCCGGTATGAGGCCGGTCGCGACGAGACCACGAATCCAACAAAGGAGGTCTCTATGGCGTGTAAATCGAAAGCGGCGCCGAAGAAAGCCGCGAAGCCGGTGAAGAAGACCGCGAAGAAACCGGCCAAGAAGAAGTAGCGGCGCTTCGCGTCGCACGGCGGCGGGGCGGCTCGGCCGCCCCGCCGTTCATTGTTGTCGCGTGCCGGTCCGCAACACCCGGTTCCGGGCTCAGCGGGTGATGACCACCCGCCGGCTGTCGGATGCGTCAGACCCGGTGGCCGGGCGGACGAAGTACACGCCCGGGCTGAGGTGTCGGACGTCGTTATCCCCCGGCTGAAGGTCCATCACCTTCCGGCCATCGGAAGTGATGAGCGATGAGTGATGAGTGATGAGCGAGGCAGGCAGGCGCAGCACCCCGCGGAGGATGGTCGGGCCGGCAATCGCGACCGGCCGCGGGAGGCCGGGCCGCTCGCGCACCGCGACCCCGGGCAGCCAGGCGGAGCCGGTCCGCGCCCGGTCGAGGCGGTGGGTCGGCCAGGGCAGGCTGACCGGGTCGTACGCCGCGGGCGTGCCCCAGAGGTAGAACAGGCCGTCGGTGCCGCTCATCAGGATGTCGGTCAGCCCGTCGCCGGTCGCGTCGGTGAGGAACGGGGTCCGGCAGAGCGGAATCTTGCCTTCGTAGAAGCCGTGGTTGCCTTCGTCGGGCAGGAAGTAGGTCGGGAAGTCCCGCTTCGGCCAGCCGGGCAGGCTCTCGCCCTTGGCGCTGATGACGTAGAAGGAGGAATCACAGCCCGCGGTGAGGATTTCCGGGCCGGGGACCGAGTCGGCGTCGCCGACGCCGGGTGAATGCCAGACCGCGTTGCGGGTCGGGTAGGGGAACCCGTCCGGCACGCTGCCGTCGGCCCGGAAGACGTGGACGTGGCCGCCCCAGTCGGCCGGGCTGCCGACCAGCCCGAAGCTGCCGACGATGATTTCGAGCCGGCCGTTGCCGTCGAGGTCCGCGACCGCGGGGCAGGAGAAGGCTTTGGTGAAGACGGGGTTGGTGTACCCGGCGTCCGCGGTCAGGTCAACCGGGAAGCCGGGCAGGCGGGTGCCGAGGGTGTCGAACAGGTCGAGCCAGCCGGAGCGGCGCAGGACCACGATTTCCGGGGCGCCGTCGCCGCTGACGTCCGCGACGACCGGCGAGGCGTAGTCGGTGTTCTGGGAGCCCATCGCGCCCTGGGTCTGCCAGCTCCGGCGCAGGCTGCCGTCGTGGTTGAGGATGAACAGCCGGCGCTCGAGCAGGGGCCAGGGGTTGGTGTTGCTGTGCAGGTTGAAGTGGCAGACGATTTCCTTGCGGCCGTCGCCGTCGAGGTCGGTCACCGCCGGGCCGGTCCAGCAGCCGTGCTGGTTGATAGTATCGCCGGGGTAGAAGGTGTAGCGCCAGAGCGAATCGCCGCGGTGGCTGAGCGCGTAGCAATGCCCGCCGCCCTTGCGGGCGGAGTTGAAGTCGGTGGTGATGAAGACCACCTCCAGGGTGTCGTCGCCGTCGAGGTCCGCGGCCACGACTTCACCGTAGACTTCGTTGTAGGGGTCGTCGGGCCAGCCCGGCAGGATATAGGGCCAGCCGGGTTTGACCTGGCCGGAGCCGCCATCGACCGCGTAAACCCGGCCCTTGTAGGTGGGCGGGTCGGGGAAGAACGTCTCGGCCATCGCCAGGATGATGTCGTCGCGGCCGTCGCGGTCGAGGTCCGCGACCGTGACCGAGTTCTGTTCCGGGTTGCCCATGTAGCCCCATTCCTGCGCCCACATCACCCGGAGGTCGTGGTCGAGCACCACCAGCCGGGAGATGTAGGTGTTGCTCTGGCCCGGGGCGGACAGCCGGACCGCGTACTCAAGTTCGGGGTCGTTGTCGAAGTTGCCGGCGTTGACCGCCATGCCCCAGCTGCCTTCGAGGTTGATGGTGGTGTCGCCGAGCGCCTGCAGGTGGGACACGACCGCGGTGCGGATGCGGCCGTTCTGGACCTCGGTCAGGGTCGCGGTGCGGCCCGGCGCAGTGAGGCCGCCGAGCATCGCGGCAGTAGCGATAAGCAGGTACATTCCGCCTCCTTGGCTGGATTCCATCATATGGCCGGGTCCGGGGCTGTCAACAGGCCGCGGACCCGGCCTGAGCGGGACCGCCGGGGTCCGGGTTTGCCGGGTCGCGGCCGGCCCGGACCGCTGCCCCCGGCCTGCGTCCCGGGGCTGCCCCGGGGGCGTCCCGGGCGGCGCTTGCGCGTCCACCCCGTCGGCTCGTCCCGGCTTGACACCGGCAACCGGCAATTTAGCATATCTGTGATGACCAGACGCAGATTGTTGGCAATTGCGGCGGCCGCTGCGGCCGTCGGCCTGACCGCCCAGTGCTCGATCGCCCCGCTGATAACCCTGGCCGCGAACCGGGTCGTGCTGGCCGAGGTGTTCTCGAGCGCGGGCTGAGGGTACTGCGAGGCCGCGGAGCGGTCTCTTGAACGGCTGGCCGATGAATTCGGCGACTCGCTCGCCTATTTTACCTATCGCTCGGATACGCTGTGGGACACGTTGGCGACGCCGCGCTCGCTCGCCCGGGCCCAGTGGTACGGCTACGGGCTGGGTTTCGAGCCGGTGACCTACTTCGACGGGGGCGACGCCGCGCCGCAGGAAACGCTCTACGAGACGTTCCGGAACCGGATCGAGGCCGCCCGCTCGCGGAAGACGATGTTCGAGATGGCGCTCGACACCGCCGTGACCGGCATCGAGGGCGGCAACGTCCGGGTCGGGGTGCGGATTAAAACCCTCGATACGCTGGTAAATGATATGAACAGCCTGATGCTGGTGCCGGTGCTGTTCCTGGACAGCGTCGGGCATTACTCGCTGAGCGGGGATACCGCCTACGCGCCGATCGCGGTGGAAGTCATCGGCGGCCCGTGGGGGGTGCCGGCCCGGCTGCGGTACGCGACCGATTTCGATACCGTGTTCGCGGTCCCGGCGGGCAACTGGCGGGAAGACCGGCTGGGCGTGGCGGTGTTCATCCAGGACACGACCACGAAGCAGGTGATGCAGACCGTGGTAACGCGCAAGCTGGCGCGACAATAACGACGGAGGTGCAACTGTGAAGCTGATGGGAATTGCGGCAATCTTGGCGGTGCTCGCCGCCCCGCTGACCGCGGCCGAAGCGAAGTACGAGAAGGCCCAGGATTTCACCCTGACGGATGTGGCCGGGGATGAGTACACGCTGAGCGAGATGCTGGAGAACGGCCCGGTCTATATGGTCTGCTGGGACCTGCCCTGCATCAACTGCATTGCCGAGCTGGACGCGCTGGTGCCGGTCTATGAAGAACTGGCGCCCTACGGGCTCCAGCTTGTCGCGCTGTCGGTGGACAAGCCGGCGGACGAGGCGAAAGTCAAGGCTTTCGTGGCGGCCAAGCGCTGGCCGTACACCTGCCTGCTCGACCCCCAGCAGGAAGTGAAGAGCGCCTATGGCATCATCATCAAGCCGACCGCTTACCTCATCAACACCTCGGGCGAAATCGTGTTCACCCACATCGGGTACAAGAAGGGCGATGAGGCCAGGATCCGCGAGGAGTTTCTCAAGTGGCTGCCGGACGAGCCGCTGGAAGCCCCCGAAGATGCGGGCGAGTAGCGGGCAACTGAACTTCGGGCGACCGCGGGACCTGCTGCTGCTGGTCATCGCGCTCGCCGCCGCGGCGCCGGCCGCGGACCTGACCATCACCGGTGTGAACCGCGCCGAGTTCTGGTCCTACCTCGATTCCAGCTACACCACCCAGCTCGAGGAGATGCTGGACCTGAACCTCCGGTACGGGGACCTGCGCGGGACGTTCGGGCTGTTCGCGTTCGAGCCGGCCAAGCCCTGGACCGACGTCCCGCCCCGGCGGCCGGTCCGGTTCCTCGACTACAGCATCGCGTACAGCCCGCGCCAGCTCGAAATCCTCTACGGCCGGTTCTACCAGGACTTCGGCAAGGGCCTGGCGCTCCGGTCGTACCGCGACGACGAGTTCCGGCATTACAAGAGCCTGCACGGCCTGCGGGGTATCGCCCGCCTGCCACTCAGGACCGAGCTGGTCCTGCTCGGGGCGCGGCTGCGCGAGGTGTTCTTCCAGGATAACTCCTACATCATGCTGAACGTGGCCGACACCACCGACCAGGCGCTGGGCGCGAACCTTTCCAGCCGGCCGTTCCGGTGGGGCGGGTTCGGGGGGCGGTACGTGCGCATCAACCGCGACCGCGACCCGGAGCCGAGGGCGTTCACCGAGCTGTTCGGCGGCGACCTGACCGCTACGGCCGGGCCGGTCGAAGTGTACGGCGAGGTCTGTCAGCGGCTGGGTACCGCGCCCGGGCTCGGCGGACGGGAGAAGGGGTTCGGCTGGTACGCCAGCGGCACCGCCACCTTCCCGGGGTTCAGCCTGCTCGGGCAGGCGATGGACTACGACGCGCTCGGGTTCCCGGCCGGCCTGTATCACTGGAACGACCCGCCGACCCCGATCAAGTCCGGGGTGGCGCTGAACCGCGGCGAGGACGAGCGCGGGTTTGGGCTGCTGGCGACTGCGACCCCGTGGTCGCCGCTCTACCTCGAGGCCGAGTACGGCCGGCTCTACACCCACGACGACACCAGCGCGGGCGTGGTCGAGTGGGAGGGAAAGGCGCGCTACCCGGTCAGTGACTGGTCGTTCGAGCTGGCGTTCAACCGGATGCTCCAGCACAACGTCGAGCTCGGCACCCGGGAGCGGGTGATTGAAAAGCCGGTCATCCACGTCAACTATTTGACCGGTCAGCACAGCTTCGCGCTCGAGGGTGAGTGCGGGTTCGTCAGCGAGCTGTCCACCGAGGGCGAGAGCTGGGAATACCGCGAGCTGGCCGGGGCGCTGTCATGGGGCTACGGGCCGGCGCTGCTGTTTACTGTCGGGTACCAGTACGTAGACGTGAAGCTGGACAAGCGCTACAACGGCGAGCAGCACTGGCCGGTGGTCGAGGCGGTCTGGTCGGTGACCCAGCGGAACATGCTCCGGGTCCGGGTCGGGGCGGAGCGCGGCGGGTACACCTGCTCGGGCGGCATCTGCCGGATGGAGTCGCCGTTCCGCGGGGTCAAGGTCCAGCTGGTGACGAGGTTCTAGGTGAAGCGTCGGATAGCGTTCGTGGTCGTCGCCTTGGCGGGCGCGGCCGCGGTGGTGCTCGGTGTCACCGGGGGCGACCTGGAGACGATCCATCGGTTCGCGGCCCAGATATGACTGTCCTGCATGGGGCTCGTGTAGCCCCGGCACAGGGAACCATCCCGCTTGAACGCTGACGCCAAACGACCCGGCAGACCCGCGCGCTGGGCCTGGTTCGGCGTCCTCGCCGGGCTGACGACGCTGGGCATCGGCGCGCTGGTGGTGTTCGGCGGGTTCCGGCCCCTGCCCGTGTTCGCGTTCGGCTGGCTGCCGCTGGTGCTGGTCGAGCTGTTCGCGGCGCTCTACGCCGGCCGGCCGGAGCAGCGCCGGCGCTGGCCGGCTTTCGGGGCGGTGGCGGCGGCCGGGCTGCTGGTTTCCGGCTGGCTGGCCTTCGTCGAGGGCATCAGCCCGGTGAAGGTGCTGCTGTTTGCGACCCTGCCGTTCCTGGCGCTGATGCTGGTGGTGACGCTGTTCGTCAAGCGCCGGGTCGCACCCTACCGGGTGGTGCAGATCATCTCGGCGATACTCATGAACGCCTACGTGCTGGCCTTTCTGCAGGACAAGATACTCTTCCAGGGGATTTTCAAGCACGTGCCCCAGCCGGTGCTCAACTGCTACGGCGGGCCGCTGGCGGTGTTTGCCTGTCCGATCGGCTCGACCCAGCAGATGATCGGGATGAAGACGGTGCCGTGGCTGGCGCTGGGCGTGTTCATCATCACCGGCGCGCTGGTCGGCCGGGCGGCCTGCGCCTGGGTCTGTCCGTTCGGGCTCTGGCAGGACCTGCTGCACAAGATTCCGGTCGGCCGCCGGGCGAAGGGCAGGCGCT
Organism: bacterium; assembly: GCA_046484845.1. GTDB lineage: Bacteria > Hydrothermota > Tepidihabitantia > Tepidihabitantales > Tepidihabitantaceae > DSBX01. The sequence goes on from JAWOIB010000094.1 coordinate 6,712, forward strand.
GGCTGTCGCTCGGCATCGTGGCCGGGCTGGCGGCGGGCATCGCGCTGCTGCTGACCGTCTGGCTCAAGCTGCCGGTCCGGCAGGTGGCGCTGTACGGCTGGCTGCCGTTCACGCTCGCGCTGCTGTTCGTGGTCATCCGGGGCAAGTTCGACATCCCGAAACGGCTTTGGGTCGGGTCGCTGCTGGCCACGGTCGGGCTGGGGGCGCTGGTCTGGTTCAAGTTCGGGCCCGATTTCGGGGTGCTGACCGCGTTCTTCGGCACCTTCCTGCTCGGGCTGACCGGCGGCTGGTTCGCGGCCGCGCTGGTGGCGGCGGCCGGTTTCCTGCTCGGCTGGCTCGGGCCGGCCGGGTATGCAGGAGCACAGGCTGTGCCTTTCAGCATCGGGCCGCTGTCCGGGCTGACGCTGGGCATCGCGCTGGCGGTCGCCGGGGCGGGCATCGTCCTGGCGCTGGACCGGGCGGCGAAACTGAGCATGCGGGCGACCAACGCCAAGTTCGTGGTGCTGCTGGTGGTGGCCGGGCTGGCTTCGTTCCTGACGGTCGAGCCCTGGTTCTGCAAGCTCTGCCCGCAGGGCACGCTCGGGGCGGGGATCCCGCTGGTGCTCTGGGACCCGGTGAACGCGCTGCGCGGTTTGGTCGGCTGGCTATATTGGGTGAAGGTCGGGTTCCTGCTGCTGGTGGTGGTGGCCGCGATCGGCAGCAAGCGGCCGTTCTGCCGGCTGGTCTGCCCGATTGGGGCGATCTACTCGCTGTTCAACAAGGTGAGCCTGCTCCGGATGGAGGTCGTGCGCGAGCAGTGCAAGTCCTGCAACCTCTGTCAGCGGGTCTGCCCGATGAACATCTCGGCGTACGAGGACCCGAACCAGGCCGAGTGCATCCGGTGCTTCGAGTGCGTCTGGAACTGCAAGCCGACCGGGTTGAAAATCCGCGGCTAGTCCCTGGAGTCAGTCCCAACGATGAGTTCCGCTCCCGAACCGCCTGACGCCGCGCGTTCCGCGCGCAAGCCCCCGTGGCTGCGCGCGCGGCTGGCGCAGGGCGCGGAGTTCGAGCAGGTCAACGCCCGGCTGCGCCGCCACGGCATCAACACGGTCTGCTCCTCGGCCCGCTGCCCGAACCTGGCCGAATGCTGGAACCGTGGCACCGCGACGTTCATGATTCTCGGCGCGGTCTGCACCCGGCACTGCCGGTTCTGCTCGGTCGCGACCGGCAACCCCGGGGGTGCGGCGGACGAGGGCGAGCCGGGCCGGGTGGCGGCCGCGGTGGCGGAACTGGGCCTGCGCTACGTGGTGCTGACCTCGGTGGACCGGGACGACCTGCCCGACCTCGGAGCGGGGCTGTTCGCCCGGACGGTGCGGGAAATCGGTCGGCGGCCGGGGAACGGCGCGCCCCGGGTGGAGGTGTTGACGCCCGACTTCGGCGGCCGGGAGGAACTGGTCGGGCAGGTGCTGGCGGCCGGGCCGGCGGTGTTCGGCCACAACCTCGAGACGGTCGAGCGGCTGACTCCACGGACCCGGGACCCGCGGGCGGGCTACCGGCGGTCGCTGGCGGTGCTGGCGGCCGCGAAGCGGCTGGCGCCCGGGGTGACGATCAAGAGCGGGCTGATGGTCGGGCTGGGCGAGACCGACGCGGAGGTATCGGCCGCGCTCCGCGACCTGCGCGGGGCCGGGTGCGAGGTGGTGACCATCGGGCAGTACCTGCGGCCGGCCCGGCGCTGTCTGCCGGTGGCGCGCTACGTCGAGCCGGCCCGGTTCGCGGACTGGGAGGCGGAGGCGTGCGGGCTGGGCTTCCGGGCGGCTTCCTGCGGGCCGTTGGTGCGCAGCTCCTACCTGGCGGACAGGCTGCTGCCGGGCGGGGAACCGGGGAGCGGCGGGTGAGCCCGGAGACCGGGCCGGCGCCGGCCGCGCAACCCGGGGCGCCCGGGCTGGCCCCGGGCGAGGTTCGGCGCGGACTGCGGATTTCGGTGGTCGAGGGCGCGTTCGCGACCGGGCACCTGTCGCTGACCGGCGGGATGTTCCTGACCGGGCTGGCCCTGCACCTCGGCGCCAATTCCTTCCAGCTCGGGCTGCTGGCCGCGATCCCGGCGGTCGTCTCCCTGCTCGGCCTGTTTGCGGGCGGGGCGGTGCGCCGGGCGGGCGGCCGGCGGCGGCTGACGGTCTGGACCAGCGGGGTCGGCCGCTCGGTGTTCATCCTGCTGGTGCCGTTCCTGCTGCTGCGCCTGCGGGTCGGGATGGGGCTGTTCTTCGCGGTGGTGACCGCGTACAGCCTGATGATGGCGCTCACCAGCCCGACCTGGAGTTCCTGGATGGGCGACTTGGTGCCGGAGAGCCAGCGCGGCCGGTTCTTCGGCCGGCGCAACGCGATTCTCGGGGCGGTCGCGCTGGTGCTGACCTTTGGCGGCAGCCGGGCGATGGACTGGTTCAAGGCCGCGAACCCGGAGCTCGGGTACGGGCTGGCCTACCTGCTGGCGGTGGCGTTCGGGCTGGTTTCGGCGCTGCTGCTGGCGCGCCAGCCGGAGCCGCAGATTTCGCCCCGGCCGGCGGTGCCGCTGAGGGAGCGGCTGTTCGGGCCGCTGGGCAGCGAGCCCCAGTTCACCCGGCTGGTCGTGTTCCTCGGGGCCTGGTTCCTGACCGGGGCGCTGGCCTCGCCGTTCTACCTCGCGCACCTGATGACCAACCTGGAGTTCTCGTTCACCGCGGTCGGCATCTACGCGGTGCTGGGCGGCTCGACCGGGATCGTGTTCCAGCTATTCTGGGGCTGGTACATCGACCGGTTCGGGCCGAAGCCGGCGACGGTGCTGAGCTTCGCGTTCGTCGGGGTGATGCCGCTGCTCTGGCTGTTCGCGACCCCGGCGTTCCGGCTGCCGATCTGGATCGACGGCGCGTTCAACGGGCTGTTCTGGACCGGGGCGAATCTCGGGCTGCTGAACATGCTGTTCGCGCTGGGCGACAACCCGGCGCGCAAGGAGAGCTACTTCGCGATCTTCGGGGTGGTGGTCGGGCTGGGGATGTTCTTCGCGGCGCTGGCCGGGGGTGCGCTCGCCCACGCGCTGGAGGGCCTGCGATTCGAGCTGTTCGGCCGGGAATGGGGCAATTACCACCTGCTGTTCCTGGCCAGCGGGCTGGCCCGGTTCGCCTGCTTCCCGCTGCTGCTCCGGGTGCAGGAGCGGCGGAGCCGGACGGTGGTCCGGACCTTCCAGGTGCTGGGTTCGTTTGCGATCAACCGGCTGAGCTATGGCAAGGGCATTTTCCTGCACGCCCTGCGCACGCGGATGCGGGGCTAGGGCCGGCCGCGCCATTGACTCGCCCGGTCGGCAGTCTATAATACCCGGCTGAGGCAATGGACCGAGTTCATACCGAGAACCAAGGAGCATAGTTATGTCGAAAAAGAAGGGCGGCGGAACCGCCAAGAACGGCCGCGACAGCCAGGGTCAGCGGCTGGGAATCAAGGCCTACGGCTCGGAGAGCATCCGGGCCGGGGGCATCATCGTGCGCCAGCGCGGGACGAAGTTCCTGCCCGGCCCGAATGTCCGGCGGGCGAAGGACGACACCCTGTTCGCGACCGCGGACGGCGCCGTCAAGTTCGAGCACGTCAGCCGCACCAAGCAGCGGGTGACGGTGGTCCCGGCCGAGTCGAAGTAGCCCGGGACCCCGCCCATGAAACTGAAATGGCTGGGCCATTCGGCCTTCCTGCTTGAGGCGGCGGACGGCACGCGGGTGCTGACCGACCCGTACGTCGCCGGGAGCTACGAGGGCGCGGTCCGGTACGGGCCGATTGCCGAGGTGGTTAACGGGGTCACCGTCAGCCACGACCACCCGGACCACGCCGGCTACAGTACCCTGCCCGGCAACCCCCGGCGGGTCAACGGCACCGGTGAGTTCAGCGTCGGCGCGTTCGCGATCCGCGGCCACCACACCTGGCACGACAACGAGAACGGGGCGAAGCGCGGTCCGAACGTTGTTTACGTGTTCGAGGCCGACGGGCTCCGGGTCTGTCACTGTGGGGACCTCGGCCACCTGCCGGGTTCGGACACGGTCGCGGCCATCGGCCGGGTGGACGTGCTGCTGGTGCCGGTCGGCGGGCTGTACACCATCGACGCGGCCGGTGCCCACGAGGTCGCCCGCCTGCTCCGGGCGCGGGTGGTCGTGCCGATGCACTTCAAGACCGCGGCGCTCGGGTTCGGCATCGCGCCGGTGGACGAGTTCCTGGCCGACCAGCCGCGGGTGAAGCGGCTGGGCGAGGCGGAAGTCGAGCTCGACCCCGGGGCGCTGCCGGAAGAATCGGAGATCTGGCTGTTCGACCACGCGCTCTGAGAGGAGGTCGCTTGCGGGAAATTCCGTTCGAACTGGTCCGGGACACGGTGGCCCGGCTTTGCGTGGACGCCAACTGCGAGATCCCGGACGACGTGGTCGCGGCGCTGGAACGGAGTATCGCGACCGAGGAATCGCCGACCGGGAAGGAGATTCTCGGCCAGCTGGTCGAGAACACGAAGATCGCCCGGGCGGAGCGGCTGCCCGCCTGCCAGGACACCGGCTGGGCGGTGGTCTGGGTCGAGCACGGCTCCGGGGTCCGCGTGGCGGGGGGCGAGCTGGCGGACGCGGTCAACGCGGGGGTGGCGAAAGGCTACACCGACGGCTACCTGCGCAAGAGCATCGTCGCGGACCCGCTGCGGCGGAAGAACACCGGCGACAACACCCCGGCGGTCATCTATACCGAGCTCGTGCCCGGCGACCGGCTCAAGCTGACCGTCCAGCCCAAGGGCGGCGGTAGCGAGAACATGAGCGAGGTCCGGATGCTGTCCGCGGCGGACGGCGCGGACGGCATCAAGCAGTTCGTGGTGGACCGGGTCGCCCGGTCGAAGGCCAACCCCTGCCCGCCGGTCATCGTCGGGGTCGGCATCGGCGGCCCGTTCGACAAGTGCGCGCAACTGGCCAAGAAATCGCTGCTGCGGGAAATCGGTTCGACCCACCCGGACCCGTTCTACGCCGAGATGGAGCAGGACCTGCTCGAGCGCATCAACCGGCTGGGCATCGGGCCGCAGGGGCTGGGCGGCCGGACCACCGCGCTGGCGGTCTTCATCGAGGCGTTCCCGTGCCACATCGCGACGATGCCCTGCGCGGTGAACATCAACTGCCATGCGGCCCGGCACCGCTCGGCGACGCTGTAGCGAGGCGCGAGATGGAACCGAAACGAATCCGGACCCCGCTGACCGACGAGACCGTGGCCGGGCTCCGGGCCGGGGACGCGGTGCTCATCACCGGGACGATTTACACCGGCCGCGACCTGGCCCACGCGCGGCTGGTCGAGACGCTGGAAAAGGGCGGCGAACTGCCCTTCGAGCTCAAGGGCGCGATCATCTACTACGTCGGGCCGTCGCCCGCCCCGCCGGGGCGGCCGATCGGGTCGGCCGGGCCGACGACCAGCTACCGGATGGACAAGTACACCCCGGCGCTGCTGGCGCGCGGGCTGAAGGGCATGGTCGGCAAGGGCAACCGGACCCAGCCGGTGCTGGACGGCATCCGTCGGCACAAGGCGGTCTACTTCGCGGCGGTCGGGGGCGCGGCCGCGCTCATCTCCCGGAGCATCAAGGCGGCGAAGGTCATCGCCTACGAGGAACTCGGGCCGGAGGCGGTCCGCGAGCTGGCGGTTGAGGACTTCCCGGCGATCGTGGTCAACGACATCGCGGGCGGCGACCTTTACGAGCAGGGCACGGCGAAGTACAGAAAGGACTGAGCGATGCCGAACAGGGGACAGGACAGGAACATTGAGAACGCGGTGACCATCTACGTGATGGGCAAGGCCTACCAGGTGCCGGCCGGGCTGACGATCATGAAGGCGATGGAGTTCGCCGGCTACCAGTTCGTGCGCGGCTGCGGCTGCCGGGGCGGGTTCTGCGGGGCCTGCGGCACGGTGTACCGCGTCGAGAGCTCCTACAAGGTCAAGGTCGGGCTGGCCTGCCAGACGGTCATCGAGGACGGCATGTACCTCGCGCAACTGCCATTCTACCCGGCGAACAAGGCGAAGTACGACATCGCGGCGCTCGAGCCGACCACCCAGACGCTGGTTCGGCATTACCCGGAAGTCATGCGCTGCATCTCCTGCAACTCCTGCACCCGCATCTGCCCGCAGGACATCGACGTGATGGGCTACATCAACGCCGCGATCCGGGGCGACCACGAGGCGGTCGCGGACACGAGCTTCGACTGCATCATGTGCGGGCTGTGCGCCAGCCGCTGCCCGGCGGAAATCGTCCATTACAACGTCGCGCTGCTGGCCCGGCGCATCGTCGGGGCAAAGCTCCGGCCCCGGGCGCCGCACCTGAAGGACCGGCTCGCGGAGATCGAGGCGGGCAAGTGCGGGCCGGAGGTCGAGGAACTGATGAAACTGCCCGAGGCGGAGCTGTCGAAGCGGTTCTACGACAAGGCGTTCCGGAACATCGAGCCGTAAGGCGAAGGACAGGGTTGAACCACCGAGACACTGAGCGGACAGGATCAACATCGAACCGGGGTCTCCTGGACTCCACCCGTCCCTCTCTTCCCTCCCGGTGTCTCCGTGGCTTCACCGGTCCGGACAAGGAGGAATGATGTACCCCGAAAGCATGCAGGCGAGCATCAAGCGGCTCGAAGAGACGCGGCCGGAGCGGCTCGGCCAGCAGTTCCCGATGCGCACCGCGGAACAGAAGAAAGAACTGCTCCGCAAGTACCACCCGGACTACATCGAAGAATCGATGGAACAACTGGCGCTGGGCCCGAACAAGGGTGACCGGACCCCGCACGAACTGGCGAAGGTCCTGCAGGCCTGGCCGGTGGTGGACAGCCGGGACCTCGACCTCGAAAACCCGGACCGGGAATGCGACGTGCTGGTCATCGGCGGCGGCGGCGCGGGCGTGTCCGCGGCGCTCACCGCGCAGGCGCTGGGCGCGGACGTGCTGCTGGTCACCAAGCTCCGGGTCGGCGATGCCAACACCCGGATGGCCCAGGGCGGCATCCAGGCCGCGGACAAGCCCGGCGATTCCCCGGCGCGGCATTACCTCGACGTGCTCGGCGGCGGGCATTTCAAGAACGTGCCGGAGCTCGCCCGGGCGCTGGTGATGGACGCGCCCGGGGTCATCGCCTGGCTCGAAGAACTCGGGGTGATGTTCGACAAGGAGCCGGACGGCACGATGGTGACGATTCACGGCGGCGGCACCCAGCGCAAGCGGATGCACGCCGCCCGCGACTACACCGGCGCGGAAATCATGCGCGTCCTGCGCGACGAACTGCTCAACCACGACATCCAGACGGTCGAGTTCGCGGCCGCGGTCGAACTGCTCACCGACGCCAGGGGCGCGGCGGCGGGCGCGGTGATCATCAACCTCGAGACCGGCCGGCGCCGGGTCATCCGGGCGAAGACCACCATCCTCGCCACCGGCGGCTGTGGCCGGCTGCACATCCAGGGTTTCCCCTGCACCAACCATTACGGCGCGACCGCGGACGGGCTGGTCCTGGCGTACCGGGCGGGCGTCAAGCTCGCGTTCATGGACACCATCCAATACCACCCGACCGGGGTCGCCTACCCGGAACAGATCCTCGGCCTGCTCATCACCGAGAAGGTCCGCGGGCTCGGGGCCCAACTCGTCAACAGCGAGGGCAACCGGTTCATCTACGAACTGGAAAGCCGGGACATCACCGCCTCGGCGATCATCCGGGAATGCCGGGAAGGCCGGGGCATCCCCACCGGCACCGGCGCGCAGGGCGTCTGGCTCGATTCGCCGCTCATCGAGCTCGTCAAGGGCGAGGGCGCGGTCCGGGCCGGCCTGCCGGCGATGTTCCACCAGTTCGAGCGCTACGGCATCGAGATGGACAAGGTGCCGGTGCTCACCTACCCGACCCAGCATTACCAGAACGGCGGCATCGTCGTGGACGACCAGGGCGCGACCGCGGTCAAAGGCCTGTACGGCGCGGGCGAGAACGTCGGCGGCATCCACGGCCGGAACCGGCTGATGGGCAACTCACTGCTCGACATCCTGGTTTACGGCCGGCGCGCGGGCAAGGCCGCGGCCGAGGCCGCGAAAGCGATGAAGGCCGCGCCCAAGCCCGGGCTCAAGCACGTCGCGGCGTTCGAAGAAGAGCTCAAGGCGGCGAAAGTGCCCAAGACCCGCCGGTCGCCGACGCTGCTCCCGGACTACCGCCGGCCGGAAATGCAGGGCCGGTTCGGGTTCCTCGGGCAGGACCCGGAATGTAAGCTCCCGGCCGAGTAGCGCAACTGCCTGCACACCCTCGAAGGCGGCCGCGCGGCCGCCTTCGCTCTTTCGTCCTCAGCCACAAAGGAAAGGGTCCAGGGGTTCGAGGGTCCGAGTGGGAAGGAAGTCCCTGGCATCACCAGAACTCTCCGCTGGCGCATCACGCTCGACCCAGCCCGGCGTCATGCCCGGCGTGCCGCGCATCATGCGTCAAATGCCCGGTGCCTGCGCACAGCCCCGCCCCGGCCGTTGCCCGGGACGGACCGCGGCCGGGTCCGGAGACCTGGGTCGGCTGACGCCCGGGCGGTAGAGACCGGGGTGGTGTCACCGGCAGGTTATGCCGGAATCAGCGGCGCGAAAGACGGTTTGCGTCCCCGTCATTGGCCCCGGAGCCGGTCACGGGTCTACAGCCAGCGTGCGTGCCAGCTGGAGCAATGCCACGAGATCTTCGCCGCGCGGGGCGGCTTCACTGCGCCAGCGGATGCGCCCCTCACGGTCCAGCAGAAACATATGGACTACCGAACGGTCGTCCATATCAAGCCCGGCCGCGAAATCTCCGTAGTCCTGGTAGAACGGCAGGACGAACCGGTGTCGTTGCCCGGGAATGGACCGGCGCATGCCGCGGTCGATGGTCCCGCGCATCAACCGCACCGCCGTGCCGGTGCCCATCATCGGCACCTCGTAGGCCAGGAAGCGCCGGTCGTCCCCGAACTCCTCCAGGTAGGGCAGCAGCCAGCTCGAAAGGTCGTCCTGGACTGCCCTGCGGAACGCGAAGCCCAGCAGGACTACATATCCCGCCGTCGAGTCCGGCAGGACCACTCTCGAACGGTCAAGCGCCTCGGCTTCGAGCCGGGGAAACCGCGGATGGCCGGTTTCCATCCGGTCCGTGCCGGTTTCGGTCGCCGGGGAAGCATGGGCGAACACCAGGATGCCGGCCACAACTAATGCGCAGCGCATCGCTCTCCTTCCCTCCTGCCATACCCCCCGGGGGCGGCGTCCAACAGCCCCGGGACGGCTTCAGCGGCGAGCCCAATCGGAAAGCCCGGGTCCGAGTCCGACCGAAAGCCATCATCCGGCGCGTACCCGAAACCAGGCAGCTCCCGGGTGAAACACCGACGACACAACGCGACCGGTCTGGCCGGGGGCAACGTGACTCTCGGAAGCACGTTCCAGTGTAACCCGAAGCCGCCGGCCGTCAACGTCGCCATAATCGGCCGGGAAGGCTGCGGGGCATTGCCCTCAAGTCTCCTCCCGGTCAGCCCAACCCAGGACCCGGGGTTCGCCGGGCCGGTTCAGCCGAACACCCGGAACAGCAGGTGCAGGGCGGCGGCCGCGAACACCCCGACGGTCAGGTTGTCGTCCACCGGCCCGGGCAGGGCCTCGGCCCCGGTCGCCACGACCGCGGCCAGCCCGAGCGCGGGCAGGGGTACGGGCAGGAACTCGGCGATGACCGCGCCCGCCCCGAGGCAGGCCGTGAGGTGGCCGAGCGAGCCCTCGACGGTCTTCGCGTCCCGCGGCAGCAGGGACGCAGGCCAGAGCCGGGTCCGGCCGAACCACAGCCCGAAGAACTTCGCCGCGAAATCCCCGAACACCATGAACGCGATGGCGTAGAGCGCCACCTCCCGGCTGAACACCAGCGTCACCACCAGCATCGCGACCAGGAACAGCGTCATCGAGGACAGCCGGTCCCGCTCCCGGGACTTGAACGTGCTCGACGCCCGGCGGAACAACAGCAGGTTGAACCGGGTCGCGGACAGCCGGGCCAGGTCCAGGCCGAGGAACACCGCGGTCACCGCCGCGAGCAGGATGAGCGTGCCCGCCCGGGACCAGGCGAACAACAGCACCGGGAAGGCCATCGCGGCGGGCCGGGCCAGGAACCGCCAGAGCTTCACCTGCTCCCGGGCGCGGGCCGGGCGGGCGAACAGCCCGCGCCGGGCCGCGGCCAGCGCGGCCGCGGCCACGAGCAGGGCGGCCAGCCCGGGCAGGACGAAGCGGGACGGGCCGGGGGCCGGGTAGCGGAGCGCGAAGAAACCGAGCAGGGGCGCGGCGGTCAGCCCGGGCATCTCCGGCCGGCGGGTGACGAACAGCATCGCCAGCGCGACCACGCCGACCAGCCCGAGCAGGGGCAGGGGAATCCCCTCCGCCGGGCCTGCGAGACCCGGACGGTCCAGCGCGGCAACTGCCAGCGAGTCCACCTCGCGGCATTATAGCCCGGCCGCGGGCCGGGGGCAAGGCGGGCCGGACCGGAGGCAACCGCCGATGAACGCCGATGGACGCCGATGCCTTCTTCAGTTCCTCGCTGAGGAGAGGGTTGGATGAGGGGTCCGCTGTGGGAGCGGTCTGTCCTGTGGGAGCGGTCTCCCGACCGCGATTACCATTCTCCCGGATAGGTCCCAATCGTGACAGGAATGTCACTCCCACCCGGAAAGAGCAG
>JAWOIB010000101.1:0-11614 GCA_046484845.1 bacterium
GGCAACGTAGCGGTCGGTCTGCTCCGCGACGCCGGACAGGGTGGTGCCTTCGGACTTGGCTTCGATAACCCCGCAGGCCTTGCGGTCAACGAACAGCAGGTAATCCGCTTCCCCGGTTTCGAGCGTGAACTCGCGGACCGCGACACCGAGACCAACGCCGAGGTTCATCTCCAGCCGGTCCTGGACTTTCCAGCCGGCAGCTTCGAGCATCCGGTCAATCTGCTCGCGTGCCCGCTCTTCCGGTGTCATTGTCACGTAGCATAGCCGCCTCCGCTATCGCGTCAAGCGGAGGGGAATGGGTGGGCGGCAGGGATCGGGGCAGCGGACCGGATGCCCGGCCCGGCCGGGTCAGCGGGTCGCGGCTTCGACCGCGACCGCGGGTTCGGACACCGCCGCGGGCTGTTCGACCGGCGGCGCGGCCGCGGCGTCGAGCCGGGCGAGCGCGTCGGTAACTATCCGGACCCGGGTCGCGGCCGAGGCCCGGCGGTTGAGGACAACCAGGTATTGCTGGCGCAGGCGGCAGAGCCCGCCCTCCCCCATCAGCTCCCCGTACAGTACCCGGACGCCCCGCTCCCGGCAGCGTTCTTCGAGCCGGCCCGGCAGTCCCGGACTCTTGTCAGCCATTCTTCATTCCTCCATCGCGGGCCGCCTGTGCCGGCCCGCCGGTTCGCCTCTCCGCGCTCAGTCCATACTGCGGCGCAGGAAGGTCGGGATGCTCAAGTCGGTCTTGCTGAGTTCCAGCCGGCCGGAGCGGTCGAGGTCGCGCTGGACGGTCGGGAACAGGCCCGGGTCGCGCAGGAGGTCGCTGACTTCGTCGGCCGTGGGCAGGGGCTCGGCCAGCCCGGTGGCGATAAGCGTGACCTTGATGCCGTCGCTGAGGTCCCGGGGCCGGGCCGCGCCCATCCTGATGTCCGCCTGGCCGTTGGTCGCGTGGAACACAATCTGGGCCGCCTCGTCCACTTCGCGCAGGGTCATCTTCGCGTCGCCGGAGATGTTGAGCAGGACCTTGCGCGCGGTCTCGACCGAGACGTTCTCGATCAGCGGCGAGGACAGCGCGAGGTGCGCCGCTTCCGACGCCCGGCCCTGCCCGGCCGCGAAACCGACCGCCATCACCGCCCCGCCGCGCTCCGCCATCACCGCCCGGACGTCCGCGAAGTCGATGTTTATGAGCTGGCGGGATGTAACGATATCGGCGATGCCGCGCACCGCGTTCAGCAGGACTTCGTCCGCCATCCGGAACGCTTCGAAGCAGGGTTCCTGGCCGTGGACCTCGAGCACCCGCTGGTTGGGCAGGACGATGAGCGTATCTACCCGGCTGCGCAGGGCCTGGACCCCGTCGAGGGCCTTGGTGGACCTGAGCCGGCCTTCGAAGTCGAACGGCCGGGTGACCACCGCCACGACCAGCGCGCCCTGTTCCTTGGCGACCTCGGCGATGACCGGCGCCGCGCCGGTGCCGGTGCCGCCGCCCATCCCGGCCGCGATGAACACCATGTCCAGCCCGGTGACCTGCTCGCGGATGGTCTCGATGGATTCTTCCGCCGCCTGCCGGCCGATGACCGGGTCCCCGCCCGAGCCGAGCCCGCCGGTGAGCTGGGCCCCGATCTGGATTTTGTTTGCCGCCGATGACATCGCCAGCGCCTGCAGGTCGGTGTTGACCGCGTAGAACTCGACGTCGGCGAGTCGCGCGTCAATCATGTGGTTGATGGCGTTGCAGCCCGCCCCGCCGGTCCCGAACACCCCGATCCGGGTGAGTTTCCTGTCGTCCACTGGTTCGATCATCTCGCTGTCTCCTTCTTGTTGTGTTTCAGAAATGCCCGGACCCCTGCGCCCGGGGCCGGCCGCCCCGGGGACTTCGTTGTTTTCAGAACCACCCCCGGAACTGGTCGAAGATGCGCGGCAGCCGGCTGGTCGAGGGCGCCTTGCCCTCCAGCCCGCAGAGCACCAGCCCGACCGCGGTCGAGAAGCCCGGGTCCGCGGTGACCGCCTTCGGCCCGGTGACCCGGTCCGGCCGCGCCAGCCGCACCGGCATCCCGAACAGTTGCTCCGCCAGGATGTCCACCCCGCGCAGACCCGCGCCGCCCCCGGTCAGGATGACCCCGCCGGAGATGTTGTCGGCCATCTTCTTTTCCCGGACCGCGTCGTTGGCCATCGTCAGGACTTCCTCGATCCGGGGCTCGATGACCGAAGCCAGCAGCCGGCGCGAGACCTGCTTGGTCCCGCGGCCGGACGCGTCCTCGACCGTCAGCGGTTCGTCCCGCTCGAGCATCGAGGCCATCGCCACCCCGGCCTCGCGCTTGACCCGCTCCGCCTCACCGAAGGTGGTGCGCAGGCCGATCGCGACGTCGCGGGTGATGTTGCTGGACCCGATCTCGAGCATCTGGTGGAACCGGATTTCGCCTTCGCGGTACACCGTCACCGCGGTCACCCCGCCCAAATCAACCAGGACGTACCCGAGGTTCTTGTCGTTCTCGTCCGAAACCGCGTAGGAGGTCGCCATCCCCTGGAGCATCATCGCCCGGGAGCGGATGTCGAGCCGGGCGAGCGCCCGGTCGATGTTCTCGATCGCGCTCAGCCCGCCGATGATCATCAGCACTTCGACCTCGAGCTTGACCCCGAACATCCCCATCGGGTCGCGGACGCCCTTCTGCTCGTCCACGATGAACTGGGTGGGCACGACGTGGAGAATCTGCTCGTCGTTGGGCAGCCGGATGGCCTGGGCCTGGGCGACGACGTCCGTGACGTCCCGGGCGTTGATACCGCGTTCCGGCCGCCGGACCGTCACCGTCCCGATGCCGTCGAGGTGCTTGAGATGGCCGCCGGTGATGCCGATGAAGGTCGGCAATGCCTTGACCCGGACCCCGGCTTCTTCCTCGGCCGCGGCCACCGCCGCCGCGATCGATTCGGTCGCCTTGTCCAGGCTGATGACCACGCCATGGCGGAACCCGTCCGGCGGGGCGGTGCCGTACCCGAGGATCGAGGTCTTCTTGGTGCTGTCGGTTTCCGCCAGCACGCAGGCGATCTTCGTGGTGCCGATATCGATCGCCGCGGTCCGGATTGGTTTGGCCATCTTCACCTCCGAGCTTGACTTTTCATTGTTCGCCTTCACCGTCGCCGGGCAGGACCCGGACTTCTTCTTCGAGCAGGACGCCGGTCTGCGCCTCGACGCCCGCCTTCACCGCCTGGGCCAGCGCATACACGTCCGCGAAGCCGGCCCCGCCGGTGTTGATGATGAAATTCGCATGCCGCTCCGAGACCTGCGCCCCGCCGATCCGGCGGCCCTTGAACCCGCAACGCTCGATGAGCCGGCCCGCCGCCTCGCCGGGCGGGTTCTTGAAGAAGGAGCCGGCCGAGCAGCCCGCGGGCTGTTTTTCCCGCCGCCGGCGCCGGATTTCCGCGCAGGTTTCCGCGACCGGGCCCGCCCCGCCGCGCAGGCCGGCGCGGAGCGCGACCGCCGCGCCGTCGTAAACCGCCCGGCGGTAACCGGACCGGAGTTCGTCCCGCGCCAGGGTCCGGGTCGCGCCGTCCGGGTCCATCACCCGCAGTTCTTCGAGCAGGTCCGCCAGCCAGCCGCCGAACGCGCCCGCGTTGGTCCGGAGCCCGCCGCCGAGCGTGCCCGGGATGCCGGCCAGGAACGCGAAGCCCGACAGTCCGGCCGCCTCCGCCACCCCGGCGATGTCGTCCAGCCCCGCCCCGGCCCCGGCCTCGACCCGCCCGCCGGCCACCGCCAGCGCCTCGAACTCGCCCACCAGCCGGAGCACGACGCCGTCCAGCCCCTGGTCGGAGATGAGCACGTTCGAGCCCCGGCCGAGCAGCCACCAGCGCAGGCCCAGCTCCCGGCAGGCGGCCAGCGCCGCGGCCAGCGCCGGCTCGCTCCCGACCTCGAGCAGGAACCGGGCCGGCCCGCCGATGTTGAAGGTGGTGTGCCCGGCAAGCGGCTCGCCGGGCCGGAGCGCGACCGGCAGTCCGGCCAGCGCGCGCTCGAACCCCGCACGCGGGTCCGCGCCGCGGCTAGAGCGCATTGAGAATCTCCTCGCCCGCGCGCCAGATGGTGCCCGCGCCCAGCGTCAGGATGACGTCGCCCGGTCTGGCCTCGCCCGCGATTTCCTCCGCCACCCGGCCGATGTCGGGCAGGTGCCGGACCTCGATGCCCTGCCGGCCCCGGCCGCGCACCGCCTCGATAATGAGCTGTTCGTCCACGCCCGGGATGGGCTGTTCCGAGGCCGCGTACACCCGGGTGACGTAGAGCAGGTCCGCGCCGTCGAACGCCGGGCCGAAATCGTCCGCGAGCCTGGCGGTGCGGGTGTAGCGGTGCGGCTCGAACACCACCACCAGCCGCCGGTCCGGGTAGGCGTGACGCAGCGCTTCGATGGTCACCCGGACCTCGGTGGGATGGTGGCCGTAATCGTCGAACACCGGGATGCCGCGCTTCTCGCCCTTGCGTTCGAGCCGGCGGTGAATCCCGGAGAAGGTCAGCAGCGCCTGCTCCGCCACGCGCAGGTCGATGCCCAGTTCCAGCGCGACCGCCAGCACCGCCAGCGCGTTCTGGATGTTGTGCCGGCCGGGCATGCCGATGCTGAACCGGCCGCGCGGGCTGCCGTTGACGAGCAGGGTGAACGCGGAGCTGAACGCGTAGGCCTGGATGTCGCGCGCGGACAGGTCCGCCGGGCTGTCCAGCCCGTAGGTCACCACCCGGCGCTCGACCCGCCGGAGAATCGCCCGGACCGCCGGCGAGTCCACGCCCAGCACCACGCTGCCGTAGAACGGCACCCGGTTGACGAACCGGACGAACTCGCGCTTGATGTCGGCGAGGTCGCGGTAAACGTCGAGATGCTCCGCCTCGATGTTCGTCACCACCGCCACCGTGGGGTAGAGCAGGAGGAAGGACCGGTCGCTTTCGTCCGCCTCCGCGACGAGGTATTCCGACTGCCCGAGCCGCGCGCCGGTGTCCGCGCCCAGCACCCGGCCGCCGATGACCGTGGTCGGGTCCAGCCCGGCCCGGTCGAGCAGGTGGCCGGCCAGCGAGGTGACGGTGGTCTTGCCGTGGCTGCCCGCGATCGCGACCGAGAACTTCATCCGCATCAGCTCCGCCAGCATCTCCGCCCGGCGGATGACCGGCACGCCGCGCGCGCGGGCCGCGGCCAGCTCCGGGTTGTCGTCCGCGACCGCGCTCGAGTACACGACCACCTCCGCGTCAAGGCAGTTCTCCGGGGCGTGGCCGGCCGCGACCCGGATGCCCGCCTCCGCCAGCCGGCGGGTGAGCTCGCTCTCGGCGAGGTCCGAGCCGGACACCTCGAACCCGAGGTTCCGGAGCAGCAGCGCGATGCCGCTCATCCCGACCCCGCCGACGCCGATGAAATGGACGCGCTTCAGCCGGCCAAGCATTTTTCAATCTCCCCGGCGATGACCGTCGCGGCGTCGGGCCGCGCGGCCTTGCGCGCCGCGTCGGACATCCGCCGGCGCCTGCCCTCGTCGTCGAGCAGGCGCTTCAACTCGCTGGTGAAACCGGACAGGCGGTGCTGGTCCAGGATGGAGGCGGCACCGAGGGAGGCAAGGTACTGGGCGTTGGCCTCCTGGTGCCGGTCGGTGGCGTGTGGGTACGGTACGAGGATAGCCGGGATGCCGAAGGCAACCAGCTCGGAGAGGACCATACCGCCTGCCCGGGATACCGCGACCGTCGCCCGCCGGTAGAGCTCGTGCGGGCGGTCGGTGAAATCAACCAGTTCGACGTTGCCGGTGCGGAGCTGGGAGCGGACGAGGTCGAAATCCCGCCGGCCGGTGAGCAGGATGAACCGGACGCCGGTGAGCACGTCCGCCGCGTCGAGCGCCGCGAGCGAGAGCGCGCGGGCGCCGAGGCTGCCGCCCAGCACCAGCACGGTCCGGCCGTCGTCCACCCGGCCGTCGGTGACGATTTCCGGCCGGAGCGGGTTGCCGGTCACCAGCGCGTCCGCCTTGAGCGGGGCGAGCGTCGGGAACGCCAGCATCACCCGGCGCGCGCGGGGCGCGAACAGCCGCGTCACCCGGCCGGGGATGCGGTTCTGCTCGAGCAGGAAGTACGGCACCCCGCGCAGGCGCGCCGCGGCCAGCGGCCCGGCCCCGACGTACCCGCCCGCCGCGACCACCGCGTCCGGCATGCGCCGGCCGAGCAGGGCGAGCGAGGCGGCCAGCCCGCGGGTCATCACGAACGGCCAGGCGGCCTTGCGGGGCAGGCTCTTGCCCGCCAGCCCGGCCGCCGGCACCGGCTCGAACTCGATGTCCCGCGCCCGGACCAGCCCGGCCTCCATCCCGTCCGCGCGGCCGGCCCAGCAGACCTCGTGGCCGCGCCGCCGGAGCTCCTCGGCCAGGGTCAGGGCGGGCAGGATGTGCCCGCCGGTGCCGCCCGCCGCGAAAAGCAGTTTCATCTTACCGGTGCGCCTGCCCCGCCCCGAACAGGGGCTCCGCCGCCTGGTACTTTCCCGACGCGGCGTGGCTGCCCGCCCCGCGGCCGGAGTAGCGCGAGACGTTCAGCAGGACGCCGGCCGCGAACAGGTTCGCGAACATCGCGGTGCCGCCGTAGCTGACGAACGGCAGGGGCTGGCCGGTGGTGGGCAGGAACCCGACCGCGACCCCGATGTGGACCATCGCGTACAGGAACACGGTGACGGTGATGCCGGCCGCGAGGTACTTGCCGAAATGCCCGGACGCCCAACGGCCCGCGGTCAGCCCGCGCCAGAGCACCAGCCCGTACAGCCCGAACACCCCGCAACTGCCCAGGAACCCGAACTCCTCGCAGATTGCCGCGACCGCGAAATCGGTCCGCACCTCGGGCAGGAAGTACACCGCCTGCTTGCTGCCGTTCAGCCACTGCCCCCAGACGCGCCCGCGGGCGATGGCGATGATGGACTGCTCCTGCTGCCACGGCCGGCCGGTGAGGAACCCGACCAGCCGGTGCCAGCCGTGCGGGAACATCAGGATGCCGCCCAGCACCAGCCCGGCCAGCACCAGCGCCAGCAGGGCCAGGTAGCGCAGGCGCACCCCGGCGAGCAGGAACACCGCCAGCGCGGCGGCGGCCATGATGAAGGTCGTGCCGATCGCGCGCTGGAGCATCGTCGGCACCAGGAACGCCAGCGTCACCAGCGCGGGCAGCAGGAAGGAAGTCGAGAACCGGCGGTCCGGCTCGCGCTGGGCCTCGAGGTCCGCGAAATGGGCCGCGAGCCAGAACGGCAGGGCGAACTTCGCCAGCTCCGCGGGCTGGAGCTGGATGCCGACGAAAGGCAGGCGCAGCCAGCGGTCCGCGCCCTTGACCGACTCGCCGAACAAGAGGGTCGCGGCCAGCAGGCCCAGCCCGAGCGCCAGCACCGCCCAGCGGCAGCGGCCGCCGTACCAGCGGTGCGGGATGACGATGCCGGCCAGCATCGCCAGCGCGCCGAACAGCACCCGCGAGCCGTGGTCGGCCGCGTGCGCCCAGCCCTCGTGGTAGCTGGTCGCGTACGCCACGAACATCCCGAGCAGGACCAGCGCCACCACCGCGATGAACAACAGCGCGTCCAGCGGCTGGTTCGGCAGTTCCACCGCCACCGCGTTGGCGTTGGCGCTGCGGCCCGGGCCGCGGGTCGCGGGCGGCAGGGGCCTGCCCGCGCGCCCCGCGCAGGCGGGCCTGCCCGCGGACGACCGCCGGGTCAGGCTCAGCCGGACCGCCTGCGCCCCGGGCCGGACCCGGGGGGCGATGCGCGGCCGGCGCTTACCGAACACGCGCCACCTCGCGCCGGAACGCCCGGCCCCGGGCCTGGAAATCCGGGAACTGGTCGAAGCTCGCGAACGCCGGCGAATACAGCACCGTCTCGCCCGGCCGCGCCCGCCGGGCCGCGGCCGCCACCGCCTCGCGCAGGCCCGGCCGGACCTCGAACCGCCGGTACCCGAGCGCGGCCAGCCCGGCCGCCAGCAGTTCCGCGTTCTCGCCGGTCAGCACCGCCCGCCGGGCGTGCCGGGCCACCGCGGCCAGGTAATCCGCCCGGGGCAGGCCCTTCTCCCGGCCGCCGGTAATCAGCACCACCGGCCGGCCGAACGCCTCCAGCGACCGCGCGCCCGCGGCCGGGTTGGTGCACATACTGTTGTTCACCCAGCGCGCCCCGCGCCGCACCGCCACCGGCTCCAGCCGGTGCGGCAGGCCGGCGAACTCCCGCAGGACGCGGGCCGCGGCCGCGGGCGGCACCCCGGCGGGCAGGACCGCACAGCAGGCGGCCAGCGCGTTCGCCAGGTTGTGCCGGCCGGGCAGGCGGATTTCCTTGACCGGCAGGATGGCACAGCCGTGCGCGACCAGCCGGCCCCGCTCCACCCGGGCGTCGGCCTGCCCGCGCCCGAGCGTGAAAAACTCCCGGCCCGCGCGGCCGACCGCCGCGGCCGCGACCGCCAGCGGGTCGTCCAGGTTCAGCACCGCCCGGTCGGCGCCGCGCTGGCGGGCGAACAGCCGGTACTTACAGCGGGCATAACGCTCAAGGCTCCGGTGCCGGTCCAGGTGGTCGGGCGTGATGTTCGTCAGCACCGCCACCGCCGGCCGCAGGCTCCGCGCCCGCTCCAACTGGAAGCTGGACACCTCGGCCACGTACCAGTCGCGCGGCGGGCCGGACAGCGCGGCGGACAGCGGCCGGCCGGGCGCGAGGTTGCCGCCCAGGAACACCCGCCGGCCCGCGGCCCGGAACATCGCGGCGATGAGCGCGGCGGTGGTGGACTTGCCGTTCGTCCCGGTCACCGCGACCAGCGGCCCGGGCAGAAACGCGGCCGCGAAATCCAGCTCGTCGAACACCGGCACGCCCGCCCGGCGCAGGCCGCACAGGAGCGGGTGCGCGTCCCGGATGCCCGGGCTGACCACCGCGAAAGACCAGTCGCCCCGGCGCGCCGGGCGGCTCATCCCCGGCAGGCGGGCCGCGGCGGCCTTCTTCGGGTCGTCGTCGAACCCGGTCACCTCCGCCCCGGCCCGGGCCAGGAACCCGGCCGCCGCGCGGCCGGCCCGGCCCAGCCCGACCACCAGCGCCCGCGCCCCGGCCAACTCGGGCCTCATCTTATCTTCAAGCTCCCCAGCGCGACCATCGCGAACAGCGCCGCCAGGATCATGAACCGCGTCACCACCTGGGTCTCCGCCCAGCCCTTCAGCTCGAAATGATGGTGCAGGGGCGCCATCCGGAACAGCCGCCGGCCGCGGGTCGCCCGGAACCAGCCCACCTGCAGGATGACCGACACCGTCTCCAGCACGAACACCCCGCCGACGACGAACAGCAACAGCTCGTGCCGCGACACCACCGCCGCGAACGCCAGCGCCCCGCCCAGCGGCAGGGAGCCGGTATCGCCCATAAACACCTGCGCCGGGTGGGCGTTGAACCACAGGAACCCGAGCGTCGCCCCGACCAGCGCCAGGCAGTACACCGCCATCTCCCCGCTCGAGCGCACGAACAGGATGTTCAGGTACTCCGCCAGCCCGGCGTGGCCGGACACATAGCACAGCACCCCGCAGGCCCCGAGCGCGATGACCAGCAGGCCCGGGGCCAGCCCGTCCAGCCCGTCCGAAAGGTTGACCGCGTTCGAGAACCCGACGATGAGCAGCATCACGAACGGCACGTACAGCCAGTAAAACTCCACCACCAGGTTCTTCAACAGCAGGAAGTTTATCTGCGACCGGATGCCCGGGTCCGGCGGCGCGAAATACAGCGCCGCCCCGACCCCGGCCGCCAGCCCGAACTGGCAGACCAGCTTCGCGGTCTTGCTGATGCCGCGCGGCCGGCCCACCCGCACCTTGACATAATCGTCCCACAGCCCGAGCGCGCCCAGCCCGACCAGGATGCCGATGCCCAGCTGGACCAGCCGGTTGCCCAGGTCCGCGAACAGCAGGATGCCGGCCAGCCCGGCCGCCAGGATCAGCACGCCGCCCATCGTCGGGGTGCCCGCCTTCCGGCGGTGGGTTTCCGGCACCTCCTCGCGCACGTTCTGGCCCAACTGCAGCCGCCGCACCAGCCGGATGAGCACCGGTCCGAGCAGGAGCGTCAGCACCAGGCTCAGCGCGCCCGCGGCCGCGGCCCGGAAAGTGATGTACCGGAACAGGTTCAGGACGCTGACCGAATCGCGGAGCGGCGCGAGCAGATGATATAACATCAGGAGGCCGTTGATTCCGGGGCCCCGGCAAGCAGCCTGCGCGCAACCTGCCGGTCATCAAACCCGCGCCGCACATTCCCGACCAACTGATAATCCTCGTGACCCTTCCCGGCAATGACCACGCAATCGCCCGGCCGGGCCGCGCCCAAAGCCCGGGCAATCGCCTCCTCCCGGTCCGGCAGGACGACCGGCTCCGCCCCGGCCATCCCGGCCAGGACCTCCCGGATAATCGCGCCCGGCTCCTCGGACCGCGGATTATCGGAGGTCACCACCGCCAGGTCCGCGCCCCGGGCCGCGGCCTCGCCCATCAGCGGCCGCTTCTCCCGGTCCCGGTCCCCGCCGCACCCGAACACCACGATCACCCGGCCGGAACTGAACTCCCGCACCGCGGCCAGCACCCGGGCCAGCGCGTCCGGCGTGTGCGCGTAATCCACGAACACCCCGAACCCCCGGTCATTCTCCACCCGCTCCAGCCGGCCCGGCACGCCCGCCAGCGACGCCGCCCCGGCCAGCACCTCCGCCGGCTCCCAGCCCAGGGCCACGCCCGCCCCGAGCGCGGCCAAGAGGTTCATCAGATTATGCCGGCCGGCCAGCTTAAGCCGCGCCTGGTAAGCCCGGCCCCGGAAAACCAGCTCCACCTCCAGCCCGTCCGCGGCCGCGCTCAGCACCCGGCCCGCGATGTCCGGCCGCGGCCTGCCCGCGCGCCCCGCGCAGGCGGGCCTGCCCGCGCCGGTCCCGTAACCCAGCACCCGGGCACGGGTCAGGGCGGGGATGCCCCGGCCGGTCGGGTCATCCAGGTTCACCACCGCGTGGCTCTCCGGGCCGAGGCCGGTGAACAGCCGCATCTTCGCGGCCCGGTACGCCTCCTCGGTCCGGTGGAAATCCAGATGGTCGCGGGTCAGGTTCGTAAAAACCCCGACCCGGAACGCAAGACCCCGCACACGGCCCAGAGACAGCCCGTGAGACGAAATCTCCGCCACACAGGGGGAAACCCCCAGCTCGACCATTCGGGCCAGCATACGGGCAAAATCGAGGCTCTCAGGGGTCGTCTGGCCGGCGGGCACGGACTCCCGGCCGTCCCAATGCTCGATGGTCCCGATGAAGCCCGGCTCCACCCCCCGGAAACGGCAGACCGCCCGGAACAGATAGCTCGTGGTCGTCTTCCCGTTGGTGCCGGTGATGCCCACCAGGGCCAGGCCGCGGGACGGGTCGCCGTAGAACCGGTTCGCGACCAGGGCCAGGAACTCCCGCGGGTCGCGCACGCGCACCACCGCCGCCATATCGGCGACACCACCGATATCGTCCGCAGAATCGGCCAGCGCCACCGCCACCGCGCCCCGGCGCACCGCCTCGGCCACGAACGCCGCCCCGGACACCCGCGAACCCGCCACCGCCACGAACAAAAAGCCCGGCTCCACCCGGGCCGAATGATACGCGACACCCCGCACCCGCGCCCGGTCGTCGCCGCGCACGGAACAGGGAATATCCCTCAGCA
>JAWOIB010000157.1:0-12536 GCA_046484845.1 bacterium
TCTCTGTTTTATTGTCTCCCTTTCACTACGGATCTCTATTGTAAACCCATTAAATGAAAACGAGAGATTAAGGTCAAAGAGATTGGTTATGTAGTAGTCTATTCTATCAGCATTTTTCTTGGAATCGTAATAGTCACCGATATAAATGCTCTCATTTGAAATTAGCTCGATATATTCATATGTTAATCGACGCAATAATAATTTATCAGCTCTTAAAACAGCCCCTCCATCTGTCTTCCCTGTTAGATTGAGCTGCTTACTATCCAGAAAGACATGTGGACCGGCCCCGAAAGCGACCAGCGCGACCAGGTCGCCGGGCCGCACCCGGCCGGCGCGGCGGGCCTCGTCGAGCGCGATGATGGTCGTCGCCGAGGAGGTGTTGGCGTACTTCTCGATGTTGATGAATACGCGCTCGTTCGGAAACTTGAGCAGTTTGCTGACCGCCTCGATGATGCGCAGGTTGGCCTGGTGCGGAATCAGCAGGTTGATGTCCTCGATGCGGAGCTTCGCGGCCGCGACCAGCTTCTGCACCGCCTCGGCCATCGAACGCACCGCCACCTTGAAAATCGCGTTGCCGTTCATCTTCAGGTAGTGCATCCGCTGCTCGAGTGACTCAACCGAGGCCGGGATCGCCGACCCGCCCGCGGGCATGTACAGGTCCGGTCCGCGGGTGCCGTCCGCGGCCAGGTAATCGGCAATGATGCCCCGGTCGCCGGGCGGGGCCAGCCGGACCACCGCCGCCCCGGCGCCGTCGCCGAGCAGCACGCAGGTGCCGCGGTCGGTCCAATCGGTGATACGGGAGAGCACCTCCACCCCGACGACCAGCACGTTACGGTACGTCCCCGTGGCCAGGAATCTGCGGGCGGTCGCCAGCGCGTAGATAAACCCGCTACAGCCGGCGCTGATGTCCATCGCGGCGGCCTTCTTAGCCCCGAGCTTGGCCTGGAGCACGCAGGCGGTGGAAGGAAACAGCATATCACCGGTCACGGTGCCGACGATGATCAGGTCGATGTCCGCCGGTTCCAGCCCGGCCTCCGCCAGCGCCCGCCGGCTGGCCCGCAGGGCGAGGTCCGAGGCGGCCTCACCGTCGGCGGTGATGCGCCGCTCCTTCATCCCGGTGCGTTCCGTAATCCATTCGTCGGAAGTGTCTACCATCTTCTCGAGTTCGGCGTTGGTCATCACCCGGCTCGGGACATCGAAGCCGGTGCCGGCAATGACCGCGGAAAAACAGCCGCCAGCAGGACTGGATGCGTCGCTATGTGTGCTCAACACGGTTACTATATTCCCCGGTTTCTGCGCCGCGTCAAGTGCCGTCCGTGCCGGGCAGGATGCGGGAGGCCTTGATGGCTTGACATTCGTCGTCCGCTTCATAAGATATCGCGTGGTGGAGCCTCCGACGCCCGGCCGGCATAAGGAAGGCGCGGGGCGCGCTTATGCGCGCGGGCCCGGGCGCTTCCGGCCACGCCTGTTCCCGGAGCGCCGCTACCGGTTGCCCGTGAAATGGGTACTGCTGGCGGTGATGGCCGGGTTGGCTGTCCTGATGTTTGTCATTTTGCGGCGGTTGCCGTTCTAGGGGGCTGGTTCGAAAGACACGCTTCCCGGCTCCTGCGGGCACCCGCCAGAAGGAGTGGTGACATGACGAAACTGCATTTCAACTACAAGGATATCTTCCGGGCGCTGCGGCTTGGTTTCTCGGCGAAGAAGATCTGGCTGGCTTTCGTGGGCCTGCTCTGTGGTCTTGCCGGCTACTCGGCACTGACCTACCTGGCCCACCTTACCGCAGGGTCGGACTTCGCGAGAATCTGGACAGAATACCGGCTGTTGCCCTTCGCCGACCCGCTGCTCTTTCCCTTCCCGTGGTACGCCTGGTTGGTCTACGCGGTCGGGGTCGCATTTTTCGTGAGCTGTGTGCTACTGGCAGGCACCGCGGTCAGCAAGGTGACTTACGAGCAGTTGAAGGGCGATGAGTTCTACGAGTCTCGGGAAGCCTTCCGGTTTGCGTTCAAGCACTGGGCCTCGGTGCTGGTGAGCCCGCTCCTGCTGGTCGGGTTCATCGCCGTGCTGGTGGCGCTCGGACTGCTTACCAGCTTGGTCGGGTGGATTCCCCATTTCGGCGAGCTCTGGCTCGGCATCCTCGCTATCCCGTCGTTCCTGGCCGCCATGTTCATCGTTTACCTGCTGCTGGCGCTGCTGACCAGCCTGCTCATCGGTCCGAGCGTCGTCGGGTCAACGCGTAACGATACGTTCGACACGGTCTTCGAGGTATTCTCCTGCCTGAACGAGCAGCCGGCCCGGCTGCCTCTCTACGTGCTGACTGTAGCTGTGCTGTCCCGTATCGGTTGCGGCCTCCTGGCGGTTGCGTCATCTTTCGCCGGCCGGATAAGCCACGCGGTCCTGCGGGTCCTGCCCGGCGCCAAGGTGGACGAGGCTCTAATCAACGCGGCGGACCACTTCACCATCACCCTGCCGGACTGGCTCCCGGAGTCAATACGTTCTATGTGCTATGCTTTCAGTGAGTTCCTGGGACTGCCGGAGATCTTCGCCACTGGCGGACAGATTCCAGTGAACTGGTCGGGCGATATTCTGTCCATACTGATTGCCCTTGCCATGTATGCAGTGGCATTAATAGTTATCGCTTTTGGTTGCTCCATATGGTACTCTGGTCTCACGTTGTCGTTCGTTGTGTTGGTTCAGAAGAAGGACGACAAGAACCTGTTGGAAATCCCAGAGGAAGATGAACTGCTGGCCCCGGTTGTTGAGGTGCCGGGTCGTGAGCCGGGAGCGGACTCGCTCGGAGAGGGCCAGCAGTAAACCTGACTGCTGGCCGCCCCGTGGTCAAGACCGCTGACCATCGAGGGCGTTGCCTCGCTAACCTGCGCCGGGCGGCAAGTGCCATGATCGTCCTGAACTGAGGTCCAGCCGGTGTGTCGCTCTCCATCAAAGCCGTCGCCCACGCTGGCCGTTCACATTTCCGGCCTGGTGCAGGGCGTCGGCTTCCGCCCCTATGTGTTCCGCCTCGCCACAAGAATGGGTCTGCGGGGCACGGTGGCGAACGGACCGGCCGGGGTGGAGATCATAGTCCAGGGCCGGCAGGCGCAGGAGTTCTGCAAACAACTACGCAGTAACCCGCCCCGGCTCGCCGCCATCAGCCGCTTCCAGATAAGACGCTGCTCGGCGCCAAGGTACCGGAATTTCGAGATTTCACCATCCCGACCGGCAACTGGCCTGTCGGGGCCAGCCAACGGCCGACTGGACGTGCCGCCGGACATGGCGCCTTGCCTGGCCTGCCGGCGCGACCTCACCCGCGATGGCGGCCGCCGTCGCGGGTACCCATTCACAAACTGCACCCAGTGCGGTCCGCGCTACACGATAATCGAGCGCCTGCCGTATGACCGGCCCAACACCACGATGGCTGGTTTCCGACTCTGCCCGGCCTGCCACCGGGAGTACACCGACCCCGCCAACCGTCGGTTCCATGCCCAGCCGAACGCCTGTCCGATCTGCGGACCCAAGGTGCGGCTGCTCAACCGCTCTGGCCAACCAGTCAGAAGCAAAGACCCGATCACGGCCGCCGCCCGGGCCCTGCTGGCAGGGAAGTGCGTGGCCGTTCTGGGACTCGGCGGCTTCCAGCTGGCCTGCAATGCGACCGACACCGCCGCGGTCGCACGGCTGCGACAGCGCAAGTCAAGACCTGCCAAGCCGTTAGCTTTGATGGTTGCTGATCTGCGGGCCGCCCGACGGTTCTGCCGGGTCAGTCGGGCAGGCCGGGAGTTACTCTGCTCCGCCGCCGCCCCGATCGTGCTGTTGCCCAAGCTCACCGCGCCCCACGTCCAGCTGGCAGCGCGCGTTGCCCCCGACACCAACCGGCTGGGCGTGATGCTTCCCGGCACGCCATTACACTTACTGATATTCGCCCGCCTGCAGGAACTGGCCCCGGGAAGGGTACCGGTGCTCGTAATGACCAGCGCCAACCACCGGGACGAGCCGATAATAGCCGAGGAACCGGAGCTGCTAAGGAAACTGGGCGGGGTCTTCGACCTGGTGCTGACGCACGACCGTTCGGTTGCGAACCGCTGCGATGATTCGGTCGTGCTTGAAGGCAGCCCGCCGGTGACGGTCCGCCGCGCTCGGGGCTATGCCCCAGCCCCGCTGGCGCTGGCCCCGCCGTTTCACGTGAAACACCCGACCTTGGCCCTTGGAGCGGAGGCCCGGAACTGCTTCTGCCTCGCGGCCGCCAATCGAGCTTGGCTGAGCCCGCATCTTGGCGGGCTGGGTTCCGCGTCTGCGGAGCAGTTCCTGCGCGACACGCTCAATCGCTTTCTGGACTGGTTCGGAGTCCGGCCGTCCCGGGTTGCCTGCGACCTGCACCCCGACTACGCTTCGACCCGGCTGGCTGAACAGTTGGGCCGGGAACTGGGCGTACCGGTCCTGAGGGTCCAGCACCACCATGCCCATGCGCTGGCTGCGCTGGCTGCGACCGTCGGGCCGCGCCCGACCCGGAAGGCGCCCGCCCTGGCGCTGTGCTTTGATGGGACCGGCTACGGCACTGATGGCGCGATCTGGGGTTGTGAGTTTCTGCTCGTGCGGCCGGACCTGTCCTGGTCGCGGGTAGGCAGGCTGGGATATCTGCGGCTGGCCGACGTCGGGGCGGAACTGGCCGATCCGGCAGGCGTGGCGGAAGCATACCTGCGCCAGTGCCGCGGCGAGCATGTCCCGCCCGGCAGCGGCCCATTGTCCTCAAGCCTCGGCCGACTGTTCGACGCGGTGGCGGCTATCGCGGGGGTGAAGCGACAGGCGAGCTACGAGGGCGAGGCGGCGGTCGCGCTGGAGGCGGTTGCGGTAAACCGGTCCAGGCGCTATCCGTTTCCGATAACAAGGGACCCCGATGGTCAGCTGGTGCTCGACCCGAGGCCTGCCCTGCTCTCGTCCGCGGCCGACGCCAGAGCCGGGGTACCCGGCGGGGTCATCGCGGGCCGATTCCAGAACGGTTTCCTTCAGGCGGCAGTTTCGGCTGCGCGCCGGGTCGCGGTCAGCCACCGGGTTTCGCGGGTGGTACTGACCGGCGGTTGCTTCCAGAACCGGCGTCTGCTTGATGGGATGACGCACGGTCTGGCGCGCGCCGGCCTGCTGGTGGCAGCTCCGTCACCGCTGCCGGTGAACGACGGCGGGCTGAGTCTCGGCCAGGCGATTGCCGCCGGGTCCGCGTCCGGGTGGGCCGGGAGTTCGGATTAGCCCAGCCCGCCGGCCCGCGACGGATTTCGCGCTGCCCGCCTCAACAACAGCTTGACACCCGGCCCGGGCGGGCTAACATCGTCTCTCGGTTCGTACAATCTGTTGACGGCCGCATGTGTGGAAACCTCCCGGCGCGGGACGGTAACTGTTTTATGGTCAATGTGTTACCATCCGCTCGGCTGTGGACAAGCCTGTGGATAAGCCTGTGTGGTGGTCGCTGGCGGGTCGCGGACCGACCGTGCCGCACGCGGGGCCGGCGGCTCCTGATGTCGTCCGGGCTTCCCGCGTTCAGGCGCGCAGCTATCGACAGAATGCCCGGACGGCAGGGCTGGCCGGGCGCGACAGAAAGGGGTGGTAGATGATTTCAGCGGACGCTCAGGCACGGGCGGCCGTTTACGCCGCGGGCGGTACTCCCGCCGACCTCGGCGACGAAGATGCCGGGCCGCCGGCCGCCGGTCCGGGCACGGCCGGCCCGAGGGATGCGGCCGGGCTGTGGCGGGAGGCGCTCGAACTGCTCAAGCTCCGGGTTAACCGAGAAGGTTTCGAAACCTGGTTGGCCCCGAGCCGCGGTCACGCAGTCGGTCAGGGCTGGTTCCAGCTGGAAGTGCCGAACGGCTTCTTCGCAGACTGGCTCGGACAGCATTATGCGGCCGAAATCCGGTCCGCGCTGGCCGCCCTCACCGGCGAGGACCTTGTCCTGCGCTGGCACACCCGGGACTCCGCCGATGCGGCCGCCTTGCGCCGTCGCGCTCACCCGGTGGGCATAACCCGCACCCCGGGGATGAATGGCAGCCGCCTGCAGGCCCGGTACACGTTCGAGAGTTTCATCGTCGGCGAGAACAGCCGGTTCGCGGCCGCCGCCGCCCGGAGCGTGGCCGACCGGCCCGGGGGCGCCTACAACCCGCTGTTCCTGTACGGCGGGGTGGGGCTGGGCAAGACCCATCTCCTGCAGGCCATCGGCAACCATGCGCTGGCCGCAAAGCCTTCGCTGAAGGTGCACTATGTCGCGGCCGAGACGTTGTTCCTAGAGCTCATCCAGGCCATTGAGAAGAATTCCCGGCTGGAGTTCAAGCACCGCTACCGGGCGCTCAACCTGCTGTTGCTCGATGACGTCCATTACCTGATTGGCAAGGAACGGCTGCAGGAAGAGGTGTTCCATATCTTCAACCACCTGCACGACCAGGGTAGCCAGGTGGTGTTCACCAGTGACCGGCCGCCGCGCGAAATCCCGACGCTGGAAGACCGACTCGTATCCCGACTCGGGTCCGGGCTGGTGGTCGATGTCCAGAAGCCCGACCTCGAGACCCGGGTGGCGATACTTAAGCAGAAGGCCGCGCTGGAGGACAAGGAACTGCCCCACGAGGTCGCGCTTTATGTCGCCAACCGGGTGACGACCAGCGTCCGCGAGCTTGAGGGTTGTCTGGTGCGTATCCTAGCGCTGGCCAGCTTGTCCGGCCGACCGATTTCGGTGGACCTTGCGGACGAGGCATCCCGGGACCTGCTGGAAGCGGTGCCACCGGTGGACCACGCCGTGGTCATCGCGGCCGCGGCAGAGAGTTTCGGACTGGCGGTGGCGGACCTGAAGGGCTCCCGTCGGACGAAACAGCTGGCGCTGGCCCGCCAAGTGGCTATGTACCTGCTACGCAAGCACTTGAATATGTCCCTGAAGGAGATCGGCTTCTGTTTCGGCGGCAAGGACCATACTACGGTGATGCACGCCGTCGCGAAGATTGAGCGGCTCCGGGTTACGGACCTGGTGCTCGCCGCGCGCCTGAAGAAGCTGGCTTCCGGGATAGACCGGGGATAGCCGGTTGAGCGGGGTTGTGGATAACCCTTCCGGGTGCACCTGTCCACATTCCCGCCAACCGGCCATCCCGGCCACTTTGCCGTTGGACGGGCCATTCCTGTCCGCTTGGCGGGTTTCCCACCTTCGTCCACACCCCCAACAGCAACAACAGTATCTCGAGACCAATTTGCTGGGGAGCCGGAACGGCCCCGCAGGTCTAGCTGAGGGCTGAAGCCAGGTCGCGTATCAGGTCACCCGGTTCCTCGATACCGACCGACAAACGGACTCCACCAGAGTCGATACGACCGAGTTGCTGGTCCTCATCAGCCACAACTGCGTGGGTCATCCCACCCGGATGCTCAACCAGAGTTCGTATTTGCCCCAGGCTGACCGCCAGTGTGATCGTATAAGCGTTGTGCGCGATACGGTCCATCCAGCCTGAAGCGATGGTCCGGCGCTCTTCGGCCGTCCCGGCCCGCGGCTCGAAGTAGAGCATATGACCGGGCGCGAACGCCCCGGCGTAGTCTCGCATCTGCCGCCGGGCGATGTCC
Source organism: bacterium (assembly GCA_046484845.1). Lineage (GTDB taxonomy): Bacteria > Hydrothermota > Tepidihabitantia > Tepidihabitantales > Tepidihabitantaceae > DSBX01. The sequence goes on from JAWOIB010000157.1 coordinate 7,570, forward strand.
CGCTGGTTGAAGGAATCCAGACCCGGGTAGAGCACCCTCTGCACCCGAGGGTGCTGCTCCAGGAAGCGGGCAATCTCCAGCGCAGTCTCCTGCATGCGACGCATCCGTAAGGGCAGGGTGCTGATGCCGTAAACCAATATATGCCAAGCATTTACCGGCGACAACGCCCCGCCGGTGTCCTTGCGCAACTGGATGAGCCGGCCGACCGTATCAAGATGCTGCTTGCGAGCAACGACCGAGCCGCCCATCACCGTTCCGAACCCACCGATGGACTTGGTCAGGCTGTAACAGGTGAAATCTGCGCCGAGCGTCAGCGGCCGCTGGCAGAACGGGGAGGCAAAGGTGTTGTCCGCGACCAGCAGGGCTGGCCGCGCTGCTTCGGACAGAACCCGGTTGTGCTCTGCCAGCCGCCGGGCGATATCCGAAAGGTCCAGCAGCCGGCATGTCGGGTTGGCCGGGGTTTCGCAGTACACCACCCGGGTGCGCGGGGAGAGCTGTGTTTCCAGCGTGCCCGGCGCCGACAGGTCCGCGTAGCGCACCGGGAACCCAAGCCGGTCCTGAAAGTGTTTCCGCAACAGGTCATTGGTGCAGCCGTAGACCGGCATGTGGACCAATATCTCATCCGGGCCCTCCGGCCGCGGTTCGACCAGCACCGTCAGCAGCGCGCTGATCGCCGCCATCCCGGTTGAGAACACCAGCGACACGTCGCCCTCGTCAGCAATCGCCAGGTGCTCCTCAAGCAGGTCCTTGTTCGGCTCGTCGAGCCGGTCGTAGATGTAGCGGAACTCCCGACGGTCTTCGCCACCGGCCCGGGCCGCGAAATCCCCGAAAGCGGCAGCACCCTCGGCCACCGACCGAAAGCGGAAATTCGTCGAAGCCGAGATCGGGGGGATGACATGCCGTCCGAAGTCCCAGCGGGCAGACTGGTTCCGGCCGTAGATCAGCCGGGACTCAACCGAGTAGCGTTCCTCGTCGGGCGGAACTGGCACGTCGTCGGCAGGGCGTTCGGTTTTCACGATGCTGCCTCCTAGGTTGTTATGCTCACACAGCCGCAACAGTATTCTAGCCCGGCCCGGGCCGGGAAGTCAACCGCCCGCGCCCTTGACAATACGCCCGCCGGGGATATCCTCTTGCCAGCCAGACCGTCGGCGCGTAGCGACGGCTGGGCCACGAAGGGAGTCGCAATGGCAAAAGCAAAGAACCAGAAACTGACCACCAACTTCGGCAAGCCGGTCGACAACGACCTGCACAGCCAGACCGTCGGCAGTCCGGGCTACACCGTCCTCCCCGACGTCCACCTGACCGAGAAGCTGGCCCACTTCAACCGGGAACGCATCCCGGAGCGGGTAGTCCACGCCAAGGGCGCGGGCGCGCACGGCTTCTTCGAGGTCACCCACGATGTCCGGAAGTACACCTGCGCGAAGTTCCTGTCCGAGGTGGGAAAGAAAACCGAGGTGTTCGCGCGCTTCTCTACCGTCGGCGGCGAGAAGGGCTCGGCCGACGCCGAGCGCGACCCGCGCGGGTTCGCGGTCAAGTTCTACACCGAGGAGGGCAACTACGACATGACCGGCAACAACACGCCGGTCTTCTTCATCCGGGACGCAATCAAGTTCCCGGACTTCATCCACACCCAGAAGCGCAACCCGGCGACCAACGCCAAAGACCCGGATGCGTTCTGGGACTTCCTGTCGCTGACCCCGGAGTCGGTGCATCAGGTAACGATACTATTCTCGGACCGAGGCACGCCGCTGTCCTTCCGGCACATGAACGGCTACGGCGGACACGTGTTCAAGTGGTATCCCGAGAAGGGCGATTACTGGTGGGTGAAATTGCACTTCAAGACCGAGCAGGGCATCCGCAATTTCACCCGCGATGAGGCCCAGGCAATGACCGCCCGGGACGCGGACCACGCGACGCGGGATTTGTTTGAGTTCATCAAACGCGGCGAGTTCCCGGCATGGAAGGTCTACATCCAGGCGATGCCACCCGCGGACGTGGCGACCTACCGGTTCGACCCGTTCGACGTGACCAGGGTCCTGCCCCACGGCGACTACCCGCTCATCCCTGTCGGCCGGATGGTGCTTGACCGCAACCCGGCGAACTACTTCGCCGAGGTCGAACAGTCGGCGTTCTGTCCGGGCAACCTCGTGCCCGGGTTCGCGCTGTCACCGGACAAGATGCTGCAGGCCCGGGCGGTGTTCTACCACGACGCCCACCGCTACCGCCTCGGCCCGAACTATCACCTTATCCCGGTGAACGCCGTGAAGGGAGAAGCGGCGCAGAACTACCAACGGGACGGGGCGATGCGCACCGACGATAACTTCGGCGGCGCCCCCAACTACTGGCCCAACAGTTTCGGCGGCCCGAACCCGGACCCGAAAGCGGCCGAGCCGGAGTTCGAGCACGCGGGCACGGTCGGCCGCCGGCCCTACCCGAAGACCGACAACGACTTCGTCCAGGCCGGTGACCTGTACCGCAAGGTGATGGACGATACCGCACGGGAGCACCTGATTGGCAACATCGTCAACCACCTCGGCAACGCCATCGGTCGCATCCAACTCCGTCAGGCCGCGCTGTTCTACATGGCAGACAAGGAGTACGGCACCCGGGTCGCGGCCGGGCTGAAGCTCGACCCGAAAGAAGTCGAGCGGTTGGCTGGCATGACGCAAGAGGAGCGGGTCAAGCGGACCTCATAGCACCGGCCGATTTTGCTGCGGGGCCGCCTTCGGGCGGCCCCGGCTGCTGTTACAGGATTTGACCGAGCCCGCCCGCCCGGCAGAATGAAGGACGATGAACCAATCGGCGGCTGAGACGGTAGTGGTGCGGGTGGACAACCTGCTGGCCCGGGCGCTGGAGCTCGACGGCCGGCTCAGTTTCCACTGCCCGTTGCTCGAGGACCCGCGCCTGGCTAGGGCGGGCGCCGGGACAGGCAGCCGCTACCGTGACCTGGCGCCGGTGCTGACCAACCCCCGCGCCGGGGTGCTGGCCGCGGTCCGTGATGGTCGGACCCTTGCTTACGCGGTGTTCGGACCGCCGTCGGCGTTCCGGCGCGCGTCCGAACTGCCTTTCGTGCTGGACGAGGACGCGCTGCTCATCGCCGCGCTCTACGCGGCCCCCGAGGCCCGGGAAGACAACCTTGACGTTGACCTGCTGCTCGTGGTGCTGGAGTTCGCCCGCGAGCAGGGTTACGCCAGCGTTCAGGCGCTCGGCCGGGACGACCCGGACGTCGGCCCGGAGGCCCGGGTGGAAATGCTGGCCGCCACCGGGTTCCAGCTGTCGGGACCGCAGTCCGGGCGCTGGGCAGGCCTGCGGCTAGGCAGCCGCGCTGCCCTCGACGAGGACGAGGGCAGCGCGTGAAGGTGCACACAGCGCAGATCCGGCTCGAGACCGCCGGGTTCTGCGACATCCGGGACATCACCGGCGAGTTGCTTCGCATCGTAGCCGAGGCGGGCGTCAAGACCGGCGTGGTCTGCCTGGGTTGCCCGGGCTCGACCACCGGCATCACCACCATTGAGTTCGAGCCGGGCGCGGTCGCTGATTTCCAGCGGGCGCTCGAGCAGCTTGCCCCTCAGGCCGGCGAGTACCACCACAACGACACTTGGGGCGACGGCAACGGGTTCGCTCACCTGCGCAGCGCGCTGGTCGGCACCTCCCGGTGCTTCCCGGTGCGCGAGGGCAGGCCCGAGCTCGGGACCTGGCAGCAGGTGGTGTTCCTCGATTTCGACAACCGGGCTCGCCGGCGCAGTATCACGGTTACGGTGCTGGGCGAGTAGTACTGTGCCCGGCCGTGCGTCAATGTCCTGCGAACAGCTCATGCCAGATCTCAAGCCGCCACAGCAACTCCGCGGCGGGGATGATACCAGCGTCCCCGGCCCGGCAGCGACGCGCCAGGGCGGTTACCCGGTCCGCATCAAACAACCCGCGTTCCGCCAGGGCGTCCAGCCTTTCGGCCGCCAGCCGAGCGAGGCCCTGGCGCCACCAGTCCCGGAAGGGAAAGCAGGGCCGGGCGAGACGTAGTGACAGGCCGGTGAGCTCCGCAGCCCTGCCCATGCCCGCGAAAGCGTACCTGACCAGGGCGTTGTCGGTCCAGGGCATCAGCACGTCGCAGAACACCCGGCCGTGCCGGCGCAGTTCGGGACCCAACCGGGCCACCACTGCGTGCTGAACCACGCTGCGCTCGCGCAGGGTACGCGGCAGGCGGAGCACGAGGTCCACGAACTCGTGGTCCAAATACGGCAACCGGCCTTCGACGAAATGCGACTGCAGTGCCGCAGCGCGGGCGTAGAAGTTGGCCCAGTTCGCCCGGAGGAAGCAGGCGTCGAGGGTCCCGCCGAGGTCGTCCTGCTCGCTGTCGCGGACCAGCCGCGCAATGCGCTCTCGGATGGTCATCTCCAACTCGCGCGCGGCCGGGGCGGGGAAGAGGAGCCTGGCAACTCCAGGCCGGCCGTAGCGCTCAACGATCAGGTCGGCGGCGTCTGAGTTCGCGTGGCGGCCCAGCGCGACGCGGCGCAGGAACCCGCGCTTGCTGACCCGGGCCCCGCCGCCGTCGATCAGCGCCGCGAACCGCTCGCGGCAGTAGTGGTGCAATGCGAGGTTGTGAGCGTGCTCGAGCCCCAGCGCGCCTTCGGCGAGCAGGACCAGGTTTTCTGCCAGCGCCGGGTAGCCGGCCAGGAAACCGGGGCCGAGGGTGAACCCGCGAAACCGGCCGCGGAGCCGGCGACCCAGCCGGCGGGCAACCACTAGGTCCAGCGAACCCTTGACCCCGGCACAGAACCCAAACACCGGTCGCTCAAGCGTGTGCGGTTGTCCCGGGTCTCTTCTTCCCGATGACCGTTGCTGAAGTGATTGACGCGGTCAACGAAGCCCTGGATAGCTTTGATCGGTATGAGATGCTGACCCTGGCGGCAGAGCTGGATATGCTCAACAATGGCAGCTGGGAATTCCCCTGGCACTTGCTTCCTTAGGGG
>JAWOIB010000188.1:0-5508 GCA_046484845.1 bacterium
GTCGCCGCCCGCCTGCTCGAACTCATCCGCACCTGCGAGATGGCCCGCTACGCGCCCGGACAGATGGACCGCCGGCCCGAAGAACTGCTCGACCGGGCCCGGGAACTGCTGGGGAAACTATGACCGCGCTCATCCTCGCCCTCCTGCTCGCCGCGGCCCCGGCCGACCGGTTCGCCGCGGGCAACGAGGCCTACGAGGCCGGGGAGTTCGCCCGCGCGGTCGAGCGGTACGACTCGGCCGCGGCCCGGGGTGCCAACGCCGCGGTCTACTACAACCGGGGCAACGCCCGCTTCAAACTCGGGCAGGTCGGCCGCGCGATCGCGGACTACAACCGGGCCTTCCTGCTCGCGCCCGGTGACCCGGATATCGCCCACAACCTCGAATTCGCGCGGGCCTGGCGGCGCGACCGGCCGGTGCGCCCGGTCAACCCGGTGCTTGCCGCGCTGGTCCGGACCCTGCGCCTGCTCCCGCTCGCACCGGCCCGGTTCCTGGCCGGGCTGCTGTTCCTGCTCTGCGCGGCCGGCTTCGGCTTCCTCGCCTACACCCGGTCCCGGGCCTGGCTCTGGCCCGCGCTCGGCCTGCTGGTCCTGCTCGCGTACTCGGTCGGGTCCTGGCTGAGCTGGTCGGGCGAGGCGAGTCCGGCCCGGGCGGTCGTCGTCCGGCCCGAGCTTACCCTGCGCTCAGGCCCGGGCGAAGACTACACCGACCTCATCGTCGTCCACGACGGGCTGGAAGTGACGGTGCGCGAGCGGCGCGGGGCGTGGGTCCTGCTCCAGGCCCCGGGCGGCGAAGGCGGCTGGGCAGACTCCAGCGCGGTCGAGACCATCTTTCTCCGCCGCTGACCCAGGTCAGACCGTTGCCGGGCTGGAATATCAATGGCTTAGCCTGCCTGGACCCTTCCCCAGCTACATCCCGGAAGCCATTGGGGGGGCCATCCCCGGGGCCGTTCCCCCCCTGGCTCTCCCTACGGCTCCGGTAACCCCCTCCGGGACGGCTAAGGGAGTGGCTTAACCTACGGTCAGGGTGATGGCTACGGGTATGGCCAGGGTGACGGCTCCGGGTATCGCTACCGGTATGGCTCCGGGGACGGCTACCCCGGCGGCTCCCCCGGTGGCCAGGGGGACGTAGGTGGGGGTGGGGGTCGAACCGCAGCCGGGGCGGGTTCCCGTGGATTGACAGCCTAATCCGCCCGGTTATGCTCACCCTGATGAAGGCGGAGCAGAGCCGAGCCATTGCCGGCTACCTGTCCCGGGTCAGTCGCGCCCGCAAGCGCGGCGACGCAGTCTGCCGGATGCGGGAGATTGACAAGGCGATACCAAGATGGCCGGTGGAGTGAAGGGCCGATGGCTGATTCGCTGATTCCGACGCATGGCGGGTATCGGAAGCTGAGGAGCTTCCGGGCCGCGCAGGCGGCGGACGACGCGGCGGTGGTCTGCGGCGAACTGGAGCGCCACGGGTTCATTGTCGCGCTGAGCGGCGGAGGTTGTTCCTGTTCGATGGCCAAAGAGGGAGGAAGTGGATGATGCGATTGTGCGCGTTGGTCGTGCTGGCCTCCGGGCTGGCCGCGGCCGGTGGGCTGAGCGTGGACGTCGAGGCCGGGCCGGTGTTCAGCGGGTACAACGACGTGCGCATCCCGGGCGACGGCGGGAGCGATTTTTCCCTTGTTGATGACCTCGACGCCCGGGTCGCGGCCGGCATCCGGGGAAGGGTAAGCTACACGTTCGGAGACAGGCACTGGGCCAGCCTGCTGGTCGCGCCCCTGCGGGTGGATTCCCGAGGGAGTTTCGACCGGGAGGTATTGTTCGCGGGCGAGAGGTTCTCTCCCGGAGTGGAGCTGGACGCGCTGTACCGGTTTGATTCTTACCGACTGAGCTATCGGTACGGATTGGTGCGTTCCGGACGGTTCCGGTTGGACCTGGGCCTGACCGCCAAGGTCCGGGACGCGGAAATCCGGTTGTGCAAGACCGGCGTGCTTCCCGTGGAGGGAGAGGCGAAGAAGACCAACACCGGGCTTGTGCCGCTGATCAGTTTCCGGGCCGACTGGCGGCTTGCTCGCCGGCTCGGGCTGGAGCTGGACGGCGACGCGCTGGCCGTTCCCCAGGGCCGGGCCGAGGACGTGAGCGCGGCCCTGCGGCTGGGCCTGAGCGACCGGGTTGACGCGCGGATGGGCTACCGGCTGCTTGAGGGCGGTTCGGACGTGGCCGAGGTGTACGGCTTCGCCTTGTTCCACTACGCGGTCGCGGGCCTGACCCTGCGGCTGTGACCGCCCGGGCCGGGCCCGCTTTGAGCTCGTCTTCGATGAGCCGGCGTTCGGAAGGCCTGCAATAGAGCCCGCGGTGGGCGCGTTGCGCTGCGCTGCCGACCACGGGAGGGCTTGACTTGGCCGGGCCGCTTTCCTAGACTCAGCTGCCGATGAAGATGCAGGTTCCCGCCACCCGGATGGCGATGATGAAGCTGAAGCGCCGCCTGGCGATGGCGCGGCGCGGCCACAAACTGCTCAAGGATAAGCAGGAAGAACTCCTGCGCCGGATTCTCGGGCTGATCGACGGCATCCGCACCCACCGCGAGCAGGTGGAGCGGGAGACCGGCCGCGTGCTGGGCCAGTTCGCAATCGCCCGGCAGGCGTACCCGCCGGAGTACCTGGACGAGGCGGTGATGCTGCCGACCCGGACGGTCGCGGTCGAGGTAGAAACCAGAAGCATCCTGAACCTGAAAGTCCCGGTTTTTCGCAAGGCGGTTTCCGGCCCGCTGCGCTGTTACGGGCTCGCGACGACGTCCGGGGAGCTGGACCTGGCGCTGATCGCGCTCGAGAAGCTGCTCGACGCGCTGCTCGAACTGGCCGAGAAGGAGAAGACGCTGGAGCTGCTGGCGGTGGAGATGGAGAAGACCCGGCGCCGGGTGAACGCGCTGGAATTTGTGCTCATCCCGGACCTGGAAGAGACGGTCCGGCATATCGCGCTGAAACTGGCCGAGGACGAGCGCGGCGCGCTGACGAGGCTGATGCGGGTGAAGGAGATCATCCGGCAGTGAGACGCCGTCGCCGCCGGCTGGCCTGGGTGCTGTTCATCGGCTGGACCGTGCTGACCTGTGCGGCGTTCCTGGTGCCGGTGGGCGCGCGCCGACCGCTGGTCGGACCGGGGTTCGACAAGGTGGCGCACACCGCGGTCTTCACCGGTCTGGGCGCGCTCGCCCAGACCGCGTGGCCCTGGGCCTCGCTGCTGGTGACGTTGCCGCTGGCGGCCGGGCTGGAATACGCCCAGCGGTTCGTCCCGCGCCGGACCTTTGACCGCGTCGAGCTCTACGCGAACCTCATCGGGGCCGGGTTCGGGGCGCTGCTGGCCGAGGCGGCCTGGCGGCTGAGGAAATGAGCGGTCCGAAGCACGCCCGGCCGAAGGGGACGCGGGACTGGCCGCCCGAAGCGGCGGCCCGGCGGCGGCAGGTCGAGCGCGTGTTCCGGCACACCGCCGGGATATTCGGGTTCGAGGAGATCATTACCCCGACCTTTGAGCATGCGGAGGTGTTCCTCAAGTCGTCGGGCGAGGCCTCGGACATCGTGACCAAGGAGACCTACACTTTCCCGGACCGGGCCGGGCGGCAGCTGACGCTCCGACCGGAGGGCACGCCCGGGGTGGTCCGGGCGGTGCTGGAGGAGCGGCTGAGGCTGCCCTGCCGGCTGTTCTATTACGGGCCGTATTTCCGGTATTGTCGGCCCCAGCAGGGCCGGGCGCGCGAGTTCCACCAGTTCGGGGTCGAGTTGCTGGGCGAAGCCGACCCGGAGGCGGACGCGGAAGTTATTGTGCTGGGCAAGTGGTTCTTCGATGACTTGGGCGTGGCCGATTGCGCGGTCCAGCTCAACTCCATCGGCTGCCGGGAATGCCGCCCGGGCTACCGATCGGCGCTGGTCGAGTTCCTTTCCGCCCGGCGCGGGGAGCTGTGCTCGGACTGCGCGGCGCGGCTGGAGCGCAACCCGCTCCGGGTGCTCGACTGCAAGAACGAGAGCTGTCAACTGGTTTACGCGGGCGCGCCGAAACCGGCGGAGTTGCTCTGCCCGGAATGCCGGGAGCATTTCGTAGCGGTGCGGGCGGCACTGGAACGTCGCGGGCTGCGCTACGCGCTCAACGACCGGCTGGTGCGGGGGCTGGACTACTACAACCGGACGACGTTCGAGTACGTTTCGGGCCGACTCGGGGAGCAGAACAGCCTGGGCGGCGGCGGCCGGTACGATTACCTGTTCGAGGAGTTCGGCGGGCCGCCGACGCCGGCGGTCGGGCTGGCCATCGGGATGGAGCGGACGATGCTGGCGATGCCCGCGGCGCCGGCCGGGCCGGGCAGGCGCCGGCTGGCGTTCGTCATCTGGATGACCGAGAACGAGCGCGCGGTCGCGGGCGAGTTGCTGGACCAGCTCCGGGTGGACGGCGTGCCGGCCCAGGCCTGTTTCGAGGGCCGGCCCGGACGGCAGTTCAAGGCGGCGGACGCGGCCCGGGCGGCCTGTTGTGTCATCATCGGGCCGGACGAGCTGGCGCGGGGCGTGGTCGGGCTCAAGGACCTGGCGACCGGCGAGCAGACCGAGATTCCCCGCAACATCGTCACGCCCGAGGTCCGGGCGCTGTTCCGGGACTGAGCCGGGCTAGTCTTCTCCGGCCAGCAGGTAGTCGGTAAGCTCCGGCCGGCCGCCGGAACTGCCGAGCAGCACCGCCGCGGTCCAGAGTTCGTCGCCGGTCACCCCGGAGAGGTCCAGTTCCAGCCGGCCCTCGCGGCAGGTCGCGTCCCCGCCTTCGTACGAGGTTTCGGCCAGCAGGACGCCCTCCCCGCCTTCGCGCGACGCGCGGGCCGGCCCGGTCGGTTCCCGCTTCCAGTCCGGCGGCCGGGCGCAGGGCCAGGCCGCGAGAATCACCCGGCAGCCGCCGTTGCCTGCCAGCCGGCAGCGGTAGCTGAGCGCCAGCCGCCGCCAGTTCCGGGCCGGGAACGGCTGGAGCGCGACCAGTTGCAGGCCGGGAGGTAGTTCGACCGGGCCCCGGGCGCGGCCGGTCAGCGGGTAAGCCTTGCGCGGGGTCGGCGGCGGCGGGGGCGGACGGGGCGCGGCCGCGGGGCGTTTCGGTTCCGGTTTTTCCTCGGTGAAGACGATCTCGAACTCCGGGGCCGCGCCGGCGCGTTCCTCGGGCGAGAGTTCCCGGACCCAGCTTTCGTAGTCCTGTTCCCCCTTGAGCCGGGCGTGGAAGTGACACATCGGGATGAGGTTGTCCACCGACAGCCGGCCGCCGCGCGAGGCCGGCTTGCGCAGACCGAGCGTCTCGTAGGCGTGGTAGCAGCCGGGCACATCGCAGGTCGTGCCGCGCAGGGTGACGACCGCCTGCTCCATCTCCGGCGGCCAGCGGTCCCCGCCGATGAACGCGAGCGGGTCCTCGCCCGGGGTGGGCGGGAAGTGCCGGTGGCGACAGCCGGGGCAGATGCGCTCGCCTTCGTGGTCTTCCCATTCGACCTGCAGTTGCCGGTGGCATTCCGGGCAGT
>JAWOIB010000003.1:0-5065 GCA_046484845.1 bacterium
CGCATCCGCACCCGGCAGTTCTGCAAGCTCCGGCCTGCGCTTCTCTGTGCGGCAACCCTGACTTTCTTCTGTGGTAGCTTGGCCTTCGCGCTGGGCAGAGGGCGGTTGAAGCGTGACCTCCCGGTCACATTGGAGGTATGAGATGTCCAGACTCTTCCTGGTTGCGCTGGTTCTGCTTGCGCTGGCCGCCCCCGGGCTCGCCCAGGACTCGCTCAACTGCCGACAGGTCGGGCTCTGGCCGGAGCTGCAGGGGGGGGACTACCTCTACTCTGGCAGAGTAGCCCTTGACCCGTTGCGCGACCTCGCCTTTCTGCCCATATGGTGGAATGAAACCCTGGGCAACGACCGCTACCTCGGGGTCCACATTCTCGATGTCAGCGACCCGGCCCATCCCCGCAGGCTCGCAAGCACGCGCCATGACGACGGCCAAGTGTACTACGGGCTGGCCTACCACGGGAACCGGCTGTATTTTGGCCAAGGGGGCCGTTGGGAAATCTGGGACGTGAGCAACCCTGAGGAACCCGGGAGACTCGCGCGGGTTGACGGCATCGGCGCCTCCGGACTGGCGGCGGATGGTGACTACCTGTACGTCGCCCACAGGCAGTTGTTTGTCTTTGATGTCAGCGACCCGCGCAACCCGGTCGAAGTGGGCCGTTGCACCACGCTCCTCGAGGCGAACGAAGTGTTCGTGGTTGAAGAACTGGCCTATGTGACAGACTACTTCTACGGACTACGCATCATTGACGTCAGTGACCCGACCGCTCCGGAGGTAATCGGTTCCTGTGAACTTGCCGGCTACCCTTTCTGGATAGCGGTGGCCGGCGGCTATGCGTACCTGACCGACGTCAGCTACGGAGACTCCACCTACTGGCACATTGTTGACGTCTCCAACCCTGAGAACCCGACCCTGGTCGTCTCAGTACCCGAGGTACGCGGCACGGTCGGAATCGCCGTGTCCGAGGAGGAGAACCTGGTGTACGTCGGATGCGGCACCTCGCAACGGGGAATGCGTATCTTCGATGTCAGCGACCCGGCTGAGCCGGTTGAAGTCGGCTACTACAGCAATCCCAGTTTCTGGCCCTATGAGATCGCACTAGCTGGCCGGCTGGCCTTTGTGATCGCTGGCGACCGGGGCCTGCGCGTTATCGAGTTCCTTGGAACCGGGGTGGAGGAGCCGCCGGACGAGCGTCTGCAGTTCAGCGGCCGCGGCCCGACGGTCGTGCGCGGCAGTCTATCTCTGCCTCCCTCGCTCAGCATTCATCGCTCTTCGCTCATCACTTCCGATGGCCGTCTGGTGATGGACCTCCAGCCCGGCGAAAACGATGTCCGGCATCTCGCACCCGGAGTCTACTTCGTCCGGGCACAGGGGTCGAGGGGGCAAGGGGTCGAGGGTCAAAGTGCGAAGGTCGTGATTCAGCGGTAGGCGGCTGTTCGGCCTGCGCCCGAGGAGGCGCGCTCAGGTTCAACTTCCGGTGCTGAGCCGGCGGCGGGCGCGTTCGTGCTCGCGTGGGTACAGGAGAAGATCTGACTGCCGTCGCCCCGAGCCACGAGGAAGAGGCATTCGGTGGGTTCCGGCCCGAGCGCCGCGGTCCGGGGCGAACTGCCTGGCCAGCGCGGGTAGTGTCGGCCGGTCCGGGTACCTGGCCCATCGCCTTGCTGCCGGTCGTTGATTCCCCGGTTCGTCAGTACCGTTCCAGCCCGCTGGCCGCACGATGTCTCGGTCCGGCGGGCTAGCGGACCGCGGTCGCCCGCTGGGCGTAGGCCCCGGCCGCGGTGTGCAGTTGCAGCAGGTACGTCACCGCCGCCAGCCCGGTCGCGTCGAACTCGACCCGCGCCCGCTCGCCCAGCCGGGTCTGCAGCCGTCGCGGCCGATGCCCGCTCCGGTGCCCGCGCCGGCTCCCGGTCCGCTCGTAGCGCCCGGCACCAAGGTACTCGCTCAGCTCGCTCTCCAGCAACTCCTGCAGCCATCGCTGTACCACCTCCTTGAGCAGTTCCGGGTCATCCAGCAGAGACCCTTGTCCGGGCGCCTCGGTTGTGTTACTATCGGACACTCTACTTGTGGCCATCTGAGCCTCCTTTTTGCCTGACTGATTGCTATATCATCATAGTTGCGGCAAGGCTCGATGGCCACAACTCTATCATCTCCTACAGCCAATTTGCAGACATTATGGCACACAACTCTCGTTGGATAGCCGGCTCGGGTCTCGACAGTTCGCAGGTGGCCGGAAAGGCGGCCGCCGCGCCGGTGTATAACTCGGCGAAGCGGGACGCGCAAGCCGGGTGGTTGGCGGGAACCATAATCCCGGCGGGGTTGAGCACAGACTCAAGACCATTGGCCGATATTGGGCGGGCAGGACGGGAAGACGACGAGCATTAGCACCAGCATGAATCGGTCCGGTCTGGACCAGTGATCTCGCTCCGGATCCGTAGGTAGCGGTGCGCAGATTGACTGACCGGGCTGACGGCCTATCATCTAGACGAAACGGTGAGGCACATCCTCCCCACCGGCAGGAAATTTGATGCAGTGATGGGCTCGAACATTTGCCAGAGAGGTTTCTCATGAACAGCTACCGCAGCAAGGCTACCGTCCGAGTCACCGGCATGGAAACCCGGTGCCGGGCAGCAGTGATCATCACGCTGGCCCTGGTTGCGCTCGCCACCGGTGCGGGCCGGGACTTAGTCCTGATCTCCGGACTCGAGCGCAACGAACTGCCCGAGCTCGAGCGGCTCGGCATCGTTGTCAACGGTCCCCGGCCCGGCGGCTGGGAACTCGAGGCCACCACCGACCAGCAGGCGATGCTCCTCGCCCGTGGTTATGGAGTGAAGGTCACCACCCCGCGCATCGACCTGGTATACGAAGCTAACTCCCGGACCTTCTCCGAGGACGCCTGGTACATGACCTACGAGCATTACCGGGACACCCTCATCACCATCGCCCAGAACCATTCCTCGTTCGTGAAGCTCGAAACCCTGGGCTATTCGTCGAACAACCGGCTGTTGCTGGCGCTGAAGTTCTCCTCCGACCCGCAGCACGACGGCCTGAAGCCCGCGGTGCATTTCGAAGGGAATATCCACGGTGACGAGAAGATCAGCTGGGGCATACTGATGGAGATGGTGAAGTACCTCGCCGCCAACCACGGCACCGACACTCTGGTCACCCGGCTCATCAACACCCGGGAAATCTGGCTGGTGCCGCTGGTCAACCCGGACGGATATGTCCGGGCCCGGCGCTACAACGACCGTGACGTGGACCTGAACCGCAACTGGGGCTGGATGTGGGACAACAGGTACTCATACTACGGCACCGCGCCGATGAGCGAGCCCGAATCCCGGGCGATGCTCGCCCACATCCTGCGCAATCCGTTTGTGACTTACATCAGCTACCACGCGGGCACAGAGTTCATCTCCTACCCGTGGAGCTACGCGTATTCCTCCTCCAACACGATTCCCGAACGGGACCTGATTCACTTCCTGTCCGCCCGTTACGACAGCTACAACGGCTACACCTACGGCCAGGGCTCGGACGGAATGTACCTCATCAACGGCTCGACCAAGGACTTCAACTACGGGTACGACGGCTCGATGGGCTGGTCAATCGAGGTTCACAACACAAAGACACCGCCGGCTTCGGCAATCATCCCGACCTTCGATCGAAACCGGGGCGCGATACTCGAGTTCTGCCACCGCGCCGGCCACGGCATCAACGGCACGGTGACCGACGCTGGGACCGGCGAGCCGGTCCGGGCCCAGGTCTGGGTCGGCCCGGCAAACTGGCAGAGCTACACCCACCCGGTCACCGGGAAGTATCACCGCTTCTATCTGCCCGGGACCTACTCGCTGACCTTCCGCGCTCCGGGATACCGAGACACAACCATTGCCGACGTGGTGGTACCGAACTCGGGTGACTCCGCGGTCACCGTCGACGTCGAGCTCACGCCCGACCTCGCGGCCCCGCTCTTCGGTTTCCGGGTGACGTACTCGTTCTATATCACCTCACCATCCTCCAACCGCACCTACCCGACCCGGGCGCTCGGACCGCGCGACGAGGTCTGCTACCAACTCGACGCCAACAAGTATCTCGCTCTCGACATGGGCCGGCCGATCCAGGACCAGGACGGCGCCGACTTCGTGGTGTACCGCCCGACCGGAACCGGCAGCGCAACGGTTAAGGTCGCCAACGACTGGCAAGGCCCCTGGACCACCATCGGCACCGCCAACTCGGCCGAGACGCAGTTCGACCTGAACAGCGTCGGAATGGACAGCGCCCGTTACGTCAGGCTCGAAGCCACCAGCACCTTCCAGCTCGATGCCATCGAAGGCGTCAACTACACCGGCATCGCCGGGCCCGGCCGGGCACCCGTGCCCGGCCCGCAGTTAGGCGTTGCCAGCAACCCATCAACCGGCATGGTCCGTTTCCTGCTCGACCGGCCAGCTCCAGGCATGCGGGTGCTGATCCACGACGCTGCCGGCAGGCTGGTCCGCGCTCTCGACGTCACAGGGACCGAACTGAGATGGAACCCAACTGACAGCCGCGGCGCGCTGGTCCCGGCCGGGGTTTACTTCGCCCGCCTCGCCGGCGGCGAACGCACGCCGGTGCGGGTTGTGGTGACGCATTGAGGGCCGTGACCGGGCTCCTGCTCGGGCTGTGCTGCCTGCTGAGCGCCCGGGCCGGGATTGCCGAGCGCATCACCGAGTACCAGTTGGCCAACGGCCTGCGGGTCATCATCTACGTTGACTCGTCCGCCCCGGTAGTAGCCACCCATGTCTGGTATGGCGTCGGCGGCTACCACGAGCCACTTGGCCTGACCGGCATCAGCCACATGACCGAGCACATGACCTTCAAGCGGGCGCCGGCCTGGTCTCCCGGCGACTTCCACGCGGTCGTGCGCGAGCGCGGAGGCCGGAACAACGGGTTCACATCAACCTACTACACCGGCTACTTCGAGGAGTTCGCAACTGACCGCTGGGAGCTCGCGCTCGAACTGGAAGCGGCCCGGATGGACGGCTGCGTGTTCTCCGACGAGGACTTCGTCCCGGAGAAGGGCGTCGTAAAGGAGGAATGGCG
>JAWOIB010000011.1:0-12907 GCA_046484845.1 bacterium
CCGGGATGTCACCGGACGCATGGTTGATTCCGGTAGAATCAGTTCGGCGCAGAAGATGCTGATGCTTGAGCTGGACGACAGACCGGCTGGCGTCTATGTGCTGGAACTGATGATGCCCTCGGGCAAGGTTCGAGGAAAGTTCGTGAAGCAATAGTAAGCAACGGAGAAAATGATGAAACGGGGGAATATTGGGGACATATTACTATTTTCCGCCCGGCCCAAGATGTCCTGTGGCCGGATAGCTGCCCGGACCGGACTGACCGGACCCTTTGTTTCCTGCCCGCACTATCGTTCCCGGCCTAGCCTTCTTCCCGCTTCCTGCTGAGAGCAGGAACTCCAGACCTTCCCGGTATCTTCCTCGACCTGGCGTTCATCCGTGTTCATCCGTGGCGGTCATTTCCGGCCCGGGACCCGGTCCGACCCCTATCCCCAGCCGCACCCCCGGGGCGGCCCCGGGAGCGGCCCCCGGGGCGGCTCCCCCAGCGGCCCCCGGGGCCGCTCCCCTAACGGCCCCCGGGGCGGCTCCCCCAGCGGCTCCCGGAGCGGCTCCCCCGGCGGCTCCCGGAGCGGCCCCCCCAGCGGTCCCCGGGGCGGCCCCCGGAGCGGTCCCCGGGGCGGCCCCGGGGGCGGTCCCGGGGATGACCCCGGGGATAACCCCCCAGGCGCGGTAGGAGACGGACCTGGGACCGGGTAAGATTCGGTGTACTCGTGGTTTAGCGAGATGCTGGTTGGTTGACAGGTCAGCGAAGAGCGCCGGGTTCGGCCGGGCCATTGGTCCGGGCATCAGGGCAGGGGCCGGTTAGTCCGATGCTTGACGAACCGTGCCCGATGCTGGTATGCTCTGGGATATGCAGCCGGGCTATCTTGTGGACGGCTATAACGTGATTCATCGCGAGCCGGGGCTGGCTGCCCTGCTGGGTCGCGACGCCGAGTCGGCGCGGGAGCGGCTTATCAGCCTGCTGGCCGGGTTCCGGGCCGGGCGCCGGGTTCGCGTGACGGTGGTGTTCGACGGCCAGGGTGGCGCCGGGCAGGGCGCGCATACCGCGGCGGCCGGCGTACAGGTGCTGTACGCCCGGGCCGGGGAGACCGCGGACGAGCGGATTGTCAGGCTGGTTCGAAATTCGAAGCACCCGCGCTCGCTGACGGTGGTGAGTTCCGACCGCGGCCTGGTCAACCAGTGCCGCGATTTCGGCGCCGGCTCGGTCGGGGCGGATGAGTTCCTGGCTTCTTTGCGCGCCGAGGCGAGCGGCACCGGGCCGGCGCGGTCGCCGCGCGGCGGACCGGGCGCGGAGAAGCCGGAGATGAGGCCCGGAGATGCGGCGGACTGGGAGGAGTATTTCCGGCAGGGCGGTATGGACCTGGACCGTAAGGACGGGCTGTGGTGAAGGCGGCGGCGATTCTGGTCGGACTGGCGCTGGCGATGATGGCGAGCCGGGTCCCGGCCCCGGAGCCGGAGCTTTCCGTGCGGCTGGCGGATTCGCTCCGGGTGGAGGTGTCGCTGTCCGCGGAGGGGTGGCTGGCTCCGCGCCGGATTTCCATCTACCGTTCGACAAGCCGGTTCGACCGGGACCCGGATACGTTCGCCCTGCCGGTGACGGTGCGCGAGTTCCTGCGCGTCGGGACGGGCGAGGGCGTGCTGGCTTTCGAGGACACGATGGTCGCGCACAACGCCCGGTATTTCTACCGCGCCCGGCTGGAGCTGCCGGATGGGTCGGTGAGCTGGACCGGAATGGACTCGGTGGACACGCCCGATGCCAGCCTGGGGGCGATAACCGGCTCGAGCCTGCTGGTGGACAAGCTGAACTATTTCCTGGCGGTGCGCTGCGGCGGGGTGACGCGGAAGCGCTACCCGGTCGCGCTCGGGCGCCGGCCGCAGGAGCGGAAGTTGCACCAGGATAACGCCACGACCCCGGAGGGCATCTACCGGATTGGCTCGGAGCAGCCGCAGGCCCGGTTCTACAAGGCGTTCGACCTGGATTACCCGAGCCTGGCGGACCGGACGAGGTACCGGTTCGCGCTCGAGCAGGGGCTGGTCCCGAAGCAGGGCGGCGCCCCGGCCGGCATCGGCGGGGAAATCCAGATTCACGGCGAGGGCATCGGCAGCAACTGGACCCACGGCTGTATCGCCCTGCGCAACGAGGACATCGACGAGCTGTTCGCTCACCCACGGGTGGGCCGGGGGATGCCGGTGTACGTCGTCGGTAGCGAGCTGACCCGGTTGGACATCCAGTCGATCAAGGACTACCGGCCGAAGCTGGAGCTGCAGGCGTTCCAGCGCCGGCTGGCGGAGCTGGGGCTGTATGAGGGGAGAATCGACGGGGAGGTGGGCAGGGGCATGCGGGTGGCGCTGGCCGCGTTCCAGCACCGGCGCGGCCTGCCGGTGACCGCCGAGTTGGACCGCCGGACGGTCGCGGAGCTCCGGCAGCCGGCCGGGCCGGATTGACAAGCCGGGCGGGCGAGCTAACATTTCAGCCTGGCCTTCCGCAACAGGCAGTTTCGCACTGACCAGGGACAATTTACAGCTTATGCCGGGCGCGTTGCGCGTCCGCGAGAACGGAGGAAAGATGGCTGAAGTCTGTTTCAACCTCGCCGGCCAGGTGCTTGAGATTCGCTGGCACGGACGGGGCGGACAGGGCGCCAAGACCGCCGCGCTGTTGTTCGGCGAGTCGGCGCTGGATACCGGGATGCACATCCAGGCGTTCCCGGAGTACGGCCCGGAACGGATGGGCGCGCCGGTGCAGGCGTTCAACCGGGTGTCGGACAAGCCGATACGGTCGCACGCGGGCGTGAAGCGGCCGCGGATCGTGGTCGTGCTCGATTCTTCGCTGATCGAGCCCGCACGGGTGACCGAGGGTCTGCAGGAGGGCGGCATCCTGCTCGTCAACACGACCGAGGACCCGGGCGAACTGCGCAAGCGGCTCGACCTGCCGAAGGACGTTCAGCTCTATTGCGTGGACGCCTCGAAGATCGCGATGGAGACGGTGGGTAAGAACGTGCCGAATACCCCGATGCTCGGCGCGCTGGTGAAGGTCACCGGGGTGTTTGAGTTCGAGCCGATGATGGAGGCCATCAAGGCGAAACTGGCCGACAAGTTCCGGGGCGGCAAGGAGAAGTTCATCGAGCCGAACCTGGTCAGCATCCGGCGGGCCTACGAAGAAGTGAGGTGCTAGCGTGGCGGATTTGAAGAGCTGGCAGGAGCTGCCCTGCGGCGCGATCATCGAGGACCTGCAGGCGGTCCTCGACAACAAGACCGGGGCCTGGCGTTCGATGCGCCCGATATGGAGCAAGGACGCCTGCATCAACTGCCTGAACTGCTGGATCTACTGCCCGGATTCCTCGATCATGCTCGAGGACGGGAAGATGACCGGCATCGACTACGATTACTGCAAGGGCTGTGGCATCTGCGCGGCGGTCTGCCCGCCTAAGGCGCATGCCATTGAGATGACACAGGAGCGGAAGTGATACTGGCAAAGACCGGGAACGAAGCGCTGGCCTACGCGATGAAGCAGGTGAACCCGGACGTCGTCGCGGCCTACCCAATCACGCCCTCGACCGAAATCGTCCAGCTGTTCTCGAGCTACGTCAACGACGGGCTGGTGGACACGGAGTTCGTGGCGGTCGAGAGCGAGCACTCGGCGATGAGCGCCTGCATCGGCTCCGCGGCTTCCGGCTGCCGGACGATGACCGCGACCGCTTCCCAGGGGCTGGCGCTGATGCACGAGATGCTGTTCATCGCCGGCGGCCTGCGGCTGCCAATCGTGATGGCGGTGGCGTCGCGCTCGCTGTCCTCGCCGCTGAACATCCACGGCGACCATTCGGATTCGCTCGCCTCGCGGGATTCGGGCTGGATGCAGTTCTTCTGCGAGAGCGTCCAGGAGGGCTACGACACGCTCATCCAGGCGGTGAAGGCCGCGGAGCGGACCTCGCTGCCGGCGATGGTCTGCGTGGACGGGTTCATCCTGTCCCATTGCATGGAGCGGGTGGAGAGTTTCGCGGATGAGAAGGTGCGCGCATGGCTGGGCGCCTACCAGCCGAACTGGAACCTGCTCAACCTGGCAAAGCCGATCCTGGTCGGGCCGGCGACGATGCAGGATTACTATTTCGAGTTCAAGCGCACCCAGGTTGAGGGGATGAACCGGGCGCTGCCGGTGGTTGAGGCGGTGCAGGATGAGTTCCGGCAGGAGTTCGGCCGGGGCTACGGCGTCATCGAGGAGTACCGGTGCGAGGACGCCGAGGCGGTGGTGCTGTTGATGGGTTCGGCCTGCGGCACGATGCGCGAGGCGGTGGACGCGCTCCGCGAGCAGGGCCGGAAGGTCGGGATGGTGAAGCTGAGGGTGTACCGGCCGCTGCCGCACCGAGTGCTCCGGGAGTCGCTCAAACGGTTCAAGACCGTGGCGGTGATGGACCGGATGGACACGGTCAGTTCGTGGGGCGGGGCGCTTTTCACCGAGGTCGGCTCGGTGCTCTACGACCTGCCCGATCGGCCCGGCCTGCTTTCCTACGTCTACGGGCTGGGCGGCAAGGAGTTCGCGCCGGCCGACGCGATTGCGGTGCTCGAGGGCGCGCGGGCGGGTCGC
This sequence comes from bacterium, assembly GCA_046484845.1. Classification (GTDB taxonomy): domain Bacteria; phylum Hydrothermota; class Tepidihabitantia; order Tepidihabitantales; family Tepidihabitantaceae; genus DSBX01. The sequence continues at coordinate 4,578 of JAWOIB010000011.1, forward strand.
AAGGATGAGTTGGTGACCTACGTGGGAGTGAGGTAAGCGATGGCACGACTGAAGGACCTCTGCAAGAACCCGGAGTTGTTTTCCCGGGGGCACCGGGCCTGCGCCGGCTGTGGCGAGGCGCTGGCGGTGCGCCAGGTGCTGCTGGCGGCGCAGCAGCCGGTGGTCGGCATCATGCCGACCGGGTGCACCGAGATCTTCTCGTCAATCTACCCGCATTCGGCCTGGCAGATTCCGATGATCCACACCGCTTTCGAGACCGCGGCTTCGACCGCTTCCGGCGTCGAGAGCGCGTACCGGTTCCACAAGAGAATGGGCCGGATGAAGGAGGACGTGAAGTTCATCGCCTTCGGCGGCGACGGCGCGACCTACGACATCGGTTTCCAGGCCCTGTCGGGCGCGGTGGAGCGGCGGCACAAGTTCCTCTACGTCTGCACCGACAACGAGGGTTACATGAACACCGGCATCCAGCGCTCTTCGGCGACGCCCTACGGCGCCCACACGACCACTTCCCCGGCGGGCCGGGTGGTGCCGGGCAAGCGCCAGCACCGCAAGAACATCATGGAGATCATGATCGCCCACGATGTGGCCTATGCCGGCCAGACGACGATCGCGCTCTGGAACGACCTGGTGACCAAGGTCGGCAAGGCGCTGGCCGCGGACGGCCCGAGTTTCCTGAACGTGCTGGTGCCCTGCCCGCTGGGCTGGGGGCACGCTGGTGACGAGACAATCAAGCTGTCTCGGCTGGCGGCCGATACCTGTTTCTGGCCGGTCTACGAGTTCGAGAACGGCCGCTACCGGATCAACCACCGGCCGAAGGAGAAGCTGCCGGTCGAGGAGTTCATGAAGCCGCAGGGCAGGTTCCGGCACCTGTTTACCCAGCCCGGTGGCAGCGAGGTGATCGCCGAGCTCCAGCGCCGCGTGGATTCGGACTGGGCACTGCTGGAGAAACGGCAGGCCTGCTTCGGCGCGGACTGATGTCGTGCCGAGGTTGACAGGTATCTGACGTAACGCTAACATACGGCGTGCCGAAAGACGTGAACCGCCAGCCGCCGGTCCTGCCGGGAGCGAGATGAGCTACTGCGTCCGCATCGCCGGGGGGGAGGGCCGCTGGCTGGTCGTGACTCCCCAGGATACCCGGGGGCGGGTGGACGGGGTCAGACTGGTGACCGAGGCGCCCGAGTTTCTCGGGTTGCTGGAGCCGTCCGGCCCGATGCCCCGGGCGGCGATCGTGGCCCCGGGCTCGAACTCGGGCCGGGTCGTGCTGGCGGTCAGCGACAACGGCCGCGTCAGGCTGGTGGCCTGCCCGGACAAGGCCGACGAGGCCGAGCTGAGCGGGCTGATGGCCGACCTGCTGTCGACCAGCGGCCGGTTCTGGCGCCAGGGCTACGCGGTCCTCGCCGGGCCGTTCCAGCAGCAGCTGGGCGCGTCCCTTGAGGAGTATGTTGGGGCGCGGGCGCCCAAGGGCTGGACCGCGCCGGCGTTCAAGGCCGGGGTGGAGAAGAGCCTGCAGGATGGCCGCTTCCCGGTGACGGTGCTGACCAATGACAGCGGCAAGCCGCTGCAGGACATGCTCGGCTACCTGAGGAACATGAACCTGGAGGTGGCGGTGCTCGGGTACCTGTGCGCCCGGGGCGAGGGAATCGAGGCGGTGGTGCCGGTGTCCTTGGCGCACGGTGGCAGTGAGTCGAGGCCGGCGCCGCGGTCGGAGGCCATGCCCGAGCGGCGGCCCGAGCCGACGGCGGAGCGGCCGGTCCAGGGTCAGGTGGCGCATGGCGAGCAGCATACCCAGACGGTGACTTTCTCCACCCGGCGACCGCAGGCGCCTACGGTTGCAGGGGAGCCGTTTTCGGCCGACGGGACTTCGCCCGAGCAGCAGCGGATTCTCGCCAGCCTGGTCCAGCTCGATGAGCTGGGGCTGGTGCGCAGTGGCTGGGAGTACTTCGCGCCCGGTTACGAACGGCGGGAGTCGGCCGAGGGGACGATCGTAGTGGCGGTGGATGAGAACCGCTGGCCGTTCCCGAAACCGGACGAGGTCGTGGTAGTCGTCAACATCGGTCTCGACCACCTGGCAGGGTACCTGCGGTTGTCTTCGGAAGAGATTGAGGAGTTCCTCGGTTCCCTGCCGCGGGTCCGGCGCAAGGAGCACCGGGGGGCGGTGCTGCTCCGGGCCTCCAACGTCCAGGAGGCGGAGCAGCTGGTCAATGAGCTCCGGGCGTTGAAAGAGGTCGCCGGAACCGGGGTCTGACCCGGGGCCGCGTCCCGAACCAGACGTACTCGCCGACCCGCTCGAAACCCATCGATTCGGTCAGGCTGAGCGAAGCCCGGTTCTTTCGTTCGATATAGACGAAGGCGCCGGTATCTGCCGCGAGCTGGCGTCGAGCGAGCCAGGTGCCGATCGAGCGGGCCATTCCCTGTCCCCGGTATTCGGCCAGCACGTGGAGGAATCCCATCGAACCGTCGGCGTGGGTGAGCGCCCAGGCGACGGGGCGGCCGTCGCGGCGGACCGCGGCGCTGGTCCCGTGCTGGATTCGCTCGAGGATCAGGTCGGGACTGCGTCCATAGGGCCAGTGGCCGGCGACCAGCGCGGCGTCGGCCGGCGTCAGCGGGCCGACACGATGTCGCGACCGCCCCCGGAGCCGGCGCGGGTCGGTCAGCGCGTACATGAAGCACCGGGTTTCCCAGTCGATCTGCCGGTGGCGGCACAGGTGGCGCCAGGCCCAGGCCGGCGTGGCGTGGAAGCGCGGTTGCCAGCGGACCGGCAGCCGGTCGAGCAGCCTGCGGCCGGTGTCCGGGTCCGGGCTGAAGCAGTACAGCCAACGGAAGCGGGCGAGTACCGCTCCCGGGTCAGCCGGGTTGTCGGCGCGGACCCAGCCCGGGCGCTCGCCGGTCCGGCCGGAGATGATATTGAGGAGCGAAAGGGAGGCGGGCTGGTGGCGTTCGAGGAATCGGACAACCGGGGCGAGGTCGTGACACAGCCGCATGACTGAGCATAATCCGGCCAGCCGGTCGGTCAAGCAGGTTCCGCCGGCCGGCGCGCCGGGCAGGGCTTGACCTGATTCGCTCGGGCGTTATGCTTGGGTCGTGATATGCGTCTACGAGGATGAGGGCTGGTCCGGCCTGTCGGTGCTCGGCGACCTGCGGCCGGTGTTCGACCTGCGCTGCGGCCGCCGCACGCTGTTGGAGAAGCTTCGGCTGCTGTATCCCGGGGAGGAGTTCCAGTTGCAGGTTCGTGACGAGCTGGCAGAGCTCACCCGTGAGCGGCATTCCGGTTGCCGGGTCAACGAACCGCTGACCGGCGGTGTGTTCCTGTCCGGCCGCGCCATCTTTGAGAAGCGCATCGCCCCGGCCGGGCCGGACGCGGTGCTCGTTGCGGGCGAGGAGGTCGTCGGGTTCCGCCTCCGGTCGGCGCGGGATAGTGAGTTCGAGTCGCTGGCCGGGCGCGCGGCGGAGCTGGCGGTCGAGTCGGTGCAGGCAAAGGTCATCCGCTACCCGTGGGAGCTGGTCGACGCGAATCCCGGTGAGCTCGAGCGGGAATTGGCCGGCAGGTCAGGCTGGGCTGCGGCAGGGCGAGGCAGGCGAGAGGCGGGTGTGATGGTGGTCGGCCCGCTGACCGCGTTCAGGCTCGGGCGCGGGGCGAGGGTCTGGCCGGGCGCGGTGATTTCGACTGAGACCGGGCCGGTGCTGGTTGACCAGGACGCGCAGGTGCGACCGGGCAGTTTCGTGGAGGGGCCGTGCTACATCGGGCCCGGGACGGTGATTGACGGGGCGAAAGTCCGCCCGGGTTGCAGTTTCGGGCCGGGCTGTCGTATCGGGGGAGAGGTTGAGACCAGCCTGTTTCAGGGCTTCGCGAACAAGCACCACGATGGTTTTCTCGGCCATGCGTTCGTCGGCGAATGGGTGAACCTGGGTGCCGGGACCACGAACTCCGACCTGAAGAATGCCTACGAGCCGGTCCGGGTGTGGCTGGATGGCCGTGAGATTGACAGCGGCCGCCTGAAGGTCGGGTGTTTCATCGGCGACCACGCCAAGACCGCGATCGGTACCTTGCTGAATACCGGCGCGGTGGTGGGGTCGTTTGCCAACTGGTTCGAGTCGGGTTTGTCGCCCAAGGCCATCCCTCGTTTTGCGCGGGGTTCGGTGGAGCGGCTCACCCCGGCCGTGGCGCTGTCGACCGCCCGGGTGGTGATGGCACGGCGGGGACACCAGCCGTCGCCGGCCTGGGAACGCGTCGTCAGGCATCTCCACCGTTACCGCGACCGGGGCTAGTTCCGTGGCGCTGACCATCGGCGTCGATATCGGCGGCACCAACATCAGGCTCGGGTTGGTCGATTCGACCGGCCGGGTTGTGGAACGCCGGCGGTTCGCCACGAACGCGGCCGCCGGGTCGCGGCCGGCGTTGGAACGCCTGGCCGCAACGGTCAGCGAGCTTTCGAGCGGGCGGGCGATAGCGGGGCTCGGCGTGGGCGTCGCCGGCCTGGTTGACCACCGCTATGGCGTGGTGCGCGTTCCCCCGAACCTGCCGGGCTGGCACGGCGCGGAGGTCGCCCGCGAATTGGCGGAAAGGACCGGGCTTCCGGTCCGGGTCACCAATGACGCCAACGTGGTAACGCTGGGGGAGTGGCTCTACGGGGCCGGCGAGAACTGCCGAGACCTGTTCTGTCTGACGCTCGGGACCGGGGTCGGTGGGGGCGCGGTGGTTGCTGGTCGACTGGTACTGGGGCACAACGGCGCGGCGGGTGAGTTGGGCCACACGGTCATCTTCGGCAACGGGTTGCCCTGCCGTTGCGGCGGGCGGGGCTGCCTGGAGCGGTACGTCGGCGCCCGCTACGTCGTCAAGCGCGCGCGGGAGCGGGTGAAGGCCCAGGCCCGACGGCTGACCGACCACAAGTGTCAGCTGCCGATGTTCGATGGCGTTCGCACCGACAAGCCGACGATGTTGCTGGACCTCTGCGGCCCGCGACTGCGTGGCCTGACGCTCAGGGAGATCGGCCAGGCGGCCCGGGCGGGCGACCCGCTCGGGTCTGAGCTGGTGACCGAGGTCGGTCACTATGTCGGGCTGGGGATTGTGAATGTCGTGGCGCTGCTCGACCCTGCGCGTGTCGTCGTCGGTGGCGGTATTGCCGGGCTGGGCGCGCCCCTGCTCAAGTCCATCCGGCGGACGGTTTCCCGCCGCAGCCAGCTGTTCGACGGCCGCGCGCTGGAGATTGTGTTCGCGAAGCTCGGGGATGACGCCGGCATCGTCGGCGCAAGCCGGCTCGCCGAGTACCTGCCCGCGGCCGGTTAGACCCGGCCCATCAGGAACTGCCAGAAACCGCCGCGGAGCTGCTTCTCCATGATGAAACTGCCATCCTGGATAAAGGGGCGGAACTCCTGGGCATAGTACAGCCGGCGTTGGGACTGGTTGCCGCCGTACCAGGCTCTGCCCTGCTTCAGGATGCGGTTGAGGGTGTTGTCGTAGTTGCCCTCAATCGTGCGGAACCCGTAGTTGAGCAGCGTTACCAGCATCGCGACGTGACGCGGGTAGGCGACGACCGAGCGGGCGCGGTTCTTCCGGGCCAGCGCAGTCACCATCTCGGCCATGAACAGCGAGTAGTTGCGCTGGCGGTACCTCGGGCGCATGTAGGCCCGGGTGAGTTCCCAGCGGTGCTCATCACGGCCCTCCGCGTCGAGCCAGCGCGGGTCAATGCGGTCGTAGCCCATGTACTCGTCGCCTGACTCTTTCGAGCCGACGTGGACTTCGAGGACGTCCTCGCCGGTGACGACATCGTGGTAACGCCGGATCGAGAACCAGTGGTCGTCCACGACGATCTCCGGCTTGGGATAGGTCAGCTTCGCTTCCGGCTTGGACTTGATGTAGCGGGAGAGCTCCTTGTGGTCATGGGCCGGGACAGCCTCGGCGACCTTGGTCACCCACTGCAGAACCGTCGGGCGGTCAAGCATCATCGCCGGCTGTCAGCTCCTCCTGGTCCTCGTCCGCCGCAACGGCGCCTGCGGCAGGCTCGGAGTCGGCAGTCGGCTTCGCACCCGGTGGGTTGCGCAACTGTTCGAGCAACTGCTGGAGCTGGCCCTCGGTTTCGATGAGCACCTTCCGTGATTTCGACCCGGCATACGTGCCAACTATACCGGATTCTTCCAATTGGTCAATAATCCGCCCGGCGCGTGCCCAGCCGATGTCGAGCCGGCGCTGGAGCATTGAGACCGACGCTTCCTGGTGCCTGACCACGATGCGGGCAGCATCCTCGAGTTTCTCGTCCAGCACCCGGGCCTCGACCTGTTCGCGGCGTTCGTGTTCCTCGATCGCCCCGGAGCGTACCTCGGGCAGCGGGTCATAGTAGCTTTCGCTCAGGAGTTCGTCGGCGACCTCCTCGGGCAGGATTTCGTTGAGCGCCTCGCGTTTCCGGCGGATTCCCCGCTTGGCCGGGTCATAGAAGATATCGACAACATCGCGTTCGACGAGCAGCCGGGCGCTGGCTTCGGGGTCTTCGACTCGCCCGGCCAGGCGTTCGGTCAGGTAAGCGACGGTCCAGAGGTTGACGATCCTGATTGCGGCATCGGCGGATATGAACGAGCCGTGCAGGCGGGTCGGGTCACCCCGGCCCGGGGGCAGGAAAAGCATGTCTCCCCGGCCGAGCAGCGCCTCGGCGCCGTTCTGATCAAGGATCGTGCGCGAATCGGTCTTGGAGGCAACCTGGAAAGCGATCCGGCACGGGAAGTTGGCCTTGATCAAGCCGGTGATGACGTCGACCGACGGCCGCTGGGTAGCGAGGACGAGGTGGATGCCCACCGCACGGGACATCTGGGCCAGCCGGGTAATGCGCTCTTCGATCTCGGTCGGCGCTCTGAGCATCAGGTCGGCAAGTTCGTCGATAATGACGACGATGTAGGGTTTGGGTTCGAGACCTTCCTGGACCGCGCGCTTGTTGTAGCTGGCGATGTCGCGAACGCCCAGGTTGGCGAACTCGCCGTAGCGGACCTCCATTACCCGAACCACTTCGTTGAGTTCCTCGACCGCTTTCTTTGGATCGGTGGTGGTGCGGTTGATGAGATGCGGGATCGAGTTGTAGATGGGCAGTTCGAGTTGCTTCGGGTCGATGCAGAGCAGCCGTACCTGCCGGTACGAGGAGCGGTAGATAATCGAGGCGATGATGGAGTTGATGCAGACCGATTTGCCGGAGCCGGTGGTCCCGGCGATGAGGATGTGCGGCATCTTGGTGACGTCGGCGCAGTAGGGTTCGCCGGTGATGTCGGTGCCGAGCGCGAAGCCGAGCGCGGTGTGCTCGAGGGTGAAGGCTTCCGAGGTGAGAATCTCGCGCAGGTGAACCGTCAGCCGGTTCTTGTTGGGGATTTCGATGCCGACCGCGCTCTTGCCCGGAATCGGGGCGAGGATCCTGATGCGCTCGGCAGATAGCGCGAGCGCGAGGTCGTCGGCCAGCGCCCCGATGCGCTGGATCTTGATGCCGGGCGCGGGTTCGAGTTCGAACCGGGTCACCATCGGTCCGGACTCGATGGCCGCGATGCGGCCGGTGATGCCGAACTCGGAGAGCTTCTCGATCAGGAGCGTTGCCTCGCGCTCGGACTGCCTCGGGTCCTTGAACTGTCGGTCGTCAGGTCCCGGCTGGTCAAGCTGGTCGAGGAATGCCTGCTGAAACTTCGAGAGGTCGAAATCGCGCAGCGGCTGTCGTCGCGGTTGAGCCGGCCGGGGAGGCCGGGAGGGAGCCGGCTCCTTCGCCGGCGATTCGGGCGTCGGCGGCGGGGCTTCGGTGGGCGGTCGCTGCTCGTCAGGTGCTGTGGCCGGAGCGGCAGGCGCTGTTTGAGCCGGACGCCCCGGGAGTCGGCGACGCAGGGCGGCAAGAATCCGGTGGAAGCAGGCGGTCAAGAAGTGCAGCCGGATGTTGGTCAGCAGCAAGATGCTGACGGCCGCGCCGGCGAGGAGGACCAGGAGGGCTCCGAAACCGCCTATCAGCTGATGAAGAAACCCGGTGAGTGCTCTTCCGGCGAGCCCGGCAGGTCTGTAGGCAGCGGCGTAACCGGGAGCAGGATACCAGACAGCGTTGAGGGAGAACTGGCCGACGAACAGCATCAGGAACAGCGCGCCGAGCAGCGCGATTCCCGAGGCAGCTGTGCCTGATTGCCTTCACCAGCACTGCCGAGGCGGAGGCTTTCCTCAATATGATGGAGGGTTACCTGATCCGGGAAGATCAGCTGTTCGCCTGCTTTGGTCCCTATACGGCCGAAAATGTTCGTACGATGGGATTACGGGTGGATATCGTATCGGACGATTTCAGCTCATTTGATGGTTTTGCAGAGGCTATTAAAAACTATTTCCTCTC
>JAWOIB010000129.1:0-3720 GCA_046484845.1 bacterium
CCGGGTCCGCCGGCGCCGAGGCCAGCTCGGACCAGCTGTCGCCCAGCGGGTCGTACCGGAAGAAGTCCTGGGTCTTGTAGCCCTTGGTGGCGTAAATCAGCCCGTCGCCCTCGTTGAGCGCCAGCCAGGCGCCCCGGCGGGCAGGCTTGCCCGAAGGCGCGAGCGGCATCGGCTTGACCTAGACCCAGCCCGGGTCCCACGGCGGCCGACTGCCGACCGTGAACGACCGCTCGAGCAGGTTGTTCGCCGGGTTGTCATCCGCCACCGCCAGCGAGCATTTCGCCACGTACGGGCCCTCCGGGTGCGGACCCGGCCAGTCTTCCGCCCAGACCACGTCCCGCGTCTCGCCCCCGGCCAGCCCGCTCACCGCCACCGAATGACGGTACACCTCGGCGTCCGTCTCGTCGGAGATGACGAACCAGGCGTTGAAGCTCATCGGGTAGTCGGAGAAGTTCCGCAGCCGCGCGGACGGGGTTACCGTCGCGCCGGTGTCCACGAACATCCCCGGGCTGAGGATGGCCATGATGCCCGCGTCCGCCGCCCCGACCGTGAACCCGGCATCAAGCACGTCGTTCGCCGGGTTGACGTCCCCTGCCAGCCCGGTGCTGCACCGGACCGTCCAGGCGCCGGGCGTGTTGAGCTGGTACGACGGGAAGGTCCCGACCTGCATGTTGCTGCCCGGGTCCAGGCCGTAGATGTCCACCTTCTGCCGGTACGCTTCCGCGTCGGTCGGGTCGCTGAGTATCACCCAGGCCTCGAAATCGACCGTCGAGTTGCCGTAGTTGCGCCAGGTCGCGGTCGGGGTAATGATGTCGCCCGGCACGTACAGCCCGGACGGCACCTGCAGCGAGAGCGCCCCGACGTCCAGCTTCCGCACCAGCGTGGTCTGCTGGAGGGTGTCGTTGGACGGGTCGGCGTCGCTGGTCAGCTCGGTGGTCACGACCACGCTGATGTTGCCCGGCGCGCCCGCGGTCCAGTTCGGGAAGGTGCAGTACGCCTTGGCGCCAGGCTCGTGCCCGGTCACGTCGAACGTCTCATTGTAGCTGCTGCCGATCCTCAGCCGGACCGTGTAGCTCTCGGTGTACCCGCCGAAGTTCATCGTCGAACAGGCCGGGGCGACGGTCACGCCCGAGTCCACCACCGTCGCGGGCACCAGGATGTCGGACGGCCCGACGTCGTGCCGGCCCCCGGCCCAGAGGAAGGTGTTGCGGATCATCTGCAGCCAGTCGCCGGTGGCGGACGTGTACTTCCAGGTCGTCGGGAAGAACCCGAGCACCGCGGTCCGACGGTCGAGGGTGTCGTTGCAGGCCGCGAGGATGTTGCCGTTCGTCCAGCTCACCACCTTGTAGGCGGTGGAGCGGATGAGCGTCGCCGTCGCCAGCGTGTACGAGCCCATATAGACGGTGCTGACGTCCTCCATTATCTCGTGCCCGGGCAGGTGCACCGTGCCCAGCGTCGCGCTGCCGGTGGTGCCGGCGGTGCCGATCGGCGTGTAGTACTGGGTGAACCGGCCCATCGAGGTCCCGGTCCCGAACGGCGCCCAGATGACCCCGCCGCCGCCGTCTTCCATGTACTTGGCGAACGAGTCGCCCTGCCAGGTCGGCTGGTAATAGGCGTAGTTCGAGAAGGTCAGCACCGCCCGGTAGCCCTCGGCAATCGCCCAGGCCGGGCTGAACACGCGGGTGCCGTGGGAGGAGCTGATGCACATCGTGTCCACCAGCAGGTCCGGGAACTCCGTCATCAGCAGGTCCGCCAGTTCCTTGAGGTACTGGGGCAGATCCGCCGCGGCAATCAGCACCTTGGTCCGGCCGGTGACGATGGTCTTGGTCGCCTTGTCGTTACTGCGGTTGCTGTCCGCCGCGGACATCGTCGAGCAACTGGCGTCGAAGGTACCCTTGGCGCTGATTTCCCAGGGCGAGAAGGTCAGCGTGGTCTCCGCCCCGGGCGCCAGCGCGTGGCACTGGACCGAGTCGAGGTAGCTCGACGGCCCGGTCGCCCAGAACTTCACCCAGAACGAGGAGGGCTGGGCCATGGTCCCGAAGTTCCTCACCCGCACGGTCGGGGTGTGGATGCCCATCTCCGGCGCGGACGGCGGGCTGTCGATCGCCACCACCCCGACGTCGTAGTCGTAGCTCTGGCCCACCGCCATCACCGAGCGGATATCGCCGTAGACGGTGCCGGTGCTGTACAGCGTCCGGTTGGCGTAGAAGCGCGCGAAGAGGTTACTGCTGTACCCGCCGCAGGACCAGTAGTAGTAAGTGCCGTCCCAGGCGATGTTCATCGGCGTCGCGCCGCCGCTGGGGACCACCCAGGTCGCGTCGTGGCTGATCGAGCCGCCGTTGAACCGCGACACCGCGTAACCGTTGTAGGTCGTGCCGTAGCTGACGTTGGCCCAGAGCGTGTCGTTCGCCACCGCGAACCCGTACTGGTTCGTCGAGATGTTGATGGTGGTCGCGTTGATGTACGTCCCGGTCAGGGTGTACTTGCGGATGACATTGCCGCTCGGCACGTAAAGGTACTGGCCGTCGGTGCCGCAGGCGCCGTTGCCGGAGTAGCTCAGGGTGTACTGGTTGTAACTGCCGTCGCTGGTGTTGAACCGGCGCAGGATGTTGCCGTTGACGTTGTAAACGTAATCGCCGGCCGGGTCCATACAGACCACGTTCTGGGTGTTCTGGAACAACATGCCCACGATGTTGGTCAGCGTGGGGTTCTGGATCTTGTCGCTGCGCCTGAGGTTGGAGTTATAGTAGTAATCTTTCCAGTACAGGTAGGCCGGGTCGAGCGCGTCAACGACGTCCTCGGCCACCAGGTTACCCTCCGGGTCGTACACCGCGTCCCACTGCACCACGAGCGGGGCCGGGTCGGCCGGTGCCTGGTTCGGGGTTTCGTACCCGGGTGGCAGTTCGGTCGTCGGCGTGCCGGTGAAGGCGGGCGCCGGCAGGCCGGTCATCGGGATGCCTGCCGCGGCCATCGCGACGATGCCGAGCAGGACTGCTGCGGTTCTGAACATCGAGCCTCCTTCTGCCCGCGCGCGCGGCCCTCAAGCCTGCGCGTGTGCGGGACGGTTGCCGTAACTTCTTGCCTCGGATATACCCGTTGGACGCCGGGGTCCGATAGCATTATGCCCGGCCGCAGACCGGGGGTCAAGTCCCGCTGAGGTCAATCGCGGTCAATAGACCGCAGACTTGCCCGGCAGGGGCAGTGCCCGCACTGTAGAAACAGCACCCGCAGGAATCGGGTCCTTCCCATGTAGGAGTGACATTCTTGTCACGATTGGGCCTGTCCGGAAAGCAATCGCGGTCCATAGATTGCTCCCACAGAAGGCGGGGGCGGGCAGAAGCCCGCCCCCGCGATTCTTCGTCCCGGTGTCGGTCAGTCCAGCACCACCGCCCGGCCGGTGGCGGTCTGCTCGCCCAGCTTGAGGCGGTAAAGATATGCCCCGGCCGGGACCCGGCGGCCGCGCTCATCCCGGCAGTCCCAGTCGGCGACCCGCTCGCCCGGCCCGGCCGCCCGGTCAACAAGCGTCCTGACCTTGTTGCCCGCCGCGTCGTAAATCTCCAGGCTGACCCGGCTGGCCTGCCGGACCTGGTAGCTGAACCGGCCGTTGCCGCGCAGTGGATTCGGCCGGAGCCGGTGCTGCAGCCCGAAATCCCCGGGCCCGATGACCTCCTCCACCCCGGTCCCGGCCCGCTCGACCACCGCCCGGATGTTGACGTTGCG
>JAWOIB010000054.1:0-24846 GCA_046484845.1 bacterium
AACGCGAGGCATCGGCGGCCAGGATCTTTTCGCCGCTTTTCTCCTTCTCTGCAAGGTATAGCCCGGCCACATAGACCTTGAAAACAACCTTCTTGCGCAGGGCCATGCCGTTAAGGATGAGCTGCTGGCCATCGACATCGATGGTGTCGGGCAAGGTGATCCCGGCCAGGGTGCCGGCAAAGATGGGGGCCGCCGCCAAGCAAACAAGAACCAAAGCAATGAAACCATGTCGCGCCATATTCGTCCTCCTGTGATTTCTCTCATGATATAACGTTAAAAATAAATTGTCAAAAAAGAGCGGCCTTCTCCCTGGAGGAGAAAAAACGGTATAATGGGGAGCGCATGAAAACCGGCGACCCGCTTGCCAGACTGCCCGCCGTAATCTTTTTCCTCTTGGCCATCTCCCTGCCCCTGGCGGACGGCATCCTGCATTTCGGGGCAGCCGCTTCCCGGAACGGCAGGCATGAAATGGAACAGAAAGAAAACCGCCCGGTTGATCCGCCCTCCTCGTTTTACCCGAATCGGGGCCGTATTTTCAGCCAACGTTTTTTTCTTCGCAGGACCCTGATCCATATCAGCAATTCCCTCAAATTCCTGGCTTTTGGCGTTTCCGGCGTCCCCAAAGTGATCATCGGCAGGCAGGGATGGTTGTTTCAGGCGCGGGAGAACAAACCCCCGGGTGCCGGTCTCCTGCGCCGGCTCGTCCGCGCCGGCAGCGTCCGGCGGGTCGAGTTCTGGGGCAAGGTCTTCTACGAGCGGGGCTGAGTTCCCGGGCCCGGCTGCCCGGCCGGCTCGCCCGCCGGCCCGGCCTGGAGCGTTTCGGCGATGAGCCGGGCCGTCGCTTCGAGCAGCCGGACGTCGGCCGGGCCGAAAGCGTTCCGGGTGCTTGAGTCGATGTCAATCTCGCCCCAGAACCTGCCCCGGACGAGTATCGGCACGACGACCTCGGACCGGGTTTCGCTGAAACAGGCCAGGTAGCGCCGGTCCGCCGCGACGTCGGGCACGAGTTCGGTCCGGCAGGAAACCGCGCAGGCGCCGCAGATGCCTTCCCCGGTCTTGATGCGGATGTGCCCGGTCGCGGCAGCTCCCTGCCAGGGGCCGAGGACCAGGGTATCGCCTTCCAGCCGGTAGATGCCGACCCAGTCGTAGTCCGGGAAGTTCTCGTACAGGTAGCGGACAACCCGGGCCTGGGCATCGTCCGGCTGGGCGTCGCGGACAAGCGCGCGAATGTTCTCAAATTCGTCCCGGTGGTTCATGGGCGCAGGAATCTCCCGTGCTGATGGATGGGCTTGCCGTCGCCGTAGATGGTGAAGTCCTTGCGCGTGTCGCAGACCATGTCCCAGTGGAGCGCGGATTTGTTGCGGCCGCCGGATTCGGGCAGCGAGGCCCCGAGTGCGATGTGCATCGTGCCCCCGATCTTCTCGTCGAACAGCGTGTTCTTCGTGAACCGGGCGATCTCGTAGTTGGTGCCGAACGCCAGTTCGCCGACCCGGCGCGCTCCCGGGTCGGTGTCGAGCATCGCGGCCAGGTAGTCCTGTCCCTTGTCGGCCCTCGCCTCGACGACCCGTCCGGCCTGGAAGCGGAGCCGGATGCCGGTGACTTCCCGGCCGCCGTGGACCGCGGGGAAGCCGTAATGGATATGGCCTTCGGCCGAGTTCTCAACCGGCCCGGTGAAGATCTCGCCATCCGGAAAGTTCTCGTGGCCGTCGCAGTTTATCCACTTGCGGCCGGCAACGCCGAAGCTCAGGTCAGTGTCCGGGCCTTTGATGCGGATGGTCTTGAGCCGGCCGAGGAACCTCGCGGTCCGGGCCTGCTCGCGTGAGACCCGGCGCCATTCGGCCACCGGGTCCGGCTTGTGGAGCCGGCCGGCCCGGAACACGAACTCCTCGTAGTCGGCCAGGGACATTTCCGCGTCCTGCGCCGAGGACTGCGTCGGGTACTGGGTGCCGACCCAGCGCATCGAGCCGCGGGCGATGCGCCGGAGCATCGTGTCGAAGAGCGGTTTGTGCGCGGCCTGGGCGAGCGCCATGCGCCTGGGGTCCACGCCGGTGAGTTCCCGGGTGTTCCAACCGCCCCACAGCGAAACCAGGCAGTCGAGCCGGTTGAGCTCGAGTCGCTCCGAGGGTGAGATGAAGCGGAGTTGCTTGTCGGAGGACAGGCGGTAGCTGAGTTCCGCCGCGCCGGGGATGCCGACTTTTAGCGTCGGGTGGCCGCCGGCGAGCAGGGTTTCGCGCAGGCAGAGCCGGAGCAGTTCGGCGGTGAGGCTGCTGCCCTGGAGGCGAACCCAGTCGCCGGGCTTCACCGCAACGCTGTAGCGGATGAGAACCTGCGCGAGCTTTTCAAGTCTGGGGTCGGGCATGATTTTCTCCCTGGCAGGGGTTCATGTCGTGAACCTGCCGTCTTCGTAGATGACCCGGCCGTCGGCCCGGACCCGGCCCGGGGACATCGTCCTGATCAGGTCCCAGTGGATGGCGGAGCGGTTGGCGCTGCCGGTGTCGGGGTACCCGGCGCCGAGCGCGAGGTGGATCGTGCCGCCGATCTTCTCGTCGAAGAGGATATTGCCGGTCGGCCGGGAGATGCCGTAGTTGAGCCCGAACGCGACCTCGCCGAGCCGACTCGCGCCGTCGTCGGTTTCGAGCCGGGAGCGAAGCAGGTTCTCACCCCGGGCCGCCGTGGCGCCTACGACCCGGCCCGCGCGGAATTCGAGCACGACATCCTCGACCTGCCGGCCGAGGTGGAAGGCCGGAACGTCGAATTTGACGCGGCCCTCGGCCGAGTCCTCGACCGGCCCCGTGAAGACCTCCCCGGACGGGAAGTTGGCACGGCCGTCGGAGTTGACCCAGCTGCGGCCGGCGACCGACAGCCTGAGGTCGGTGCCCGCGGCTTCGAAATGCAGTTCCCGGACTCCGTCCAGCAGCTCGACGTAGCGTTGCTGGCCGGCAGACAGCTCGCGCCAGGCCGCGACCGGGTCGTCGCGGTCGAGCAGGCAGGCGTTGAAAATGAACGTCTCGTATTCTTCCAGCGACATGCCGGCCTGCTGGGCCGAGGCCTCGGTCGGGTACTGGGTCAGGGTGGTGCGCAGTTCGCCCCGGCTCCTGCGCTCGAGCACCCGGTCGAACAGCGGCCGCCGGGCGCGGGCGTGCCGGGCGAGCCGCTCGGCAGGAACCGACCCGAGCGCGGCCAGGTTCTCGGGCGCCCGGACGTTGAGCCGGGCGTCGACCTGTTCCACCGGCAGCCGGTCGAGTTCGGAGACGTGTTCCAGCTGTTCGTCGGAGCCGTGCCGCAGCAGGTCCTCGGCCAGCCCGGGGTGAAGCGTCTCCGCTCGCGGGTGGGCGCCATGTGCCAACGCGCAGCGGAAGACCGCGCGGGCAAGCGGCAGGGCTGCAGGTTCGAACTGGAGCAGGAACAGCTCGCCGGGCCGGAGCGCGAGGCTGTACTTGGTAAGGACCGAGGCCATTCTTTCAATCGGGGCGGAGGTCATGCGGCCTTCCTTTCCGCGCCGTACCGGCGCAAGACCCGTGACCCGAACAGGAGGCCCAGCGCGGCCAGCAGTATTACCAGCAGGCTGACCCCGAGCAGGAGCCGGCGGCTCGAGCAGCGGCCGGCGAGCATGCCGGTCGCGAGCGCGCTGGCCGCAAGCGTGAGGTGCGTCAGCCAGTCCCGGTTCGCAAACACCCGACCGCGGGCAGCCGGGGGAACGGTTTCGTGGAGGAGGGTGTCCATCGCGACGTACACCGGGGTCAGCGCCAGCCCGGCGACGAATGCCAGCGGCGCGACGAGCGCGAAGCTGCGCGCGAATGGGAGTGCCGTGCCGATGCCGCCGAGGAGAAGCAGACCGGCCAGGATTGCGACCTCGCGCGGGAACCGGGACCCGACCAGCCCGTACCAGGCCGAGGAGAGCAGCAGCCCCGCCGCGCCGATGGCCGCGGTGAACCCGACCCCGCGAGTGCCGAGGTCGAGACCGGCGCCGTCCTGGATGATGGGCACGTACAGGATGAGGAATGCGCTGCTGATGGCGACCAGCACCAGGACCGAGCCGTACACGAAGAGGACCGGCGGGGCCTGGCGGGCGAAACGCCAGGCTTCGGCGAGGTCGGCCCAGGTGTGGCGGGCGGCGGTCACGGTCGCGGGCGGTGAGGCCGGGCGGGCGCCGAGCCTGCGCCAGGCGAATACGATGCCGACGAGTGCCACGAGGTACGTGAGCGCGTCGAGGTAGAATCCGGCGGCCCATGCTGGCCGGACGCCGATGTTCTGCCAGCCGGACCAGTCCACCAGCATCCCGCCGAGCAGCATCCCGCCGATGGTGGCTGCCCGTCCAGTCAGGCTCATGAACGAGTTGGCCGCGACCAGCCGGGCCGGAGCCTCTCCCAGTTCCGTGTCCGCCCCTGCCAAGGTGGGCAGGACCGCGTTCCGGGCGGAGTTGAACACCAACCCGCCGAAGAAGATCGCCAGCGCGAGGCCGACGACTACCGGCAGGCTGCCGGTCGCCAGCACGGCCGCTGGCACCAGGCCAACCAGCACCAGCCGGGCCGCATCGCAGGTGAGCATGAGTTTCCGGCGGTCGGCACGGTCCGCGATCACGCCCGCGAACGGTGCGAAGATGATGGCGGGCAGGGCTGCGGCGAGCGTAATCAGCGCGATGGAGCGGCTGGCGGCCGGGCCACCGCGGGCGGCCAGCCAGGCGAACAGCCCGAGCAGGGCCATGTAGTTGACCTTGTCACCCATCAGCGAAACGGCCTGCGTGACCGCAAAGACGACGAAGGAACGGTTGGCGATGACCGCGGCTGCGCCCGAGCGGTTCCCGACCATCCGTCAGCGTCCGTAGCGCGGAGCAGGGTAGCGTGCCAGCAGCTCGCGGTACAGCGCTTCGATGCGGTCGGTGATGCGTGGCCAGGAGTAGCCGAGCGCCTTCCGCCGACCGGCCGTGCCCATCCGGGCGCGCTCTTCCGGGTCCTTAAGCAGCCGGATTATGGCCGCTGCCAGCGCCTCCGAGTCGCAGGGCGGGACGAGCAGACCCTCGCGGCTATCGGTGCCCATCACCCGGCGGTAGCCGTCTATGTCGGAGGCAACTACCGGCCGGCCGGTCGCCATCGCTTCGAGCAGAACAATGCCGAAACTCTCCGATCCCGTGGCTGGAGAGCAGTAGATATCGCAACTGGCGTAGTAGCGGGGGCGGTCCTCGGCCGGGATAAGCCCGGGCCAGACGACGTGGCTGGCGAGTCTGCGGTCGAGGAACTCGCGGTAGCTGTATCCGAACGGGCCGGCACCGGCGGCGACGAGCTGGAAATCGGGCACATGGCGGACGATCTCGGGCAGTGCCATCAGCAGGTACTTGAGACCTTTGCGGGGCTCGAACCGGCCCAGGAACAGCACCCTGGGCCGGCCGTCGGCCAGCGCGGGCATCAGGGGGGCGTCGGGCCGGAAGAAATCGACGTCGATTGCATTGGGGATGATGCGATAAGGGCCGGCGAAGTAACGGGCACTGGAAGCGCGGGCGCTCTCCGATACCGCGACCGGGCCGTGAATCATCTTGAAGTAGGGGTTGAGTAGCGGTTTGACGAGAATGTAAGCCAGGTCGCGCGGAAAGTCGGCGTGGAAGGTGAAGACGTTGACCGCCTTTGAGGCCCGGAGCGATACGATGGGCAGCGAGGGCGCGAGCACGCCGTGGATGTGGACGATGTCGAATCGGCCCCGCTCAAAGTAGCGCTGGACCTGGTGGGTTGGGCGCCAGGCGGTCGGCACCCGGGCGAAGCTCCGGTTGTAGGGGACGAGCAAGGCGCGGCCGACCCGGAAGACGTGTTCCTCGTCCGGCGTGTAGGCAAGGGTCTGCATTGTCTTGCCGCCGAAACTCGACGTCAGGATCTTGACGGTATGTCCGCGTCGCCTGAGTTCTTTCGCGAGGTTGTGAATGTGGTCCGGGATGCCACCGACGTACGGGTAGTAGTTGTCCGTCACCATGCAGATCTTCACGGGACGGTTGCCGGGACGTTCCGTCACGGCTCAGCGGCTGCGGCCCGGGTACGCCTCGAGCGCCCGGCGCAGGACGGTCATCGCCCGGGCTAGTTCGGTCGTGTTCAGCACGTAGGCGATGCGGACCTCGTCGCGGCCGAGACCGGGCGTGGCGTAGAACCCTGCGGCGGGTGCGAGCATCACCGTTTCGCCGTCGAGGTTGAAATCGCGTAGCAACCAGGTCGCGAACTCCTCGGCGTCATCGATCGGCAGCCGGGCGACGGTGTAGAACGCCCCGCGCGGCACCTGGCAGAACACGCCCGGCATTGCGCAGAGTTCGCGGGTCAGCAGGTCGCGGCGGGCCCTGTACTCGGCGCGCACCGCTTCGAAGTAGCTTGCCGGGGTGGAGATGGCGGCGAGTGCGGCCAGCTGGTCCACGGTCGGCGGGCAGAGACGGGCCTGGCCGAACTTCAGTGCGGTCGCCATCAACTCGCGGTTGCGGCTGACGATGCAGCCGACGCGTGCCCCGCAGGCGCTGTAGCGTTTGGAAGCGCTGTCGCAGACCACCACGCGGTCCTCGATTCCCGTCAGGTTCAGGGCGCTCTGGTGGCGCACCGCGTCGTCGTAGATGAACTCGCGGTAGACCTCGTCCGCGACCAGGAAGAGGTTGTGTTCGATCGCCAGCGCGCGGAGTCGGGACATCTCGGTCGGCGACAGCACGGTGCCGGTCGGGTTGCCCGGGTTGGAGTAGAGTATCGCCCTGGTACGCGGGCTGACCTTCGCCGCGATCTCGGCCGCGGGCGGCAGCGCGAAGCCGTCGTCCGCCCGGCAGGTGACCGGGACCAGCTTCACGCAACTCATCGCCGCAAAACCGTTGTAGTTCGTGTAGAACGGCTCCGGGACGATGACCTCATCCCCCGGGTCGCAGATGGCGTCGAACACGAACAGCAGTGCTTCGCTCCCGCCGGTCGTCACGAGAATGTCCCGCTGTTGAACCGTAATCCCGACCCCGGCGTAGTATCGGACCAGGCCCTCGAGGTAGGCGGGGAGCCCGGCTGACGGGCCGTAGGCCAGCACCTTCGCGTCGAAAGCCCGGTAGCCCTCGATCATCTCACGCGGGGTCTCGATATCGGGCTGGCCGATGTTCAAATGGTACACCTTCGTGCCGCGAGCCTTTGCCTCATCTGCGAAGGGCACCAGCTTGCGGATCGGGGATGCCGGCATCCCCCTGCCGCGCTGCGAAATTGCGATTTTCTCAGCCATCACAACTCTCCTTTCCAGGCGGTCAGAGCTCGTCCACCAACCGGGATAGCTCCTCGGTCGGCAGCGGGCCGACCGCTCCCACACGAGGTCGCTGTCCGTCGAACGCGGTCTCGACCATCGCGTTGACATCATCGAGCGTCAGCCGGGAGTAAGCCGCGAGCGTTTCCTCGGCCGTGACGATGCGCCCGAGGAGATGTCGCGTCCGGGCGATGCGCAGCATCCGGCTCGTCGGGCTCTCCAGCGACAGCAACACCGAGCTCCGGGTCATGTTCAGCGCCCGGTCGAACTCCTCACGGTTGACCAGTTCCTGTCGGAAGCAGGCGAGTTCCTCCGCGAGCACCGACAGGCAGCGTTCGAGCCGACGCCGGTCGGTTACGAAGTGAATGGCGAGCAGACCGGTGTCAGCATAGAGTTCGGTGAAGCTCGAAATCGAATATACCAATCCCTCGTCCTCGCGCAAGCGCTGGAACAGCCGGGATGATACGCCGCCGCCGAGTGTGTTGTTCAGCACCGACAGGGCAAACCGGCGCTCGTCGGCGTAGCCGACCGTGGGCCAGGCGAGGCAGACATGGGCCTGGCTCAGTTCGTCCCGGCGGGAGGAAAGCACCGTCGCCGGGCCAACTGCCGCCGGCGCACGGTCGGGCAGGTCGATGGCAGCCTGGCTGCTGAGACGGCTGGCGACCACTGCGACCAGCTCGTCGTGGTCCACGTCGCCGGTGATGACCACCAGCCCGGAGCCGCAGTGGTAGCGTTCCGGGTAGAGCCGGCTCAGGTCCGGTACGCCAAGCCCGCTGACACTTTCGAGCGTACCCGCCACCGGCCAACCCAGCGGGCCGACCGGGTAGAGGGCTTCGAGCGTCAGGTTCAGGCTCCGGGAGTCGGGGTCCTCGTCGGTCGAGCGGATTTCCTCGGCGATTACCGCCTGCTCCTTCAGGACTTCGGCCGGGCTGAAGGCGGGCCGGGCCACAATCTCGGCCAGCAACTCGGTGGTTGCGCGCCGGGTGTCCGCCGGGCAGCGGCCGTAGAACACGGTCAGTTCCTTGTCGGTGAAGGCGTTGAGCTCGGCGCCGAGCGATTCGCTCCGGACCGAAATTTCCCTGGCCGAGAGTTCGGCAGTGCCCTTGAACACCATGTGCTCGAAGAAATGGGCCAGCCCGGCCATCCCGGCGGGGTCGTCGCGGCTGCCGACCCGGTAGGCCAGCCCGAGCGCGGCCGAGCGAATCCAAGGCAGCTGCTCGGTAATGACCTCGAGCCCGCAGTCGAGCCGGGTGGAACGAAAGGAGGGTCCACAGGCTCCAGGGTCCGAGTGAGCTGTCACCGGGACCCTGGAATCCTTGGACCCTTTTCGACTAGCGGCGCCGGTCGCGCGAGGGGCCGCGGCGGTCACGGTCCCGGGGACCGTCACGCCGGTCGCGCCCGCCGTCGCGTCGTGGCGGCCGCTTGGCGATGCCGTCGTCATCGGAGGGCGGGATTTCGCCGCGCTCTTCCATCGCCTTGCGGCGGGAGAGGTTGACCCGGCCGAGGTCGTCTACTTCGACCACCTTGACCCAGACCTTGTCCCCGACCTTGACCGCGTCCTCAACCTCCCGGACCCGCTCGGGTGCGAGCTGGGAGATGTGGACGAGACCTTCCTTGCCGGGCAGGATTTCGACAAAGGCGCCGAAGTTCATCAGCCGGGTGACGGTGCCTTCGTAAACCCGGCCGACCTCCGCCTCCGCGACCAGCGACTCGACCCAGGCTTTCGCCTTGTCGAGCGCGTCGGCCTTGTTCGAGGCGATGGTGACCGTGCCGTCGTCCTCGATGTCGATGGTGGCGCCGGTCTCCTCGGTGATGCGGCGAATCATCTTGCCGCCCGGCCCGATGACCGTGCCGATCTTTTCCTTGTCGATGACAATCGAAACGATGCGCGGCGCGTAGCGCGAGAGCTCCGGCCGTGGCGCGGCAAGGGCCTGGTCCATCACGTCGAGGACCTGGCGCCGGGCTTCGGTCGCCTTCACGACCGCCTCGCGCAGGAGCGACCAGGGCACGCCCGGCAGTTTCAGGTCGAGCTGGATGGCGGTGATGGCGTCACGGGTGCCGGTGACCTTGAAGTCCATGTCGCCGTAGTGGTCCTCGGCGCCGAGGATGTCGGTGAGGATGTGGTACTTGTCGCCTTCCTTGATCAGCCCCATCGCCATCCCGGCCACCGCGGCCTTCACCGGGATGCCCGCGTCCATCAGCGCCAGCGAGCCGGCGCAGGCCGAGGCCATCGAGCTCGAGCCGTTGGACTCGAGGATGTAGGAGACGAGCCTGATGGTGTAGGGGAACTCATCTTCCTTCGGCGCGACCGCTTCGAGGGCTTTCTCGGCCAGGTCGCCGTGGCCGATATCGCGCCGGCTCGGCCCGCGCAGGAACCGGACCTCGCCGACTGAGAACGGCGGGAAGTTGTAGTGAAGCATGAACCGCTTCCTCTCTTCGACCTCGAGCTCGACGTCGTCAATAACCTGCTCGTCCTGCTTGGTGCCCAGCGTCGCGGCGCAGATTGACTGGGTCTGACCGCGGGTGAACAGCGCCGAGCCGTGGGCCCGGGGCAGGACCCCGACCTCGCAGGAGATCGGCCGGACGACGTCGAAGCCGCGGCCGTCGAGACGACGGTTGTCTTCAATCGCCATCCGGCGGATGTCGCGGCCGACCAGGGCGTCGAGTGCCTCGGTGACCGGGCCCTTCGAATCCGGGAACTTTTCGCCCAGCTCGGTGACCAGCGCGAGCTTGAGCTCGTCCAGACCGCGCTGGCGTTCCTGTTTGTCCTCGACCCGGTTGAGCTCGCGCACCTTCGCCTCCGCCCGCTCGCGCACCGCGGCTTCGAGCTCGGGCGGGACGTTGGGCTTCTCGGGCTTGATTTTGGGCTTGCCGACCTTGCCGACGAGCTCGAGCTGCATGTCCAGCGTCGTGCGGATGTGCGGCATCGCCATTTCGACCGCCCGGTCGAGGTCGTCGTGGGATATCCCCTTCGCCTCACCGGCGATCATCATTATCAGGTCCTCGCCCGCCTCGTTGCGGATGCCCGCGAATGTCATCGACATCTCGGCGTCATCGAGCTGGCTCATCAGCGGGTTGGCGACGAGTTCGCCGCCGACCTTGCCGATGCGGCAGGCGCCGATCGGGCCGAGGAACGGGACTTCCGAGATTGCCAGGGCACAGGATGCGCCGAGCAGGGCCAGCAAGTCGCTCTCGTTCTCCGAGTCGCTCGAGAACAGGTAGGACACGATTTGGGTCTCGTTCCGGAAATTCTCCGGGAACAGCGGCCGGATGGGACGGTCCACCAGTCGGCAGGTCAACTTCTCCTTGTCGCGGGGAGCGCCCTCGCGTTTGAAGAACCCGCCCGGGATTTTGCCGCTGGCGAAAGCCATCTCGCGGTAGTCCACGGTGAGCGGGAAGAAGGCCATGTAGTCGACCGGTTCCTTCTTGTAGCAGGCGCTCGAGAACACGATCGTGTCGCCGTAGCGGACGAGCAGGGCGGCGTCGGATTGGCGGGCGACCCGGCCGTATTCAAACGACAGGGACCGACCGCAGACTTCTCTTTCGATGCGGTGCACGCCTAACCCCGCAGCCCGAGCGTTTCGATGATGTGCGCGTAACGCTGTTTGTGGTGCTTGGACAGGTAGTCCAGGTGCCGCCGGCGCTGGTTGACCATCTTGATCAGCCCGCGTCGCGAATGCTTGTCCTTACTGTGTTCTTTCAGGTGCTCGCTCAGCAGATTGATCCTCTCGGTGAGGATGGCGATTTGCACCTCGGGCGAGCCGGTATCCGACTCGTGCAGCCGATAGTCCGTAATCAGCTGTCCCTTCTTATCTTTCGTTATAGCCATCTATCAATATCCTCCGCATAAGCATAGATGGAAAAGGCCTGAAGTCAAACTGGCGCGGGTTGACTTGCCGGCCCGGCGGGGTACAATCGTCAGGTATCAGGAGTCGCCGGCGGTCTGCAGCCGCGGGCGCGGCAACCGGGCGAGAAGGCGCCACGGTGCTTGGAACCCGAAGGTCGGGTGCCAATACGGCAGGGGCCAGGGGCCCCTGCAAAGACAGCCCTTCATCCGAGTGTTCCGCCCGCCGCAACGGGCGGTTCTCTCTTTTTCCGGAGAGGCGAACCCGCCATTGACACAGGCGGCGCGATTCTGTATTACTGTATGCGCGAGTGTTGCGGTTGTGCAACGCCCGGCCAGATGTGTCCTAACCAGAAAGGAGGCTGGTGCGTACTGCCGATGCCGTGCCGGGAAAACCGCCGGGGAGCAGTCTGGTTCAAAGCTCCACTGGTGCGTTCGGCGGCGTGGGGACGCCCGATTCCCAATCCTGTCCGATTTCGTGCTTGGTGTCTTCCACCCGCGTGGCGGGAGGAGTCTCTGATGGTCCGACAAGACGAAAGGACTGCATAATGAGAAGCAGAACAATGGTACTGCTCCTGCTGGCCGTGGCGGGGCTGGTCTTCGCCGGTCAGCGAACAGCTGTCGGTATCGAGCCGGCCGAGAGCGTGACACCCGAGCGGGTGACCGGGCCGGTTGACCCGCACAGCGATTTCGGCAATGGCGCCTGCCCGGTCGGCGCGTCGCCCTACACCGACGCGGGCAACGTGACCTGGACCTACGGCACGCCGAGTCCGTCGGGAATATCTCGGCTGGCCGCAGTCGTGGTCGGGGACGAACTCAGCATCCTGACTGGTGAGGTCGAGGGAGGAAGCCGGGTTGCACGGCAAACGATATACAGCTTCACGACCAACACCTGGAGTGAGGGCCCTACTCATCCGGGCGGCGGCATTTCGAACGGGAATGCGGCCGCGGTTTCGGACACGCTGATTGTCGTCGGGCCGGGCTATTTGGCCAGCGGCAGTCCCTACGACCAAGTCTCGGTGCTGAACCTGAACGCGAGTACCTGGGTCGCGGGCGCGACCGTGCCCGTGTCCCGGCTGCTGTACTACGCGATGGCCACCGCGGGCGGCAAGGCTTACATCTTCGGCGGCGCGACCGCGACCGCGACTCAGAACAAGACTTACTGCTACGACCCGGCGACGAACACCATCACCACGATGGCAGATATGCCGATAGCGCTCCGCAGCCAGGTCGCGTGTGCGGTCGGGGACACCATCTACCTCATCGGCGGTCAGACCGCGCCGGGCACGCCCTACAATGGCACGACGAACTTCCTGAAGTACTCGATCTCCGGCGACAACTGGACGACCGGCTCGGCGATGCCCTTCGCGACGACCTGGGGCGCGGGCGCGGCTTATAACGACCCGGCCCACGGTTGGGTGCTTTACGCCTTCGGCGGCTACAACGCTTCGGGTGCGATCGTAAACCAGAGCTATGCCTACACAGTCGCGGATGGGACCTGGGAGGCGACCAACAACCTACAGGCGGCAAGGCGTTCGCACGGCGGCACGATCTACCGCGACACCCTGCTAGCGGTCTGCGGCTGGGGTACGACTTTCCTGAACACGGTCGAGCGGGGTGCGATCGAGCCGACCGCGGTCGAGAACAAGTTCCTGTGGCTGTACTCCGACTACGGGCCGCCAGACACGACGCTGGGCATCCGGCTCGAGGTGCTGGGCGACACGCTGACTTATCTTGACGTGCGGAGCTACACCCCAACGCTTGGGGAACTTACGCCTTACGACGCGGTCGGCGTGCATTCCAACTACGCCTACGGCGACCCGATTGCGCTCGGCAACGTGCTGGCCGACTATGTGGACGCGGGCGGTGGAGTGGTCCTGTGCGCGTCCAGCTTCACGACCGGCTGGGGAATGGGCGGCCGGGTGATAACCGGCGACTACGCGACCATCGGGCTCGGCGCGAATAACGCCAGCACGACGACGCTGGGCTGGTACATCAGCGGTCACCCGATAATGTCGGGGGTGAGCGCGGTCGGGGAGTGGCTTCGTGCCTCCGCGGCGTTCATAACCCCGGACTCGGTTGCCCGCTGGGCCGACGGTATCCCCTATGTCGGGGTCAGCGGCAACCGGAAGGTGGTGGGCGTCAACCAGTATCCGGGTATCGTATCGAGGCCGGAGCGAAACGGTGACTGGGCGCTGGTGATCCGAAACGCGCTGTACTACGTTGCCGGGATGGTCGGGACCGAGGAGTTCGACCCGTTCCGGCCCGCGCTCTCGGTCCGCCTCGAGACCGCGCCGAACCCGGCGCGCAGGCAGGCGACGGTGAACTGGGCAGTCCCTCACGCGGGCGAGGTCAACGTCGGCAT
This sequence comes from bacterium, assembly GCA_046484845.1. Taxonomy (GTDB): domain Bacteria; phylum Hydrothermota; class Tepidihabitantia; order Tepidihabitantales; family Tepidihabitantaceae; genus DSBX01. The sequence goes on from JAWOIB010000054.1 coordinate 13,440, forward strand.
CTACGATGCCGGCGGCAGGCTGGTGCGCAGCCTGTTCTCGGGCCGGGCAGAGCCGGGCCTCGGCCACGCGAGCTGGAACCTTGCCGACAGCCGCGGCGGCCGGGTCGCGAGCGGCGTGTATTTCTGTCGGCTTGATGCCGGCGGCCGGTCGGTTTCGAGCAAGCTCGTGGTCGAATAGACCGCGGTCTGAAACGGGCGGCCGGGGCGCAGTCCCCGGCCGCGCCCGTGTCGGGCAGGCCCGGGTCATTGACGACCGGCGGGCGGGGTGTAAAATCTCGCCAGGGCCGGGTTGTCGGGACAGCTCCCGAGTAGAGCCGGCTCGGCAGTTCCGGGAATGCGGCAGACACAGGAGGAGTTCGGATGAAGAACATTCCAGCCATGATCGCGCTGGCGCTGGCGGTCGCGGCGGCCCAGCCGGTGGATCAGGACACGGTCATCCTCTATGACTCAGGCATTACCACGACCTGGTGGTGCTCGGACCGGGACAGCTTCGGGGCCGGGGTGAAGTTCACGCCCGGCGAATATCCCTGTGAGGTCCTCGGCACCCGGGCCGAGGTCAACCACGACCAGAACGGACGGGAGATCTACCTGCGGGTCTGGGACGATGACGGCCCGGACGGCAAGCCCGGCACCCTGCTCTACAACGAGCTCAGGCTCGACATCCCGCCCAACCGGACGCCGGGATTCCAGGACTACGCGCTGACCGAGCCGGTGCGGATCGACGAGGGCGATTTCTACATCGTGTTCTGGCAGAAGAGCTCCTGGGACCTGGTCTTCTCCTCCGACGACGCGATGACCTGGCCGGCGCGGCAGTGGTGGTACTTCCCGGACCAAGGCTGGGTCACGCCCTACGGCATGCACGCCAGCGACCACATGATCCGGGCACTGGTCAGCTACGGCACCGGGGTGGTCGAGCTGGACGGGCCGCCGCTGCCGCGGCTGGCGGTGGCACCGAACCCGGCCGTGGGCCGGGCCGAGATACTCAACGGGGCCGGGCTCGGCGGGCGGCTGGTGGTGACGCTGACCGACATCGCGGGCCGCACGATCCGGCGCCTGGAGCTAGGGCCGGGCGAGCGGCAGCTGGACCTGCGCGGACTGGCGCCCGGGGCTTATCTGGTCCGGGCCGAGGGCGGGACCGGGGCGTTCAGCACCCGGCTGGTCGTCACCGAGTAGCCCGGCCCGGCTAGATCGCTTCGATGGTCGAGGGCGGTTTGGTCGCGATGCTGTAGGTCACGCTGACCACGCCCGGGACATCGGCTGTTATCCGCTTCGCCAGCGCATCGAGCAGGTCGAAGGACAGCCGAGTCGGACGGCCGGTGCGGGCGTCCTCCGAATCCCAGCACCGGACCTCTACCTGGCAACCGAAATCGCGCTTCCCGTCGCGCAGGCCGGTGACCCGGTCCTGATGGAGGATGGCCAGGTACTGGAATGCACCCGAGCCGGCCAGCAGCTCCTCGACGATGGCGGTGGCACCGCGGACCAGCTCAACCCGCTCCGGCGTGACCTCGCCGATAACGCGGGCGGCCAGCGCCGGGCCGGGAAAGGGCGGCCGGGCGCAGAGTTCCTCGGACAGCCCCAGCGCGCGGCCGAGCGCGCGGATGGCCGGCTTGCGCAGGCGGAGCAGCGGCTCGATGACCCGGTAGCCGTACTCCCGCTCCGGGTCGATGCCGAGCTGGGTGATGATGTTGTGCTGGCGCTTCACCCCGGCGACGGTTTCCTCGACGTCGGTGAGGTTGGTGCCCTGTAGCAGGGAGCGGGCCTCACCCTCGCGCACCAGCCGGCCGAACACGTCCCGGTAGAACGCGCGGGTGATGGCCTCGCGCTTCTGCTCGGGGTCGGTTAGGCCGGCCAGCGCGCCGAAGAAGACCTCCCGGGCCGGGACGAGCTCGACCGGGACGCCGTGGCCGGCGAACAGCCTGACGATGTGCTCGGGCTCGCCCGCCCGCATCAGGCCGTTCTCGACAAACACGGTGCGCAGGCGGTTGCCCAGCGCCCGGTGGCCGAGCAGGGTTACCACCGACGAGTCCACGCCACCGGACAGGGCGTTGATGGCAGTGCCGTCACCGACCGCGGCCCGGATTTCCCGCACCTGCTCCGCGATGAACGCGGCCGGGTCCAGCTGTTCGAGCGTGATTTCCTCTGGTCGCACAATTGCTCCTTTGATTTGAGCCAGCCTAGCCGGTTACCGGGCGAGGTCAACCGGGGAGCGGGTTGACGGGCCGGGCGGAAGACAGTAGGATAGGGTGGTCCGGGGCACAGGGATGCCCCGGGCGAGAACTCCGGGCGAGGACCGCCCGGGAAAGGAGCCGAGATGATCGGTCAGGCGGTGACGGCGCTGGCCTTGCTCGCCGCGGCGGGCGAGGCCGACACGACCGCGGCCGGTTTGGTGCGGGTGAGCCAGGAGCTCACCGCCGGGCGGGCGCGTGGGGTCTCGGTCGAGCTGGTGATGGCGACCGGGGATATCGAGGTGAGCGCGGGCGCGACAGCGCTGCTGGAACTGGACTGCTTCGGGCCGGACTCCTCCTTCGCCCCGGCGCTGGAGTATGTCGAGGTCGCGCGGGCCGAGCCGGCGGGCGAGGACCCCGGGTTCCACGGCCAGGTGCGGGTGGTTCAGCCGGACAGCAAAGGGACCGATGCCTGGCAGCACCGCTGGGACCTGCGGCTGAGCCGCGAGCTGTGCCGGGAACTCGAACTGGCGCTGGGGACCGGCAATGCCCGGTTCGAGCTGGCCGGGTCTGCGGTCGAGGAGCTGTACATCGAGGTCTCGGTGGGTGACATCATTCTCGACCTGGCGGGCGGCTTCCCGGCGGATTGTGCGGCCGAGTGTGAGACCGGGGCGGGCGATATCCTGGTCCAGGTCCCGGCCGGGGCGGCGGTGCGGGTCGAGGCGGAAGCCGAGCTGGGCAGGGTGGAATTGCCGGGGCGGTTCATCAGAAGCGAAGACGGCTGGGTCAGCCCGGAATGGCGGGCAGACGGGCCGGGGCTCGAACTGGTGCTGACCGCCGCAGCCGGTGATATCACGGTGGTCGAAGAAACGGAGGAAGAATGACCCGGGGAGCGGATGAACTGGTCGGCCGGGTCGTGGACCTGGCCGGGCTGGTGGCGTACCAGTTGGGCGCGGTGGTCAGCCGCGAGGTGGTGAAGCGGCCGACCGGGACGGTGACGGTGTTCGCGTTCGACAAGGGACAGGGGCTGTCCGAACACACCGCGCCGTTCGACGCGCTGGTGCAGGTGCTGGACGGCGAAGCGGAGATAAACCTGGCCGGTTCGCCGCACCGGGTGCGGCAGGGCGAGATGCTGATAATGCCCGCGGGTGTGCCGCACGCGCTGAACGCGGTCGAGCGATACAAGATGCTGCTGGTGATGATTCGCGACCGGCAGGACCGGTCGTAAGGAGGATATAGAAGAATGTTTCTGAGACTGCTGATTGCCGCCGGCCTCCTGGCCGGGGCGGCCTGCGGCGGGCCGGCGGGTTCGGAAGCCGGGCCGGCGGACGCGAGCGGCAGGATAGCGCTGCCCGCGCCGGCACTGGATGGCGCGATGTCGGTCGAGGCGGCGCTGGCCGCGCGGCGGTCGGTCCGGTCCTACGCGGATGCCGGGTTGACGCTGGCCGAGGCCGGGCAGTTGCTCTGGGCGGCCTACGGGGTGACGAAGCCGATGCCGGAAGCGCGGGCAACGATGCGCGGCGGGTATCGGACCGCGCCGTCGGCCGGGGCGGCCTACCCGTTGGAGGTCTACCTGGTCGCGGGCCGGGTGGAAGGGCTGGAGCCCGGGCTGTACCGGTACCTGAGCGACGCGCACGAACTGGAACAGGTCAGCGTCGGTGACTTCCGGGCCGAGCTGTCCGCGGCGGCGAGGAACCAGGCCTGGGTGCGCGAAGCGCCCTTGTCCGTGTTCTGGTCATGGAAGCAGGAGCGGCTGCCGGACCGTTACGGGACCCGGGGCCGGGAGCGCTACCTCAACATGGACCTCGGTCATTCGGCCCAGAACGTGTACCTGCAGGCGGTGGCGCTGGGCCTGGGCACGGTCGCAGTGGGCGCATTCGACGACGCGGAGGTCGGCCGGGTCATCGGGCTGGCCGAGGGCGAGGAGCCGCTCTACATCATGCCGGTCGGTCGGCTGGCCGCCGATCAGCCGGGGTCGGGAACGTGAAGCGGGGCCGCGCGAGCGGCCCCGCTGATTTCTGAGGCCCGGTCAGCGGGCGAGCACGACCCGCTCGGTGAAGGCGGCGTCGGCGCCGGACACCCGCAACAGGTACACCCCGGCCGGAAGCCCGACCGGCCGCCACTCGATCCGGCCCGAGGCCGGAACCGGTCCCTGGTGGATGGTCGCGACCAACCGGCCGGCGGCGTCGTGCGCCTCGACCCGCACCGGCCCGCTGAAGGCCGGCCCGGGCAGGATGGTCAGCGACCGGCGGAACGGGTTCGGGACGATGCTGGCGCGGTTCGGACCGGCGCTGTGCGGGCGCTCGGCGACCCCGATGTTGGCCTGGTACCAGTCCCGGGCCTGGTCGCAGGCCTCGAGGAAGGCGGCGGAGTCGGGCGCGGCGACCAGCGCGAACGCTACCCGGCGGCGCGCGGCCGGGGCAAGGTCGAACGGCCCGGCGCTGACCGCGACCGACCAATTGTGGACGCGGTCCGGCTCGGTGGTGCCCAGCTCGCCCCTGAGCAGACGGTACTTCATGTCCTCGCTCAGCCCGGAATCCGGGTAAACGTAGCGGTCGTGCTCGAACGCGACCAGGCCGGCCGCGAGGTCCGGGTCGAGCAGGACGACCCCGGCGAAGATACCGGCCGGGTCCACGTGGCGCATTGCCGCGGCCCGGCGGGCGGGGAAGACCCGGGCGAGGTCGTGGAAGCGGTCGGTGGCCCGGATGTCGAAGTCCGCGAAGACGCCGGCGTACGCGCCGGCGACCGGCTCGCGGCCGTCGTTGACCACGTCGTAGACGAGCAGGACAAACCGGTCCGCGTCCGTTTCGTCGGTGCCGAGCGCGCGTTCGACGACCCGGATTTCACGGGCCCGGGGATGGCCGGCGTCGGTGAACACGCCGCGGATGGCCTGGCGGGTGCCCTGGCCCGGGGCCTCGGCGTACAGGCTCTCGGCCATCACCCAGTCCCGGTCGTGCTCGAGCGGGTTGGTGCCGTAGAACCGGTCCGCGACGTAGTCCGGGGAGTTGCCGAACACGAACCCGGCGATGTTCAGACAGCTGGTGTCGGATTTCGGGAACCGGAAACCCCGCCCGGCCCGGCCGTCCTCGTTGTCGAACCCGAGGTTGCCGCGGGCGGTGAGGGTCAGGGCGCAGGCGCCGGTGTCCACCTCGGCCGCGACCCGGCCCGGGTACCCGACCGGGACCTCGAAGCAGAACTCCCAGGTCCGGTCGCCGGCGGTGATGACCGCGTGCAGTTCCGCCCGGCTGCCGGGCACGATGCCGGGCCCGGCGTAAACCGCCAGGTCGGCAGTGGCGGCGCTGTCGCCGGCCGGGACCGGGGCGAGCGTGGCGGTCGAGTCGGTCGCGACCAGCCCGGGCGAAAGCCCGCGGATGAGCACGCCCGCGCCATCGGACGCGGCCCGGCCGATGTTGCGGACCGCGAGGGTGAGCCGGACGGTCTCGCCCGGCTCAAAGATGCCGTTCTCGCGCGGCTGGCCGGCGTCGGAGACGGCGGAGCCGCCGTACACCAGCCGGGGCTCGGGCGCGCCCTCGGTGACGCGGACGGTGCCGGATGCGGCGAGGAAATCATGGGCGACGGCGGTGACGACCAGCTCCCCGGTGGTGACCGGGTGGATGTTCAGCCGGGCCTGGCCGGAGCCGTCGGTCCGGCCGGTGGCGTGGACCTCGTCGCCCTTCCAGGCGCAGACCAGCGCGCCGCTGACCGGGGCGTCGCTGTCGGTGACCCGGGCGGTGAGGGTGCCCGCGCCGGTCGGGAACACCGAGTCGGCCGCGAGCGCGAGCCGGGCGGGCGGGCGGGTCCAGAGGTCGATGGCCGGGTCGCCGAACAGGTTGAACTCAGTCATGCACCAGCGCCAGAGCTGGTCGTAGAGCGCGGCCGCGGCGTAGACCTCGAGCCCGCGGTGGTGGGCCGCGCCGAGGACGTTCTCGCCGTGGACCAGCCACTGCTCGTAGAACCGGATGACCAGCTTCTCGGACGGGCCCATGCCGGGCGGGGTGCCCCAGCCGTAGCGTGAGTTCATCTTCACCGCGATGCAGCCGCTGGCCGGGGCGTTGTGGGCGATTTCGGCGATGCAGTCCTCGGCCTCGAAATTGCCGGGCGTGCAGGCGATGGAGGTCATGATGCTGAACCTGCGGTCGTTGGTCTGGCGGCCGGCGTAGCTCGAAGTGTAGATGGACGGCCCGGTCTCGCAGTAGACGCCGGTCTCGTTGCCGTGGCCGCACGGGTCGAAGATGGCGTAGCCGCGGTTGAACGAATCGGACACCACCGCGGCCGAGGCCGGGTTGACGAGCTGGGTGGCGGTCCAGCCGTGGGGCAGGATGTTGATGACCGAGTCGTGGACGTAACGGCCGTGGTAGTTGAGGCTGTGCCAGAGCCAGCCGGACGGGAACAGCGCGCGGGTGATGAACCCGGGGTCCGGGTCGTTCTCATAGGTCATCACCTTGCTGATGAAGGTCGCGACCTGGGTTTCGTTGTCCACCGAGGCCCGGCCGACGGTGACGTCGGCGTAGAAATCGACCGAATCGCCGGGCTCGCCGAAAATGTCGTTGCCGTTCGAGTCCCAGGAGAAATCGAGGTCCGCGTAGTAAAGGTCGGTCGGGATGTCGCCGGTCTCGCCGCCGACCCGGCAGCGGATCTTGCGGCAGGGCACGATGGCGTTGTCGCCCGCGAGCAGGACGTAGGACAGCCCGCGGTTCTCGTACATATCCCGGATCATGTTGCGGGTCTTCTCCTGCAGGTCCCGGCCCGGGTAGCGGCCGCTCACCCATTCGACGGTGCGGACCTCCGCGCGCAGGCCGCGGGCGGTGCGGTACTCGAGGAACGGCCGGAACGCCTCGACGAACCGCTCGCCGGTGACGACCAGGTAATGGATTTCGGGCAGGTCGCGCTCGGCCGCGGGCGGGGCCCAGGCGCGGAGCCGTTCCGGGTTCGCGACCAGCGTGCGCAGGCCGGCGGCGGCGCGGTCGCGCTGGCCCGGGGTGAGTGCGATGGCGGGCGCGGCCTCGTCCCAGCGGACGGTGATGCGCAGGCGGCGGTTGAGGGTCAGGGTGCCGTCGGCCGGCCGCCAGGACAGCGGGGCGACCTGCACCGCGACCAGCCGGAAACCGGCGGCGTTGCCGGTCCGCCAGTCGGCGAGCGGGGCGGGCGGCCAGTCGCCGGCCGCTTCGTAGACCGCCGGGTCGGGCGGGACCGGGGGCCGGGCCGGCTGCGACAGCGGGTGCGGCTCCTGGGCCGGGGCGATGCGGAACCGGCCCGGGATGGGGGCGGCTTCCAGCAGTTCGACCTCGACCCCGGTGACCCGGGCGCCGGCGGGCAGGACCAGCGTGACCGGCACGACCGGCAGGGAAGGCTGGCCGGGCGCGGCGGTGAGGATGCCGCGGGCCAGCTCGACGACGTCCGAATCCTCGTAACGGCTGAAGCTGAGTTCGGACCGGCTGAAACCCAGCTCGTGGGTGTAGCTGCCCGCGAGGGCCAGCAACGGCAACAGCAACAGGGCGCTCAGTCTCATCAAGAGTCTCCTGGTCAGTGTCAGGACATTATCCACCCGCCCCGGCCCGCGACCGGGCGGGGCAACTGAGAATTATATCCCGGCCCGGCGGCGGTGGCAATCCCGGTCCGGGCTCAGCCCGCCACCTGCAGGCCGCCGAACCGGACCGCGAGCGGGCCGCGGTACCCGCCCTGCACCTGCATCTCGTGCGAGTAGCGGGCGTCGGCAATCGCCTCGAACCAGTTGCCGACCAGCAGGCCGCCGGTGAACGGCGCGCTTTCGTCGCCCCGGCGCAGCTCGCCCAGCCGGATTTCGCAGGCGAACCGGCCCGAGCTCGGGTCCGCCTCGAACGCGGAGAAGGCCCGGACCACGACCGCGTCCCCGGAGTCGCAGAGCAGGTCCGCGACCGGGGTGCGGCCGGCCGGGATGACGGTGTTGCCCGGTCCGCCGGGCGGCTTCGTATCCATCTCGAGCAGGCCGAGCAGGTAGTGGTAGCGCCGGGTGCCGAGCAGCCCGTCCCAGTTGCCGTGGCGGCAGATGGTGACCGCGCGGACCGGGCCGCCGTCCACCTGGTCGGCCCGCGCGCTGGCAAGCCCGAGCGGCACCAACGGGTTGGACACGAGGTTGAGCGGCTCGGCCTTCAGCTCGCCGGCGTGGCAGGGCCGGTCCGCGTGGTAGCGCGAGGTCTTCTCGTACACCGAGCGCGAGTTCGCGTGGAACCCGAGCGGCGAGCGGTCGAGCCGGAAGAAGTCCGCGGCAGGCTCGCCGAGCAGGACCACCGGGCCGGTGAACGCGGGCGGCGGGCCGGCGAGCGCGATGTCGCGGGCCGCGATGCCGTACTCCTCGACGATCGCGGCCGGGTCGAGCGCGGCCAGGCTCCGGGCTTCGAGCCGGGCGGTGTGCTCGCCGACCTTGTCTCCCTCGGGCCGGGCCAGGAAACAGACCTCGGCCGAGACCCGGGTCGCGGGATAATCGAACTCATGGCCGGCGCTGGAGCGGAAACTGCAGTTCAGCCGGCGCACGAACAGCTCGACGTTGGAAACCTCGACGCGGTCGAGCCGGGCGGTCTCGCTGACGACCGCGTCAATGAACGCCCGGGCCCGGGCGGGCAGTTCGGCCGGGTCGAGCTTCTCAAGTTCCGGGTCCGCGAGCTGGGTGTTCGGGTGGGTTTCGTGCGCGCCCGGGAGCGGGAAGGGCGGGTTCTGCTGGCTCCGGGCCGCGGCGACCAGCCCGGCGATGACCTCGGCCAGCGCCTCGTCATCGTCGGCGGTGAACTGGCCGACGGCGTCGCCGCGCCATTTCGCGCCGCCGGCCTCGAATTCCGAATACACCCGGCAGCGGGCGGTCTCGGACCGGACCGAGATGACCTCGCGCGGGTGCGGGTTCGGCTCGACCCGGAGCTTGCCGCCGGTGACCGAGTAGATGCCGGGCAGGCGGATGACGGTCGTTTCCTCCCGGCGCTCGTGGTTGAGGAACCAGGCGCAGACGTCGCCGGCCCGGGCCAGCGCGCTGGTGATTCGATAACTGTCCATCATCGCCTCCTAGCCCAGCTTCATCTTACAACGCAGCCAGGGCCCGCCGCTGGCGTTGCGGACCCATTCCTTGTGGCCCTTGCCGCAACTGCCGGCCGAGGACGTGTCCAGCCCGGTGCCGACCGCGTCCACGCTCGCGAGCACGTCCGGCACGTAGCCGGTCACCCCGAGCTTGTAATGCAGCCGGCCGGTGAGTTTGCCGCCGGCGATTTCCCGGCCCCGCATCACCTGGAGCTGGACGCCCCAGCCCAGCGGGTCCTCCATCCCGGAGGTCAGCCGTTCGAGCAGGACGCCCCGGTCGGTCGCGGCAATCATCTCCTCCTTCGTCAGCCCGCCCTGCTCCTTCGGCCGGGGCACGAAATAGGTGCAGGTCATCCGGGCGTAGATGGGATGGTTCCAGGACTCCAGCCGGCCGGACGCGGACTGGCGGAGACCGGGCAGGCGGTCCTTCATCATCAGGTACGAATACCGGTCGCACATCAAGGTCGGCTGGAGGATGCCGTCCCGCACCAGCACCACCGGCTCCTCGGCGAGCACGCCGTCGTCGGAAAAGAAGACGGTGCCGTTGGTGCCGGGCCGGCCCGGCTCATCCACGATATTGACGAGGTCCGAGCCCACCCGCTTGCCGACGAAGTACGCGGCCCGGGCCGCGCCGCGCATCAACGTATCCATCTCACAGCCGTGGCCGAAAGACTCGTGGGCGAGGGTGCCGGTGATATCCGGGTCGAGCACGCAGACATGCTCGCCGGGCGTCAGCGGCACCGCGCCGAGGCAGGCGACCGCGTCGTCCGCGACCCGGTCGCACCAGTCCCGGTCCGCGCCGGCCAGCGCCTCCCAGCCCGGGCCGGACAGCGAATCATAGTTCTGCACCTGCCTGCCATCCTCGACCGCAATCGCGACCGCGAACAACATCGTGCGGAAAGTCTCGCTGGAAAGCAGGCGCGGGCCGTCGCAGAACAGCCGGTACTCCACGTCGGTCGCGGACACCGCCCGGGCCATCGCCACCCGCTTGTCCCGGCCGGCGACGGTGGCCTGCACCCGGTTGACCAGCGCCTGGCGCTCCGCGGTCGGGACCGCCAGCGGGTCGCGGCCGAACGCGGTGCGGAAATGAAGGTCCAGCGCCGGGCCGGTTTCCGGCGCCGGGCCGCTCTTGACCATCACCGAGCCGGCCAGCTCGCGGGCGAGCCGGAACAGGTAATCCCGGTCCTCGAGCCGGTCGGTCGCGACCGACCGCCAGCCCGCGCCGTCCCAGGCCGAAATGCGGATGCCCGGGTCGGGTGGAACCGGGTTCACCAGCTCCTCGTGCGGCGACTTGACCACGAAGGAACCGCCCCGGCGGGTGACCAGCGCGCAGGCGTAGGGCGCGCGCTTGCGCACCTCGGCCACCAGCTCGGGCAGGAACGGGCGCAGCCGGTTCAGGCTTTCAGGCATTGTCGTGTCCATTGCTCTCTCCCTTCCCGGCGAGGACCGCCGCGGGCGTGGTGAACCCCATCGCCAGCCGGGGCTCGAAACCCAGCCCCTGCCAGCAAAGGACGCTCGGCTCATTGCGGAGCGCCCAGTCCAGCATCACGACCGGCACCTGCCGCTCGAGCAGGAACCGGCAACAGGCCCCGGTCAGCGCGCGCATCAGCCCCTGGCGGCGGAACCCCGGGTCCACCCAGGCGTCGTCAATCCGGCCGATGGGCCGGGGGTCCATGTTCGGGTTATCGACGATGCGCACCATCAGCATCCCGACCGGCCGGTCGTCCGGGTCGGCCGCGACGAACACCCGGCCGGTATCGCTCGCCATCACCCCGGCGTAATGCTGCTCCAACCCGGCGAGCGCGGCCGGGCTCAAGGCCCAGACCCCGGGGTCGCAGTCCGCAATCAAGTCCTGCAGGGCGCGGCGCATCCGGGCCAGCTCGGGCCGGTCGCGCTCGGTGGCGGGCCGGACGCGGCACCCGGACTGCTGACTATTGGTCATCATAGCAATGGCCGATTGTCCGCCATCCCCGGCCGGTTGTCAACTCCGACCGCCCGCGGAGGGGACAGCCACGGATGAACACGCTGGACCGGAAGCAACCGCCGATGAACGCCGATACACGCCGATGCCTTCTTCTTTCCTCACTGAGGAGAGGACTGGGTGCGGAGTCCGATGTGGGAGCGGTCTCCAGACCCGCCTGCTGTGGCGCGGGCAGGCCGCGATTTCATCCGTAAGGTCGTGATTCAGCGGTAGGGATGCG
>JAWOIB010000116.1:0-5078 GCA_046484845.1 bacterium
CCTGGCCGTCACCCTGGCCGTCATCCTGGCCACCCCGGGAGCCACCCCGGAGGGGGTCACCGGAGCCGTAGGGGAAGCCAGGGGGGGAACGGCCCCGGGGATGGCCCCCGGGATGGGGTGGGGCTGGTCGCTCGGACCGGCTAACTCGTCTATTTCGCGTTAGATAGCCGGTCCGGGCCTCGGTAGTTCGCCACCGGCGGGAAAACCGGCCGCCTCACCGGTGTATAACTCTGTGAAGCGGGACGCGCCGGCCAGGCTGGGCAGTTCGATTGTGTCCGCAGCCGCGGAAACAGTTGCAGGTGGATGATGAGATGAGCAGGCGCCCGGGTTTGACTCCCCCCGTATCCGGGGCAGGATTTGTGCGGGGAGTTCTGCGGCGCACAGCCCGGGGTGAAGCGTGGGGTTTGAACAGGCTGGTATGAAAGGAGTCGCGATGTCTATTCGTGTCTGCGTGGTGCTCGCGGTGCTGCTCGCGGTCGGGTCTGGCCAGGAGTACGTCCGTGAATGGCAGAGTCCGAACCTGGGCCAGAACGCGTGGGCGGGCTGCGGTTATGACTTGAATGGTGATGGCAGGCCTAATCTGTATGCGCGCGGGGGCAGCCAGTTGATTATCTACGATAGCAGCTATCGCCCGTGGTGGACGATAGACCTGCCCGGCTACACATATCCGTCGCTGGCGTTTCCCCGCGATATTGACGGCGACGGGCTTATTAAGCCGGTGGACATCAATGGCGACGGAACCGGCGAGGTGGTGGTCGGCGCGTACCGGATAGACGGCAGCAGCTACTACGGCCGGTTCTGGGTCTATGACGCGGTGACCCGCCAGTTGCAGTGGCAGAGCCCGGAGCTGGCCGGGTTCACCGGTTACGTCCAGCTCGACGATGTTGACGGCGACGGCCGGCACGAGATGATCATCAGCCGCAATGACTACACCGGCGGCTGGGGCTACGTGGAGGTCTATGGCTGCCAGGGCGGCGGGGTCGAGGGACCGGGCGAATACGGCCTGAGGTCCAGCCACGCCCGGGCCGTTCCGTCCATCACGAATGCCGGGGTCGAGATTCAGTGCGAGCTGAGTGAGGGCGGACCTGTGCGCCTGCAGGTCTTCGATGCGGCCGGTCGCGAGGTGAGGGTGTTGCTGGACGCGGAACTGCCGCCGGGACGCTACCCGGTGCGCTGGGACGGCCGCGACCGGGCCGGGTTGGAACTGCCGGCCGGGACATATCACTATCGGCTGGCAACCGGCGGTCAGGCCGAGACCGGGCGGCTGACGCTGGTGCGATAGCGCGTTGCCGGGCGGCGCTGTTGACTTGCGCGGCGGTTCGGCTAGATTTGCTGAGGATTGCGCCGGTGACTGACTGCGGTTGCTCAGAACCGGCCCGAAATGCCGGAGGGCTAGTCTAATTGGTAAGGCAACGGACTTGAAATCCGTCGGCCCGGGAACGGGCCATGGGGGTTCGAGTCCCCCGCCCTCCGTTCAACGGTGCCCGGCCGGTCGGTTTGACGTGCCGGTCCGGAACGGCAACACACAATTGGGAGAGGTGGCCGAGTGGTCGAAGGCGACCGCTTGCTAAGCGGTTATACGGGTAACTCTGTATCGTGGGTTCGAATCCCACCCTCTCCGTTCCGTTCTTGCTGAGTCAATGAACAGCGCTAAGGAAGTAAGAGTACGAATCGCCCCGTCACCGACCGGGGCGATGCATCTTGGCCTGGCCCGGACCGCACTCTACAACTGGCTGTTCGCCCGCCGGCAAGGCGGGAAGTTCATCCTGCGGATCGACGACACCGACCGGCAGCGGAACCTGGCCGAGGTGCTGCAGCCCATCCTGGACGGGCTGCGCTGGCTCGGCATCGACTGGGACGAGGGGCCGGAGGTGGGCGGGCCGCACGAGCCTTACTTCCAGTCGGAGCGGACCCGCTGGCACCGCGAGGCGGTGGACCGGCTGTTGCATACCGGGCATGCTTACTGGGACTACGCGACCCCGGAGGAGATTGAGGCGGAACGGAAGCAGGCGATTGAGTCGAAGCAGGGCGTGTTCCGGTATTCGCGGCGCTGGATGGCCGAGGGGCCGGGGGAGAGGCACAAGTTCGAGGCGCAGGGCCGCCGGGCGGTGGTTCGGCTGAAGATGCCGAGCGCAGGTCGGCTGGAGCTGGACGACCTGGTGCGCGGCCGGGTGGTCTTCGATTGGGAGCGGGAACAGGACCATGTGGTTCAGCGGCAGGACGGCAGTTTTCTGTATCACCTGGCGAGTGCGGTGGACGACGCGGTGATGGGCGTCACGCATATCGTCCGGGCCGAGGAACACCTGTCGAATACCCCGCGCCAGGTCTTTATCGCGCAGGCGCTGGGCTACCCGCTGCCGCAGTTCGCCCACCTGCCATTTGTGGCCGAGCCGGGCAGCCGGAGCAAGCTGAGCAAGCGCAAGATGGCGCAGTACCTGAAAGACCGGGAGTTCGCGGAGCTGCTGGCGCACGGCCGCCGGGTTGCGGAACGGTCCGGGCCCGCAGCGGAGCAGTCGAGCCTCAACCCGGTGACGGTTGATTTCTACCGGGCGGCCGGCTTCCTGCCCGGGGCGCTGGTGAACTACCTGGCGCTGCTCGGCTGGGCGCTGGATGACCGGACCGAGTCGTTCAGCCGCGAGGAGCTGGTCCGGGTGTTCACGCTCGAGAGGGTGAACAGTTCGCCGGCCAGTTTTGACCCGGCCCGTTTGATGGCCTTCCAGGTGCGGCACATGCTCGCGTTGCCGGTCGCGGACCGCGTGCGCCTGACGCTGCCCTGGCTGGTTCGGGCCGGTCTGGTCGCGCAGCCGGTTGAGACGCGGGTCGAGCGGAAGCTCGCCGCGGTGCTGGAGGCGGCCGGGGACAGGCTGAAGCTGACCGGCGACGTGTTGGATTACGCGGATTTCTTCCAGCCGGACGACCAGCTCGAGTGTGACCCGGTGGCCTTCAGGAAGCGGCTGGGCGCGCCGGGCGCGGCTGAGTTGCTCGGCCGGTTCCGCGGCTGGCTGGCGGAACTCGAGCCGTTTTCCGCCCCGGCGCTGGAGGAGTTGCTGAACCGGTTCGTGGCGGAGGAGGGCATCAAGGTCGGACAGGTGATTCACGCCCTGCGGGTGGCCGTCACCGGCAAGGCAATCGGTTTCGGGATGTTCGAGACAATGGCGATTCTCGGCCGGGAGAGCTGTCTGGTCCGGATCGACCGGGCGCTGACAAGGGCGAAGAGTGTGGAGGAACGATGAGCGAGGACAAGCGCAGGCACTTCATCGAGGAAGCGATCGAGACGGACCTTGCCGCCGGACGATTCGAACGGGTTCAGACCCGATTCCCGCCTGAGCCGAACGGCTACCTGCACATCGGTCACGCCAAGGCCTTCGGCATAGATTTCGAGATGGCGGCGAAGTACGGCGGGCTCTGCAACCTGCGTTTCGACGATACCAACCCGACCCGCGAGGAGACCGAGTACGTCGACGCCATCAAGGAAGACATCCGCTGGCTCGGCTACGACTGGGGCGACCGGTGCTTCTTCGCCTCGGACTACTTCGAGCAGCTCTATCGCTGGGCCGAGCAGCTCATCGAGGCGGGCAAGGCCTACGTCTGCGACCTGACTCCGGACGAGGTGCGCGAGCACCGGGGTACGCTGACCGAGCCCGGCCGCAATAGTCCGTACCGGGACCGGCCGGTCGAGGAGAATCTCGACCTGTTTCGGCGGATGCGGGCCGGGGAGTTCCCGGATGGGTCCAGGACTTTGAGGGCGAAGATCGACATGGCCGCGCCGAACTTGAACATGCGCGACCCGGTGATGTACCGGATACTCCGCGCCCACCACCACCGGACCGGTGACGAGTGGTGCATCTACCCGACCTACGACTGGGCGCACGGCGAGAGTGACTCGATCGAGCGCGTAACGCATTCGCTCTGTTCGCTGGAGTTTGAAGACCACCGGCCGCTCTACGAGTGGTTCATCCGCGAGTTGGGCATCTTCCCCTCGCGCCAGATCGAGTTCGCGCGGATGAACCTGACCCACACGGTGATGTCCAAGCGCCGCCTGCGCGAGCTCGTCGAGGAGGGTCGCGTCGCGGGCTGGGACGACCCGCGGATGCCGACGCTCTGCGGCCTGCGGCGGCGCGGCTACACGCCCGGGGCGATTCGTAACTTCCTGAGCCGGGTCGGCGTGGCCAAGAGTGACAGCGTCATCGACATTGCGCTGCTTGAGCACTGTCTGCGCGAGGAGCTGAACCGCACCACCCCGCGGGTGATGGTCGTGCTCCGGCCACTCAAAGTTGTGATTGAGAACTACCCGGAGGGCCAGGTCGAGGAACTGGCAGCGGTGAACAACCCCGAGGACCCCGGGGCAGGGACGCGCAAAGTTCCGTTCAGCCGCGAGCTGTACATCGAGGCGGACGATTTCCGCGAGGACCCGCCGCCCAAGTACTTCCGCCTGGCGCCCGGCCGGGAAGTCCGGCTCAAGCACGCCTACTTCGTCCGGTGCGAGCGCGTGGTCAGGGATTCTTCAGGTGACGTCGTCGAGCTGCGTTGCAGTTACGACCCGGCGACGCGCGGCGGTGAGGCTCCTGACGCCCGCCGGGTGAAGGGTACGCTGCACTGGGTGTCCGCCCGGGAGTCGGTGCCGGTCTCCGTTCGGCTGTACGACCACCTGTTCAGCGGGCCGGACCCCGATGACGTCGAGCCGGGTACGACCTGGAAGGATAATCTGAACCCGGGGTCCATGGAAACGCTGGATGGCTGTCGCGCGGAGCCGGCGCTCGCCGGCGCCAGCGTAGGCAATCGGTACCAGTTCCTGCGGCATGGTTACTTCTGCGTTGACCGGGACTCGGTGGCCGGACGGCTGATCATAAACCGGGCCGCCGCGCTGCGCGACAGCTGGACAAAGGCAGATACGCAGAACGTAGTGGCCAAGCGGTCAGGATAGCGAGTGAACAGGAGGAGAAGTGACTGATCTCGTCAGCGAGTTGCGTTCAACCCAGAGCATAACCCTGCTGGATTGTATCAGAGTGCTCTTTGAGGCTCCGCGCCCGGGAGAGCGGACCCGGCTGGCGGTTGCGCCCGAATCGGTCGGCAGGGAC
>JAWOIB010000136.1:0-30307 GCA_046484845.1 bacterium
TCGCGCTGCCTTCCTGCGGTGTGCTCGGCGGACCGCCGGGCGGCATCCAGTTGCAGGCCGACACGACCGGGACCGGGGTCGTGTTGCTCTGGACCAGCCCGAGCGAGGGTCCGCCCGACCGCTACCTGGTCTTCTTCACACCGCTCAATGGCGTCGAGGAGCTGGTCGCGGAAACCACCGCGACTGCCTGCGGCCACGACCCGGTTGGCCGGACCGGGAGCTACCGGGTCGAGGCGCGATACGGCGAGGAGGGTTATTCCGCCGCGGAGCGGCCCTCGACGGTCCCGGTCTACACCGACACCGTCCGACTGGACGAACTGAACATCAGTGGCGGCCGGGCCGGGTTCGGTTGGAGCCGGACGACCGGCCAGGGAGCCGTCCATGACATGCGCGAAGCCGGCAGCGCGCCCCGTGTTGACCTGTACCTGACCGACACGCGGCAAGGCTCCAACTCCCGGCCGTACGCGCTCTTCAGCCCGGCGGCGTCCGACAAGGACCAGGGCGCGGCCGGGGTCATCCCCCCGGCAGAATGGAAGGCCGGTTACTTCAGCGACCACCGCCCGGACGAGCAGGCGGCACTGCCGGCGATCGCCGAATCGCTCTACTTCGATTACACCGACATCACCGGCATTCCGTTCAACGCCGCCTGTTACCTTCCTGACGGATACTTCGCGTTGGTCAAGGTGACGGAGGTCGATACCGATTCCGGGTACGCCCGGTTGGTGGCCTGGTTCCAGTCGGTCCCCGGCCTGCGGCTGATACAGCACTGAGGAGATTCTGATGGCCAGATTCCAGTTGATGGTCGTCCTGGTGGCCGTAATGGTTGTATCCGGCTCGCTTTCCTGCTCCGGTCGGGTCGGGGGCGTTCCCGAGGAGCTTCGTCTTTCCGCGGCCAGTGATGTCACGGTTCTGCTGGAATGGGATGAGCCCGAAGCCGGGACGCCGGATAACTACATCGTTTACTTCCGGCCGGTCGGGACCGAAGGCTACGTCCCCATTGTCGAGCTGGTCGGAACCCGGCTCGATCACGACCCGTCGGGCATGACCGGTTGGTACCGGGTCGCGGCGTTGTTCGGCTCGGACCTCTACTACGCCGCCGAGACGCTCTCCACCGTGCCGGTGGAGTCCCCGGAGGAGAGGCTTGCCGAGTTGAACGCGTCCGGCAATTCCGGTTTCGGCTGGGACCGGGCGACCGGCCTCGGGCTCAGCTACTCGATGCGCGATGCCGGGAGCGCCGCCGGCGTCGACCTGTTCGTGACCGATTTCTACCCGGGCCACGAGGGGCAGTACGCACTTGCCAGCCCGACCTACGGCCCGAGCGACCCGTCGGGTGAAGTGCCCCAGGCGTCCTGGCGTTTCACCCGATTCACCGCCGACCTGCCGGATGAACGGGCACCGCTGCCGGAGTATGCCGAGCAGACCTACCTGCCGTTCCGGGACGTGGAGGCAGGTTTCGCGATCGGCTGTCATACCGAGGACGGCTACTTCGCGTTCGTCAAGGTCACCGGCGTGAACGAGCTCACCGGCGAACTCAGGCTCAGGAGCTGGTTTCAGCTCGTCCCCGGTCTGCGGCTGATCAGGCACTGATACCCCGGGCCTGCCCGGTCACCACCGGGCCGTGGGTCGCAGCCGGTTCGGGGTCATGCCCGTCGAGCGCGGTTCCGGCCGGGGCGGAGTTCGGGTTGACCCGGCTCATCAATGGGATAGGATAGTGTCATGATCAAGTCTGTGATTCCGTTAGTCCTGCTGTCGATGGTCATGCCCCTGTGGCTGGCCTGTCCCGGGCCGCAGAATGCCGCCAGCCCGCCGGGAGGTTCCACGCAGCCGTCCGGGCAGCCTCCGGCCGGAGGGACGGATACCAGTGACCCGGTGGAGATGCTGAGCCTGAACCTGAACCGGCTGGAGCTTCGCCTCGAGCGCTACCAGGCCGAGCGGGCAGCAACCCCGGGCCTGGACCAGGCCCGGCGCCTGCTGGACGAAGCCCGGGCGGGCATCGAGGAGCTGCGCGGCGAGCCGCTGGACGGTGAGGATATCCCGCTCAGGCTCCATGCCGTCAACAGCCGGTTCTACGAGGTCGAGCAGCTGATACCGCCGCTCGACTGAGCAGGCCCGGCGACAGCGTCGGAATCGGCCGCTGGCGATCGGAAAGGGCTGCTTCCCTTGACATTCTTAGATATAGTGAATATAATTCCCGACTAAGGAGTATCAATGCCGAAGAGGACATATCAGCCTTCAAACATCAGCCGGAAGCGGACGCATGGTTTTCGCGCGCGCAACCGGAGGCATGGCGGCCAGGCGGTGTTGCGCCGCCGGCGGGCAAAGGGTCGTAAGCGTCTCGCGCTGTGAGCCCGGACCGCAATCCTGGTGCCTACGGTGAGGGCGAACCGGGCGGAATTCAGCTCGGCGTCAGGTGGAACAGAAGCGGGAGCTGAGTCGGCTCCCGGCTACCCGGCTCCGAGACCCTGCGGGCGATGAACGAGAGACTGAGGCGCAGCGAGATTCTGCGCGGTCGGCGCGAGGTCCTGCGGGTGCTGCGTGACGGACACCGGGTCGCCGGCGAGCAGCTCTACCTGCGCTGGCGGCGGAGAACCGCAGGGTGCCGGCAGATCAACAGGACAGGTGGTACCGCGGTTGATGACCGGGTGCCGCCGCGCCGGGTGGCGTTCCTGCTGGCGCGCGGCATCGACGGCGCGGTTCGGCGTAACCGGTTGAAGCGGCGGCTGCGCGATTTGTACCGAATCAACAAGAGCTGCTTCCCGGCCGGTTGTGACTACCTGGTTCACGCGACCGCAGGAGCCGCCGACCTTGAGTTCAATGAGCTTGCCCGTAACCTTTCGGCGCTCACCCGGGGGCTTGGCGGTGCTGGTCACTGCGATTAGGCTGTTGATCCGCTGCTACCAGCACACGCTGGGCGTGATGCTGCCCGCGGCCTGCCGGTTTGAGCCCACCTGCTCGGAGTATGCCCTGCAGGCGGTCACGCGGCACGGCCCGGTGAGAGGGAGCTGGCTGATACTGAAACGGCTCGCGCGCTGCCATCCGTTCGGCGGCTGCGGGCACGACCCGGTACCGGAGAGAGAATGAGCAAAGATACCCTGCGGATGGCAATCGGTTTCGTGGTCATCATGGCCATCCTGATTGTCTGGCAGACAGCGTTCCGCCCGACGGCCCGGCCGGCAGCCCCGGTCCCGGTTGCGGCCGACAGCCTGGCGCCGTCGCCGGAGGACTCAACGGCACGGCCGGTCGCGCCCGCGGTCGAGACCGAATCGGCAGTGCGGGTGCCCGATGAGGACCAGGCACGAGACTCCCGGCTGGTGGCGTTCGGCATCGGGGAAGGCGAACAGGTGCCGGAAGAGACGGTAACGCTCGAGAACGATGTCCTGCGGCTGACATTCTCCTCGGTGGGCGGGTCGGTCAACTCGGCCTGGCTGAAGAAGTACGAGGCCGAGCTGGTCCCCGAGGGTGGGCAGCTCTTCACCGCCGGGCTGCTGACCCCGGACGAGCGGTTCGACCTCGCCGGAGCGCGGTTCCGGGTTGCGGCCAGCGATACGAGCGTGACCTTCAGCATCGGGAACGACAGCTTCGGCCTCGTGCGCACCTTCGTCATCGATACCGGCTACGCGGTCCGGCTCGTCAGCGTCGCCCGGGGATGGTCGGCGGTGGCGCTCGGCTGTCCCGACGGCATCGCGGTGACCGAGAGCAACGTCAAAGAGGATCTCACCCACTTCCATTTCTACTTGCGCAACTCGGGCAAGGTGCGAACGCTGGCGGTTAAGAATCTCAAGCAGCCGGTGGTGGACGCCGGGCGGCTCAGCTGGGTCGCGTTCAAAAACAAGTACTTCTTCGTCGCGGCGTTCGATACGGTCGCCGGCTTCGACTCGACCCGGGTTTCCGCGACCGGGGACGGCCGCATCGCGGCGAGCGCGGTCAGCCGCAGTCCGGAGACAGCGGTGACGCTTTACCTCGGCCCGCTGGAGTACAACCGGCTGAACAGTTTCGGTCTCGGGCTCGAGGGTGCGGTCAGCCTCGGCTTCGCCAAGCCGGTGGCGCTCGCGATTCTCTGGCTGCTCCACCTGCTCTACCGGGTTTTCGGCAACTGGGGCGTGGCGATCATCATCTTCGCGATAATCATGAAGGCGGTGTTCTTCCCGCTGACCCGGACCCAGACCGCCCAGATGCGCCGCATGCAGCAGCTTCAGCCCAAGCTCAAGGAGCTTAAGAAGAAGTACAAGGATGACGCGCAGGCGCTCAATCGTGAGACGATGCAGCTCTATAAGCTGTACAAGATCAACCCGCTGTCCGGCTGCCTGCCGATGCTGGTTCAGCTGCCGGTTTTCTGGGCGCTGTATTCGGTGCTGCGCAACTTCATTGAGCTCCGGGGAGCCGGTTTCGTGCTCTGGCTCCGGGACCTTTCGCAGCCCGATACCCTTTTTGGGCACCTGCCTTTCTTCGGGAACCCGGCCATCGGCCTGCTCCCGATTCTGATGGGTTTGTCGTTCATTGCCCAGAACATGCTGACCTCGGCCGACAAGAAGAACTGGGCCATGACGATCATCTTCCCCATCTTCATAACTGCAATCTTCCTCAACTTCCCCAGCGGGTTGCAGTTGTACTGGTTCATGTATAACGTGCTCTCGATTGTGGAGAGCCTCGTCGGACTCAAGGGAGGAATGCCGTGGACGAAAAGGAGAGATACGAGGGCAGTAGCCCCGGTTCCGACCGGGAAATTGTAGCGAGCGGTTCGACGACGGATCCGGAACAGCCGGGCGGCGTGCCCGCCGGGCCGGGAGACACGGCTGTGCCGACCGAAGCGGCGGGCAGTGAGGAGGCGCGGCAACCCGGGGAAGCCCAGTCTCCGGTCCAGCCGAGTGAAGCGGTGCTCGTCCACCGGGTGCTGACGGATATCCTCCGTCTTGTGGGATTCCGGGCCCGCATCGAGTTCGCGAAGACGCCGGATGGTTACCATGCCGATATCAGGTCTCGCCAGGCCACCGGTATCCTGATCGGGCATCGCGGCAACACCCTGCGCGCGCTCCAGTACCTGGTCAGGACCATCGTCCGCCGGGCCTATCCGGAAGTGCCGCCGGTCACTGTCGATGTGGGCGGTTACCGGGTTCGGCGCGAGAACTTCCTCAAGAAGAAGGCGACGGCGGTTGCCCGGATTGTGCTGGAGACCAGGCGCGAGATGGCGCTTGACCTCCTGACCGAGAAAGAGATGGAGTTAGTGCGCGACGCCCTGAGGGTCGAACCGGGCGTCCGTGTCTATGCGCTTGGCACCGGTACGCGCCGCAACGTGATTATTGCCCCGGTGCCGGACCAGGGGGAATGACGGGCAGTCTTCCGGGCGAGAGCGATACCATCTGCGCGGTGGCGACGCCGCCCGGGGCTGGCGCGCTTGCGGTCATTCGCGTGTCCGGACCTCAGGCCCTGCGACTGCTCGACCGGGTGGTGGCCGGCGCCCGGCCGTCCCGACAGCCCGACCGCACGGTGCGGCTCTACCGGGTTCGGGATGAAGCAGGCACCGAGCTGGACGAGGTAATCGTCGCGGTCTTCCGAGCGCCGCGTTCGTACACCGGCGAGGACGTCGCCGAGGTGTCCTGCCACGGCAGCGAGTACATCACCGGCGAGCTGGTCCGGTTGTGCTGCCGCCAGGGCTGTCGTCGCGCCGAGGCGGGCGAGTTCTCACGGCGAGCGGTGCTGAACGGCAGGCTCAGCCTGTCGCGCGCGGAGGCAGTGGTTGACCTGGTCAACTCGCGATCGGCCGAGGCCCATCGCGCTGCCTTCTCCCGTTACAGCGGCGACCTTGCTCGTCGCACCGGCGAGTTGCTGGAGGGGCTGGAGGAAGCCCGGGCCGCGACCGAGTACCATGTCGGCCTCGACGAAACTGACGCGGCCCGGCCGCGCGGCATCGCGGGCAAGACCCGGGTCCTGCTGCGACGGGTCGAGCGGCTGCTCACTGACGCCGGCCGCAGTCGGTTCCTGCACGAGGGTGCCCGGGTGGTGATCGTCGGCCGGCCCAATGTCGGCAAGTCGACGCTGTTCAACCGGCTGGTGGGCGAGGAACGGGCGGTTGCGGCCCCGTTCCCGGGTACGACCCGCGACCGGGTGGAGGCGACGGTATCGATCGGCGGCGTGCCGGTGATGCTGACCGATACCGGCGGGATATCGACCCGGAGTTCGGGCAGCATCGCCCGCCGCGTTGCCGAACAGACCGCAACCGCGGTCGCGGCTGCAGACCTTATGCTGGCGGTGTTTGACGGGTCCGAGCTCCCGCGGGCAGCTGACCGGCGTGTGTTGCGCGAGCCGGCATTCGCAGACGGAAGGGCGGTCTGCGTGGTGAACAAGCTTGATGCCGGCGACCGGCTGGGTGATGGTATGTTCAACGGCAGCCCGGTGGTCCGGGTTTCGTCGTTGACCGGGGAGAACCTGGGCCGGCTGCGGGCCCTGCTCAGGCGGCGATTCAGCCCGGGCCGGGTGACTGCGGATCTGAATTCCCGGCACCGGCTGGTACTCGAGGCCTGCCGGGACGCGCTGGCCCGGAGCCTGGCAGTGCCGGATTCAGTGTCGGCCCTGGCCGAGCTCGAAGCGGCCCGCGAAGCGCTGGCGGAAATCGATGTCCCTGCGGACCGGATGGATATCCTCGACCGGGTCTTCGCCCGGTTCTGCGTGGGCAAGTGATGATGCTGGAGAGGGTCATGCTTTATGTTGTGCCCGGGCCGGAAGGGGAGGCGGCATGCCGTTGGGCGCTGGCGCTGGCCCGCCGGCTGGGTGCGAGGGTCTTCGCGGTTCATGTGGTCAGTCCGCCGGCGCCGGAAGGTGAGCTGGAGACAGCGGAGCATGTCGAGGAGTTGGAAGAGGAAGCCTGGAAGATGCTGTATGAAGTTGAAGACGATGCGTTTGAACTGGACGTCAAGCTCTCGCTGGTCCTGGAGCAAGGCGACCCGGTCGCGCGATTCGTTGAACTGGGTGCGAGCTACGAGGGTGACCTCGCGGTGGTGCCGGTCGGCAGTTTCCGGCCGGCCGAACTGGTCGCCCGTAGTTCCGTGCCGGTGGTCTTCGTCCGCAGTTTCAAGGAGGAAAGATGACGAAGGTATCAGAGCTGCTCGCAAGCGACGCAATCCTGCTGCGGCTCGAGTCCAGTGACAAGATCGAAGTTATCCGGGAGCTGGCCCGCCCGCTGATCGCCAATGGCACCGTGACCGACGAGAACACGTTCTTCGAGGCGATCCTGCGGCGTGAAAACCTGGAAAGCACCGGCATCGGTCTGGGCGTGGCGATTCCGCATGCCCGGACCCCGGCGGTGGCGCAGACCGCGCTGGCTTTCGGCCGATCCGAGGCGGGTGTGGATTTCAACAGCCTCGACGGCAAGCCCGCCTTCCTGGTCTTCCTGATCGCCGCGCCGGAGGACCGTAAGACCGAGTACATCATGACCCTGGCCCGGGTGTCGCGGCTGATGCGCCGAGACGAGGCGCGCATTGCCCTGAACCGCGCGCAGACCGCAGAAGAAGTCATCGCGGTAGTCCAGCAGTATGAATGAAGGGCCGCAGGACTACGCGCTCGACCGGGCGCGGGCCGAGGCAGCGGAGCTGCTCGGTCGGTTGGGGCTGGCGGTAGAGCCGGCCGAGTTCCGCGACGTCGAGGGCGGCGTCGCGGCAGACCTGGCGCTGCCGCTGTTTCGCGTCGGCCGTGAGCGCGGCCGCGACCCGATCGAGCTCGCGGAAGAACTGGCCGGAGAGCTGTCAGCCGGCGAAGGCAAGCTGGCGGAAACGCTTCTCTCCGCGGTGTTCGCCCAGCGCGGGTACCTGAACTTCAGGCTCGACCCGGCCGGTTTCAACCGGGCGGTGGTCGCCGACTTCCGGCGCGACCCGGCCGGCTGGGGTCGTTCGCAGGAGGGCGGCGGGCGGGCGGTAGTCATCGACTACTCCTCGCCGAACGTGGCCAAACCGTTCTCGGTCGGACACCTGCGTTCGACGGTCATCGGCCAGGCGCTGTACAACATCCTCGCCTGGCGGGGCTGGCGGTCGGTCGGGGACAACCACCTCGGCGACTGGGGCACCCAGTTCGGCAAGCTGCTTTGCGCCTTTGAGCTTTGGGGCAGCGAGGAGGAGCTGGCGCGGAGTTCGACCGGTCACCTGTTCGAGCTCTACGTCCGGTTCCACAACGAAGCCAAGACCAACCCGGACCTCAATCGCAAGGCCCGTGACTGGTTCCGCCGACTGGAAACCGGCGATGAAGGTGCCCGGCAGCGGTGGCAGCGTTTCGTCGAGCTCAGCCGTGCCGAGTTCAGCCGGATATACGACCTGCTCGGCGTGCGCATTGACCACACGATCGGCGAAAGCTTCTACGAAGACCGGTTGACACCGCTGGTCGAACGTGTGCTGGCGACCGGCGTGGCCAGGCGTGAACACCCGGAGGCGGCCGCGATTTCGGGTGAGGAACTGACGGCGGATGAGACGGTGGTGCTCATCCCGCTGGCCGGGCAGGGCATCAAGACCCCGCTCATTCTTCAGAAATCGGACGGCACCAGTCTGTACGCAACGCGCGAGTTGGCCACTGCCGAGTACCGCATCGAGCGCTGGAACCCGGACCTGCTGCTCTACGTGGTCGGCAACGAGCAGGAGTTTTACTTCCGCCAGTTCGCGGCGGCACTGAAACTCCTCGGCCACAACCTGCCGGCAGTCCACGTCAGCTTCGGGCTCATCCGGCTGCCCGAGGGTCGGCTTTCGACCCGGGCGGGCAGGGTGATTCTCCTCGAGGATGTGATCCGGGAAGCGGTTCGCCGCGCGCGGGCGGTCATCGCCGCGCGCGAGATGGCCGAGGACGAGAAGGATGAGCTTGCCCGGGTGGTTGGCATCGGCGCGCTGAAGTACGCGGATCTGTCGCAGAGCCGGGTCAAGGAGGTCGTGTTCGACTGGGACCGGATGCTCGCGCTGGACGGCGATTCCGCGCCCTACCTGCAGTACGCCCACACCCGCTGTCTTTCGATTCTGCGCCGGGCGGGCGGACCGCCCGGCGAGTTTGACCCGGCGCTGCTCGACCGGCCCGAGGAGGCCGCGTTGTTGCGGCGGCTGGCGCGGTTCCCGGACGCGGTCGGGGCCGCGGCCCGCAGCTTCGAACCGCACCGGATCGCCAATCACTGCCACCGGGTGGCCCAGGAGTTTTCGGCCTGCTATGCCGCGGTGCCGGTGCTCAAAGCCGAAACCCCGGAGTTGAGGGCGGCACGTCTGTTTCTGGTCGAGCTGACCGCGGCCACGATCCGGATCGGCCTGGAACTTCTGGGTATCGGAGTTCCAGAGCGGATGTAGCGATGAATCGCGCGCCCGGGCCACAAGGTCGAAAGGTATATGGAGAAGCGGTGAAGGTCGTCAACTTTGACCACGCGGCCGCCGCGCCGATGCTACCCGAGGCACGGGAGGTGATGCTCTCGTTCCTTGGCGACCAGTTTGGTAACCCGGCTAGCCTTCATCGTTTGGGTTCCCGGCCGCGCGCCGCGGTGGAGTGGGCTCGCCAGCAGGTCGCGGCGCTGGTGAACGCGACGCCCCGGGACATGGTTTTCACCGCCTCGGCGTCCGAGAGCAACAACCACGCGCTGAAGGGCCTGGCCCGGGCCGCCTCGGACCGGGGCCGGCATCTTATCGTGTCCGGAGTGGAGCACGTCTCGGTGCTTGAGCCGGCACGCACGCTGGTGAAGGATGGGTGGGAGCTGACCGAACTGCCGGTGGACCGGGAAGGTCGGGTGAGCCCGGTGGCACTGGCGGCGGCAATCCGGCCGGATACGGTGCTCGTCTCGGTGATGCACGCCAACAACGAGGTCGGCACAGTCCAGGAGTTGAAGGAGCTCGCCCGGGTCAGCCGCGAGCACAACGTCCTGTTCCATTCCGACGGTACCGCGGCGGTCGGCCGGCTCTCGGTGGACGTGGTCGAACTTGGGGTGGATGCCTACTCGTTCCCGGCCCAGTCGGTGTACGGGCCCAGGGGAGCGGCCGCGCTGTACCTGAGGCCGGGAGCGCGCATCCGGCCGCTAGTGGAAGGCGGGTTCCAGGAACGCAACCGCCGTGCCGGGACCGAGAACATCGCGGCGATCGCCGGGTTCGGGGCCGCGGCGAAAATCGCCGGCCGCAGCATCGGGCGCTGGTCGACGGAGCTGGCACGACTGGGCCGGCGGGTGATCGCCGAGCTGCCCGCGAAGCTCGATCACCTGGTGTTCACCGGCCCGACAGATGACCGACTGCCCGGCCACGTCAGTGTCTGCGTCGAGTTTGTCGAGGGGGAGGCGATGCTGCTCTCGCTTGACGATGAGGATATCGCGGCGGCCTCCGGTTCCTCCTGCACCGTCCGCACGCTCAAGGTATCGCACGTCTTGTTGGCGATGGGCCTGCCGCACGCACTGGCCCAGAGCTCGTTGGTGCTGACTCTCGGCATCACGACGACCGATGCCGAGGTAGACTACCTGCTGGACAAGCTGCCGCCGATAGTCGCCCGACTGCGGCAGATGTCGCCGCTGTACGCCAAATTCCGGCGGGGGGAAGACCCTTACGCGGCCGCACCCGGAGCGGCCTGTGAAGACGACCACCCGCCGGTGGAGGAAGACTGATGTACTCAGAGAAGGTGATGGAGCACTTCCGCAACCCGCGCCATGTCGGCGAGATAGAGAACGCAGATGGTGTCGGCGAGGTCGGCAACCCGGTCTGCGGCGACATGATGACGTTTTCGATCAAGGTCAAGGACGGCGTGCTCGAAGACGTCCAGTTCAAGACCTTCGGCTGTGGGGCTGCGATTGCGGTATCGTCGATGGTCAGCGACATGGCCATCGGCAAGACGCTTGACGAGGCGCTGAAGATAACCAACGCGGATGTCGCCCGCGAGTTGGGCGGCCTGCCGCCGAACAAGCTCCACTGCTCGAACCTTGGAGCGGACGCGCTCCACGCGGCAATCAGGAACTACCTTGAGAAGCGGGAGGGATCGAGATGAGCGGGCGTGAATGCAGCTGCCCGTACTGCGATGGTTCGATGCCGGAGGAGCTCTGCGCTCCCTGCGAGGTCCGGGTTGTTCTCTGCCCGGCCTGCGGCGCACCGCAGCCGAGAGATGCGTCGGTCTGCTCCGAGTGCGGCAGCAGGCTGACCGAAACCCCAAAGGACGAGGAGACATCATGCCGATGACGAAGGTTGACGGTTCCAACCGAAAACACAAGGTTACGCTCTACGGCCTGTCCACCTGCGGTTGGTGCCGTAAGACCAAGGAACTGCTCGATTCCCAGCAGGTTGAATACGAGTATATCTACGTTGACCAGTGCGAGGGCGAGGAGCGCGCCGCGGTGACCGCCGCGGTGCGGGAGCTCAACCCGCGCGGTTCGTTCCCGACAGTCAAGGTCGACGACGAGGTCATCATAGGCTATGATGACGACCGGATCTTGGAACTACTGGGTTGATGGCCGGGAACAACTACCTGCCTGAAGCGCATCGGCTCCACGAGAAGCTGGAGAAGGAAGCCGTGGAGGGCGGTTACATGCTCAACCCGGACCGGGAGTTCACACTGCGGCTGGTCCAGGGCCTGCTGGACAACGTCAGGCGGTTCGGGTACGCGGCCTGTCCCTGCCGGCTGGCTTATGGTGACAAGGCCAGGGACATCGACCTTATCTGTCCCTGCTACTACCGTGACCCGGACCTCGAGGAGTTCGGTACCTGCTACTGTACGCTATACGTCAACGACGACTGGGTCAGCGGCAAGTTCCCGCACAAGAGCATTCCGGACCGGCGGCCGGCGGAGTTCGTGCTCAATGGCTACTCGGAGCCGGAGCAGGAACCGGCGGCGAGCGGCGGCCGGGCCGCCGCGCTGTCCCATCCGGTCTGGCGATGCAAGGTCTGTGGGTATCTGGCGGCCCGGGACGAGCCGCCGGGTAAATGCCCGGTCTGCAAGGCGACGAAGGACCGTTTCGAGAGGTTCATGTAGCCATGGCCGGCCGGGTGATTGCCGAGCTGGCCATCGTGCCGTTGGGGACCGGTTCGACCAGCCTCAGCCGATGGGTCAGAATTGCGGAGAAGGTCATCGCCGGGAGCGGGCTCGAGCACACCCTGACCCCGATGGGCACCTGCGTCCAGGGCGAGCTGGCCGAGATATTCCATGTCGTCCAGCAGGCGCACGAAGCGCTGGCCGCGGCGGGCGCGCAGCGGATTTCGACCCAGGTCAAGATTGACGACCGCCGGGACAAGGACCGCGTCATGCAGGACAAGATCGACGCGGTGCTGAAGCGGGACTGAGGTCGATGCCCGGTCGGGCGGCGGCCCGGCTGCTCGTCTGCCTGCTGGCCGGGCTGGCCTGCATGCCGTCCGGGTCCCGTCCGGGCGGGTCCGCGGTCAACCCGGAACTCGTCGTTTGGCAGTTTGCCCGGGGCTACGGCGGCCCGGGCGGAGCAAGGCTCGCCCGGCTCTTCCTGCCCGAGGCGGACGTCCGGCTCGCCGGACTCGGCACCTCGGCCCGCGGTCGCCGAGGAATCGCCCGGCTCCTTGATTACGCCCGGGCGGTGGAGGCCAGCCTGAGCCTGTCCGGACTCGAACGATCCGGGGACACGGTCACCTGCCGGCTCGCGGAGGACAATGCCTGGCTCCGGGCGCTGGGCGCGGACAGCCTGCGCTACGCGGCCCGGTTCGTGTTCCGGGGCGCGAGAATCGCGGACGCGGAGTTCCGGCTTCTGCCCGGGTCGAAGTCCGCGCTCGGCCGGACCGCGATGCCTTTCGCCCGCTGGGTGCGCAAGCAGGAGCCCGGGGCAATCGAGCAACTGCTGCCCGGCGGCCGGCCCGAGTTGACCGGGGCCAACGCCCGGCGGCTGCGTGAGCTTATCAGCCGCTGGCGGGCGAACTAGCCCGGCAAGGATCGCGACCGGTCGCGGTGATCGTGCCGGGAAGGCGCGATTCGACATTGACATCACCGGCCGTCCGAATAAGCTGGTAACGGATCCAGCCATGGCAGAAACGAGCGCAAGAACCCTTCGAGACTTGCTCTCCGAGCGCGGCCATATCGGCGAGCCGGAGTTCTACGGCCTGTTCCTCGATGTAGCCAGCGATCTGGATACCGCCCACACCCAGGCTTCCCTGCACGGAGATATCAAACCCGAGAAGATCGTCAAGACCCGGGCGGGCAAGTACGGGCTGGTCGATTACGGGATTTCCCGGCTGGGTACCGCTCGATACATGTCCCCGGAGCGCGCGCGCAGGATTGCGACTGACGTCCGTTCCGACATCTACTCGCTAGGTGTGGTGATGTACGAGGCGGCGGCTGGCCGCCTGCCCTTTGAGGGGATGAACTACCAGGTGATCCAGGCGCACCTGAACGACGCCCCGCTCTTGCCCAAGTCGGTTCGCTCGGACATCTCGGCCGGGCTGCAGCGGGTGGTACTCACCGCGATGGCCAAGGATCCGGCGGACAGGTACCAGTCCGCCCGAGCGCTGGCGGATGCCCTGCGCGAGCTGTCGGCAGAATACGCGGATGCGGTGCAGGGGCGCACCGGGCAGGGCGCGCCTACGGCCGCCCGGCCGTCGTCGGAGGGTCCGGCACTGACCCCAGTGAAGACCCCGGCCGGGACGATGAGCGGCCGGCGTCCGCCACCGCCGCCCGATGGCGTTCGGCAGTCCGGCGGGCGCGGCCAAGCGCGGAAGCCGGTCCCGCCGGCGAAAGACAAGGTCAAGGTTTCGGAACCGGCCCCGGCCGCTGCGCCGGTGGAACCCCGGCGGGAGGAGAGCCGGGCGATTTCCTCAGGCCCGGCCGCGCCGTCGCTGTCCGCCCGGCCGGTCAGCGCCCCGCCGCGGTCACCTGTCCACCGCCCGGTCGCGCCCCCGGGGCGGCCGAAGCCGGTCCTGCTGGCGGCCGGCGCCGGGGGCGTCGTGCTTGTCTTCGTGGTCCTGCTGTTGTTGCTGTGTGGGCGCGGGCCGAAAGTGCCGGACGCATTCGGGCTGACCGCGTCGCAGGCGGTGGGGCTGGCGGGCCGGGTGGGCCTGGTCGTGGCGGTGGCGGAGAGCCGTGACGACACGCTGCCCGCCGGCCGAGTAATTGGCCAGCGGCCGGTCCCGGGCGCCAGGGCGGGCGATGCCGACACGCTGTACCTGTTCTTGAGCACGGGCCAGGTCGAGGTGCCGGACGTGTTGAGTCTGCCGGCGGAGGACGCCCGGGAACGACTGGCGAGATTCGGCCTGCTGGTGGTGGCGTTTGATTCCGGGTACTCGGACCAGCAGGTGGCCGGGGCGATACTCGCAACCGAGCCCCGGCCCGGGAGCCGCACCGCGGTCGGCTCGGAAGTCAGGCTGACGGTCGCGGCCGGCCGGGCCACCTGCCCCGACTGCGGCACGCGGCGCGCCCAGGGGGCTCGCTTCTGTACGAACTGCGGGTATCGCTTTGAACTGTGAGCCGCGAAACGGTGAACCCGGGATGCGGGAAGCGGTGCGCCCGGCACCGGGTCTGCCGGGTTTCTCAGGGAGGTAGGATGAACAGGCGTTGGACGGTCCGGGTACTGCTGGTGCTCCTGTGTCTCGCGATCGGGGTGGCGCTCGCGGCTAAGAACTGCCCCCGCTGCGGCGCCTCGAACGTGGACAACGCGAGGTTCTGCAAGGACTGCGGGTACGAGTTTCCCCGGGTGCGACCGCAACCTACGCCGGTCCTGCCGGCGCTGCGCGTGTCGGTCGAGGTCGCACCCGGGGTAGTGACGATAAGCTCCACCCCGGAAGGCGCGGCGCTGCAGGTCGAGGGCAACGAACGCGGGACGACGCCGGCGCGGCTGACCGACCTGCCCCCGGGGCGCTATCGTTTCGAACTGACCCGGAGCGGGTACCGCAGCTACACCGGCAGCTTCACCGTGGTCCGGCCGCAGGGCAGCATCCGGGTGAAGACCGACCCGGCCGGTGCGCTAGTACTGGTCGACGGCCGCAGCGTCGGGGCGGTCCCGGACACCGGGCTGCTGCTGAGCGGGCTCGACCTGGGCGAGAGGTCGGTCGTGGCCCGGCTTGCCGGCCGGCAGGATCAGACCCGGATTGTGTCGCTCAGCAACCGGCAGCCGGCCGCGCTGGTCGAGATCGCGTTCCCGGTGGTGGACGGATTCCTGAGCGTCGAGAGCGACCCGCGCGGCGCGCTGCTCAGCATCAACAGTGAGCGGGTCGGTCGCACCAGTTACTTCGGGGCGCTCAAGCCTGCGGACTACCGGCTCGAACTCAGGCAGGATGGCTTCCGGAGCTGGCGGGACAACGTGACCATCCGGCTCGGGGACACGACGAGGGTGTCCGCGGTGTTGTCGCAGGTCCGGGCGAGGCGCTGGGGCTACCTGGTCGCGGGCTTGGCGGGCATCGCGGGCGGCGCGGCGGGCACGGTGCTCGGGCAGTCGGCGTACGACGAGTACGTCGTCGCCCGGCCGCCGGACTACAACTCGGACCAGGTCGCCGACCTGCGTACCAGGACGGTGATGTTCGACTGGCTGCGCAACGTCGCGGGCGGACTCGGGGTGCTCAGCCTCGGGGCATTCTTCGTATTCTAGGAGGCGGGATGAGGAAACTGCTGCCGCTTCTGCTGGTGATGCTGCTCACAGGCTGCCGCGAGTTCACCAATCCGTTTGACCCGGCCAACAACCGGCCACCGGACATACCGTCGAACCCATTCCCGGTCAATGACGCAACCAGGCAGGACACGGTTGGGCTTGTGCTGACCTGGACCTGCGCTGACCCGGACTCGGTGGCCGGGGACGAGCCCGCTTACGACATCTACTTCGGCACCGCCAGCCCGCCACCCCGGGCGGACACGGGCCTGGTGACGAATTCCTGGCCCTGCGGCCCGCTGGCCATCGGCCACACCTACTACTGGCGTATCGTCGCACGCGACCGGCGCGGGGACACCACCGCTGGACCGGTCTGGAGTTTCGCCACCAACCCGAACCTGCGCCCGCTCGAGCCGTCCTCCCCGCGGCCGACGGACGGGAGGACCGGTTTGCCTGCGAGCATCAGGCTTTCCTGGCAGGGGGGAGACCCGAACCCGAACGACACGGTGCACTACGACCTGTACCTGGGCCGAAGCGCGCCGCCGCCGCTGGTCGCGCGGGGTCTGACCGTTACCGAGTGGAGCGCGGCCGGGTTGGTACACGAGTCCGATTACTACTGGCAGGTGGTTGCCCGCGACCAAGACTCGGCCGAGAGCGCGGGGCCGGTCTGGCAGTTCGGCACCATGCGCCAAGTGGTATTCTCATACCCGAGCGGGGGCGAGAAGTGGCGCATCGGCTCGCTCCAGCCCCTGCGTTGGTCGGGCGGGCCCGGGGACGCGGGCGGCACCGGTTTGCCGGCGTCCCGGCGGGCGGCACCCGCTTTGCGGCTGCGACCGGCTGTCGCCGGTCCGGTCAGCGCCCCGGCAGGGGTGGCGAAGCGGCTGCCGGCGACCGCCCGGGCGAGCGGCGTTCATGCGGCGGCCGATTCGACAGTGCTCTACCATTCGGCGGACTCGGGAGCAACCTGGCAGCGCGTCGGGTTGGTTACAGCCCCGGGCCAGTACGACTGGACGGTTGCCGGCCCGGAGGCCGCGAACGCGATGGTCCAGGTGCGCATCCACGTCGGGGACGAGACGGAGCAAGCAGCCAGCCCGACGTTCGCCGCCTACCGCAACCCGACCTCGATAACCGTCACCTCCCCGGCCGCGGGCGCGCGCTGGCGGGTGGGCGAGCGGCAGACCGTTCGCTGGGACGGCGGCACCGACGGGATGGATTCGACGGTCATCACCTACTCGACCAACAACGGTCGAAGCTGGGTCCGACACGGTAGCACGACCCAGGCCGGCAGTTACGAATGGAACGTGCCCGGCCCGGAGACCGATTCGGCGCTGGTACGGGTCCGGGCCCACGTCGGCACTGACCACACCACCGGCCAGAGCGGTCGGTACGCGACCTACTCGCTGGAAACCGTGGTCGTCACCGCGCCGGACAGCACAACCCGCTGGCGGATGCTCTCATATCAGGTCGTGCGCTGGGAGGGCGGCAGCGAGACGCCCGACTCGACGGTCATCCAGTTCCGGCCCGACAGCGCCGGTTCCTGGCAGCGCCAGGGCACCGCGGCCGCGGACAGTCTGGTCTGGCTGGTACCCTCGCCGCCGACGGAGCAGGCGCAGCTGCGAGTGTCGGTCTGGCGGTTGGGCGTGTCCGAAATCGGGCACAGCCCGGTGTTCGGCATTTACGACACCTTCGTTCCGAGCCAGCCGGTGGTCACCTCGCCGTCCGCGGGTGTGCGTTGGGAAATCGGGTCCGAGTACGACATCACCTGGGAAGGCGGCACCGACGGGATGGACTCGACGGTGGTGCTGTTCTCGACCGACGACGGCGCGAACTGGCAGCGGCAGGGTATGACCCGGCGGCCGGGGCTGTTCCGCTGGACCGTGCCCGGGCCGGCCACCGAGGAGGCGCGCATCGGCCTCCAGGTCTGGTGCCTGGGCCGGCAGGTCCAGGGGCTCTCGCAGCGGTTCCGGGTCTCGGGCCCGGCTTTCCCGGACACGGTCATCGCGACGGTCGGGGTCGGCGAGCGGCCGGTCGCGCTGGCCTGGAACCGGACCGGCAACCGGTTGTACGCG
Organism: bacterium; assembly: GCA_046484845.1. Classification (GTDB taxonomy): domain Bacteria; phylum Hydrothermota; class Tepidihabitantia; order Tepidihabitantales; family Tepidihabitantaceae; genus DSBX01. The sequence continues at coordinate 17,578 of JAWOIB010000136.1, forward strand.
GCCAACCGCAACGCCGGTACGGTGTCGGTCATCGACGGCGCGAGCAACAGCGTCATCGCTACCGTGCCCGCTGGCAGCTTCCCGGTGGCGCTGGCCTGGGACTCGGTCCACAACAAGGTCTACTGCGCGAATGAAGGCGACCGGAGCGTGACGGTGATTGACGGCGCCAGCAACGCGGTGGTCGCCACCGTCCCGGTCGGGGCGGCGCCGCGCGACCTGGCGGTGAACCCGGTCAGTGGCAAGGTGTACGTCGCGAACCACGGCACCGGTGCGAACTCGGTGACGGTGATCGACGCGGCCGCAGACACGGTGCTGGCAACCGTCACCTGCGGCCAGCGGCCGCGGGCGCTGGCCTGGAACCCGGTCAACAACCGGGTGTACGTCGCCTGCTTCGCGGGCAACTCGGTGAGCGTCATCGACGGGGCCACGGGCGCGGTGCTGGACTCGATCGGGGTCGGCTGGGCGCCGCTGGCGTTGGTCGTGGTCGAGGACCAGAACCACGTCTACGTTGCCAACTCCGGCCCGACCTCGAACTCGGTTACGGTCATCAACGCCGCGAACAACACGGTCATCCAGCACGTCGCGGTCGGCACCACGCCGTCCGGGCTGGCCTGGAACAGGGCTGCGAACAAGGTGTACGTCAGCAACGAGGGTAACGCCAGCGTGTCGGTCATCCGGACGACCGACCGGCAGGTGGTGGCGGTGGTCGGGGTCGGCTCCCAGCCCGGGCCGGTGAACTGGGTGCCGGCCGGGAACATGGCCTACGTCGCTTGCCGGGGCAGCGCGGAACTGGCGATCATTAACGGCGCGTCAGACTCGCGCGAGAAGACGCTCCGGGTCGGTGGCGAGCCGGCGGCGTTGGCTTGGAACCCGGCGGGTGTCCGGGTGTACGTCGCCAACCGGGCCGACAACACAGTCTCGGTCATCGGCACCGAGTAGGCCGGGCCGCGGTCCGGCCTAGTGGGCGATGAGCCTGAGTTCCGGCACCCGCTGGAACCAGCTCTCCAGCCGGATTTGCCCGGTCCCGGTATCGAAATCGTTTACCAGCACCAGGCTGAAATGTTTCTCGGCGGTGTAGGCCGCCAGCGCCAGCGGTAGCTGGCCAATGTCCAAGTACTCGTGGTAGGCGGTCTGCGAGTAGGCCGGGAGCGGGTCTTGTTGGCCGCCGGTCAGGTACGCGAACCGGGACTGGCGCCAGTTGCCGGGCGGGACGGCGCCGCCCGGGTCGCGCGGGGTTTCGTCCGGGCTGGCCACGGTGTAGAACGGCCCGCCATGGCCGGTGTTGAAATCAGTGCAGCAGAGGTCCACGCCCGGCGCGTTACCGGCATCGCGCATATCGTAGCTCGCGGCGAGGCCGGTGCCGACCGTCCAGCCGTAACCCTGGTTACCGGACCCATTCAGCTCGTAGATGACCAACTCGGCGGTGTACACCGGGCGGGTGGTCAGGGTTTCGGGCGCGAAATACCAGGTCGTGTCGAAGCGGGCGGCGACCAGGTAATCACCGGTCCTACCTGCCGGGTCGTGGACGTAGAGCGCAGTCGCGGGCCGGGCGACGACCTGGAAGCCGCCTTGGTCGCGGAAATGGACCGCGTACTCTGCGGGCGTGCCAGCGCCGGGCGGGCTCCAGGTGAGCTGGACGGTCAGACCACCGCCCGCGGCCCGGAGCCGGAAGTTGGTTGGGGCGCCGCCGGTCGGCCGGATGACTTGGACCTGGATCGCGGCGGACCAGCCCGAGGTCCGCTCGTCTTTGTCGCGGGCGCGCACCCGCACCGCGTATCCGCCTTCGGCATTCCAGGTCTTGACCCCGGCGTAGCTCCCGCCGCTGGCGACCGGTCCGCTCCAGTTGCCGAAGGTATCGCCCCAGTCGAACTGGAACCAGAGGCTCTCACCCTGCGGGTGGGTGGTGGTGGCGGTGAAGAAATGCGGGATGCCGGTGGTGCAGGCGGTCGGGCCATCGGGCGGGGGCGGGTCGATCGGGCTCCACTGCTCGATGGTGACCTGGTGCGGCGCGGACCATTCTGATTCGAGGCCTTCCTCGTCCCGGGCCATCGCCTTGACCGCGTAACTGCCGGTTTCGGGGTAGGCGTGCTTGAACGAGACTGGTAGCTCGTCCGGGTAGCTGGCGGTGGTCCATTCGGGCGTTGTCCCGTCCCCGAAATCCACACGGTACTGCAGGTTGCCGCCTTCCGGGTCCAAGGCCGCGACGCGGAAGGTCAGGGTGTCGTTCTTGCCCGCGGTTTCCGGGCCGGTGACGGTCGGGGGCTCGGGTGGCTTGTTGCCGCCGCAGAGGCCGCCGACGAAAACGGTTGCGAACAGCGCGACGCACAGCAGGGTCAGTAAGCGTTTCATAGTTTCGACTCCTTTGACATTACGCAACGAGTATTACATTTAGCCCGACCGCGGGCGGATGTCAAATGGCTGAGTGCGAGAACGGGCATACGGTTCAGACCCGGACCGCCCCGAACGGCGCGGGGATGAAGGTCAGTACCAGCAGGACCAGCGCCACGACCGCCAGCAGCCGGTCGGCCCGGTTGAGCGGGGTGAGCTCGTCCAGCGGCCGGGGGTGGCGCAGCCCGAACAGCGCAATCAGCACCGCCCAGAACGGCCAGCCCAGCCAGAAATGCCCCATCAGCAGCAGCGCCCCGATTACCACCCAGCCGACCGCCGGCCGGAACCGGCCCGCGACCGCGTAGGCGATGTGCCCGCCGTCGAGCTGGCCCGCGGGCAGCAGGTTGAGCGCGGTGACGAAGAACCCGAGCCAGCCCGCAAACGCCACCGGGTGCAGCATCACGTCCCGACCCTCGGGCATGCTGCCGAACCGGAACCAGGACAGCAGGTGGAAGACGAGCGAACTGCCAAGGCTGATGCCCGGGGTATCCGGGCCGGTGTCGACCACCCGGCTCAGCATCAGCCCGATGACGGTCACCGGCAGCGCGATCAGGAAGCCGACCAGCGGCCCGGCGATGCCGACCCGGACCAGCGCGCTCTTGTCCGGTACCGGTGAGCGCATCTTGATGAACGCGCCCATCGTTCCGGTCAGCGGGTGGGGTACGGGCAGGAAATAGGGCAGGGTAGCGTCCACGCCCAGGCGTCGGGCGGTGAAGTAATGGCCCAGCTCGTGGCTGCCGAGGATGAGGATGATGCTGAGCGAGAAGGGGAGGCCATGGACCAGCTCAAGCGGGTTCGCCAGCGGGTTGCGGCCGAGTTGCAGCGCGCCCACGAACAAGGTCGTAAAAACCGTCAGCAGGAACAGCAGCAGGTTCACCCAGCGCCGGGCCGGGGTTAGCCGGGGAGCCGGCCCGATGAGCAGGCTGTGGCCGTCTTTCTCGCGGCTGAACCAGCCGATCAGGCCGCGCCCGGCCAGCAGCCGGCGCAGCGCGGCGACATGCTCGCGCAGGGGTTCGCGCACCCGGCCGAGGATGAGGTTGTTCCGAACCCCGGTGATTTCGAAATGCTCCGTCAGGTCGGGGTCGGCGCCCGGGGCAAGCTCGTCCGGGATCCCGACCGGTTCGGTCAGCATATGCGCGGCAGCTGCTCGCCCTCGAGCATGATCAGCCGGCGCAGCGAGCCGAGCCGGGTCCGTAGCCAGACCCCGGCCGGTTCCCTGACCACCGTGCCGATGCGGCAGGAGCGCCGTCCGCGCGGGTCCTGCCGGGCGGCCCGGACCAGCGGCTCGGCCCGGCCGCGGGCGCAGACCGCCAGCACCTTGCCCTCGTTGGCCATGTAGAGCGGGTCGAGCCCGAGCAGGGCAGCGATGCCCGACACCGCCTTTCCGACCGGCAACCGGTCCTCGTCGACGATGAACCCGAGCCCGGTCGCTTCGGCCAGCTCGTTGAGGGTGGTGGCCAGCCCGCCCCGGGTCGGGTCGCGCATCATCCGGACCCCGCCGGCCCGGACCATCCGGTCGCAGAGCCGGTGGAGCGCGGCGCAGTCGCTGCGCTGCTTCGAGCGGAACCGGTAGCCCCCGCGCGCCAGCGCGATAGCGGCCTCGTGCTCACCCAGCGGGCCGTTGATGACCAGTTCGTCGCCCGGCCGCACCTGCCCGGGCCCGAGCCGTACCCGCGGGCGGAGTGTCCCGATACCGGTGGTGTTGACGTACAGTTCCTCCTCTGCGCCCCGCTCGATGACCTTGGTGTCGCCGGTGACGACCAGCACCCCGGCCGTGCGGGCGGTCGCGGCCAGCGAGCGGCAGACGCGCTCCAGCGAGGCCAGCGCCAGCCCCTCGCGCAGGATGAACCCGACGGTCAGCCAGCGCGGGGCGGCGCCGGACACCGCCAGGTCGTTGACCGTGCCGCAGACCGCCAGCTTGCCGATGTCCCCACCCGGGAAGAACAGCGGCCGGACCACGAAGGAATCGGTCGAGACCGCCAGCCGGCCGCGCCGCGCGTCCAGTTCCGCCGCGTCCCCGAGCGCGTTGAGCACCGGGTTGCCGAAATGCTTGAGGAAGGTGTCGGTGATGAGCCGGTGCATCTTCCGGCCGCCGGCGCCGTGGCCGAGGACGATGCGGCTGCCGGTCGGCAGTCGGTCGAACGCCGGGGGCAGGAACTCAGGCATCTTCCCGCTCGTACTTGTACCAGGCCGCGCAGGCGCCCTCAGACGAGACCATACAGGGGCCGACCGGGGTTTCGGGCCGGCAGCCCCGGCCGAACAGCCGGCAGTCCAGCGGCCCAATGATGCCCAGCATTACCTCGCCACAGCGGCAGGCGGTACGGCGCTGCCGGCCCGGCTTCACCCCGAACCGGGCCGCGGCGTCGAACGCCCGAAACGCGCGCCGGAAGCGCAGGCCGGAGCCGGGGATGACCCCGATTTCCCGCCAGCCGGCCGGGCAGGGTTCGAACACCTCGGCCATCACCCGCCGGGCCTCCGGGTTACCCTCCGGCCGCACTCCCCGCCGGTACTGGATTTCCACCTTCGGGTCCTGTTCGAGCTGGACGAGCAGCATCCAGAGCGCCTGGATGATGTCGGTTGCCTCGAACCCGGTGACGACCGCGGGCAGGCCGAACTCGGCGGCGAGGAACTTGTACGGCGCGGTGCCGATGATGACCGAGACATGGCCGGGCAAGATGAACCCGTCCACCCCGGCGCTGCGCGCCCGGGTCCTTCTGCCGGCATGCACGACCCGGCTGCCCTGCCGGGACCGCTGGTCCCTGGCAATCAGCCGTAGCGCGGGTGGAATCAGCTTGAACAGCGGCAGGACGGTGAAGTTCATCACGCGGTCGGCCCGGGCGGCCAGCACCGCGGCCGCTACGGTCGGGGCGGTGGTTTCGAACCCGACCCCGAGGAATACCACCTCGCGCCCGGGCAAATCCTCCGCCAGTCGCAGCGCGTCGAGTGCGGAGTAGACCACCCGCACGTCCGCGCCCGCGGCCCGGGCCGCTTCCAGCGAGCCCTGCCCGCCCGGAACCCGGAGCATGTCGCCGAAGGTCGCCACGGTCAGCCCGGGTCGGTGCGCCAGCGCAAGCGCGGCGTCGACCTCGGGCTGGGTGGTGACGCAGACCGGGCAACCGGGGCCGGATAGCAGGCGCAGGCGCGGGTCAACCGCGCGCCGTATGCCGTGGGCGGAAATCGCCATCGTGTGGGTGCCGCAGACCTCCATGAAGCCCAGTCGCTTCCGGCCCTGCTCCCGGCAGAGATCGTCGACGCGGCGGTTGACGCGCTCGATGAGCCGGGTAACCATGGCCGGGTGGGGATTCACTTCCCGATTATAGACCCGGCCCCGAGCCGGTCAAACGCGGGAATCACGTCCCCCCCCCGGGGCCAGCCTGCTTCCCGGGGCCGGCGCTGGCCTAGAACCGGTAGCGGAACCCGAGGAACAGCTCGCGCACGCGGTCGAGCGGGGCGAAGGCTTGCTGCTCCGCGCCCGCGAAGAGCAGGCCACCGAGCTCGATCTCGGTCCCGCCGAACGGTTGCCAGCGAACCAGCGGCAGGAGTCCGTACGAGCCGTCGGTGACCTCGACTACCCCGCCGAGGCGCAGGAGCACCCGCTCGCCGAAGAACCGGCGCTCGACCGCGCCGAGCAGGTAGTCGCCGGTCTCAAGGCCGGAGGCGAGCGCGAGCGCAAACCGGCCGCGCAGGTACTGGAGGTTGACGTAGGTGCCGGCCAGGGTGTAGTCCATGCCGCAGATGATGTCAACCCGGTCGGCGGGCAGGCTGTCGTCGTAGCGGGTCCAGGCGAGCTCGGCCCAGGCCCCGGCACCGTAGATGTCGGCCGCGAGGTCTGCGCCGAGGAAGGTCGCGCGGGGGTAACGGGTGACGAGCGTGAAGTCGAGCTCTCGGGTTTCCGGCCGGTGGTCGGTGACCGGCAGGGTCGCAGGCAGGAAGTCGTAGCCGCGCAGGAGGCTGGCGGAGAAATCGGCCGGGCCGAGCCGGGTCCGGGCCCGGCCGCCCCAGGAGCCGTCGGCAAGCGCCCGGCCGGGCAGGCGGTAGTCCTCCGTGACCGCGATGCGGTACCGGCCGGCCCAGGCCGCGGCCGATTCGGGCGGCACGCCCTGCTCGATGAACTCCCGGACCAGCCCGAGCCGGAGCTGTTCCTCGGTCGGGAGTTGCGCGGCCGCGGGGAACCAGCCCGAGGTGCCGGTCAGGGCCGGCTCGAACACCGGCCGCCAGGCGAGCTCGAATCCGACCGCGGGTAGCGGGGCGTACTCGGCGTGGGCGAGCCAGGCCGGGCGCCGGGCGTCCCAGGTGAGCGGGTCGGTGTAGTCGGGCGCGCAGAGCAGGTTGGTGGGGTTGACCGCGTCGGCCGCGCCCCAGTGGACAAGCTGGCGGCCGAGGCCGAGGTTGAGCCCGGGGACGAGGTCGAACAGCCGGACGAATGCCTCGCCGAGCAGGAGCTCGACCGGCTCCGTCTCGCCGGCCTGGCCCGAGCCGAAAAGCGTGGCGACCGTCGGGAACCCATCCGCCCGGAGCTCGAGACCGAGCCGGCCCGTGACCCGGTCCGTGCGGGGCGGCTCGAAGTTGAGCGCGGCCCGGGTTTCGAACCAGCTCAGCCGGGCGCTCTCCCCGCCCGGCCAGCGCAGGTTGAGCCGGCCGGAGAGGTCCGCCTGCCAGCTGCCGGCCGCGAGCAGGGCCGTGAACAGGATGCCCGGGTTCATTTCAGGCTCCGCGCTTCATGCCCGTCTCGGTGAAGCGGCTGTCCGGCAGACCGGTGTTGAGCTGGAACTCGCGGACGCGGATTTCGGTCGAGCTGCCCTGCTTGAGGTCGCGCATCAGCACCCGGCCGGGCAGGCTGAGCTCGCCGGCCACGAGGAATTCGCCGAACTCGATGCGCTTCTCGACCGCGCCGGTGGGCCCGAGCTTCTCGATCTGGAGTGGGACGCTGCGCTCGCGGTCCACCCAGAGCCGCGTGCGGCCGCCCGTAGCTTCGAGCAAGAGCAGCCAGGCTGGCCGGCCGTCCAGTTCCGTGCCGGCAATCGAGAGCACGCTGTCGCTACCGGCAAAGGAGATGTTGCTCATCTCCTCGTAGGAGAAGTCCGAGCCACCGAAGCCCTGGTTGACCATGCTCCCGGATACCCGCCGGACCCGACCCTGCGCCGGGAGGTAGATCCACATGTTGCCGCCGGGCAGACTGAGGAAGGTTACGCCCGCCAGTTCGGCCGGCTCGACGAAGGTGGTCATCATCCGCTCGTCGCCCTTCATTATCGAGCGGATTGCCCGTTGCTGCTCGCGGCCGTTACGGTCCCGGATGACCATCGTCGCCGCCATTGTCCGGTCGCGGGCCACGGTCCGAACCTTCATTGCCTCGAGCACCTCGCGCCCGGTCGGCGCGGCCGAGAGCAGGATTGCGGTCAGTATCAGTGCAGTCATTTCTTTCTCCTGTGTTTGTCCACGAGCGCGAAAACTGCCGGGATGACCCCGAGCGCGGCCAGCGCGGCGAGCAGGGTCATCTCGGTTATCAATATCCCGAAGCGCTGGATGATGACCAGGCTCGAGCCGCCCAGCACCGCGAACCCGAGCGCGACCGAGAGCGCGTTGGTCGTTATCGCCGGGCCGACGCCGGTCACGGTCCGGGCAAGCCGGGTGAGGCCCGGGCCGTGGTCGCGTTCCTCGCGCCAGCGCGCGACGAGGTGGCAGGCGTAGTCCACGCCGATGCCGACCGCGATCGCGCCGAGCATGGCGGTGACGATGTCCACCCGGATGCCCAGCAGTCCCATCGCCCCGAAGTTGAGCGCAACCACGAAGCCGGCCGGCACCACCGCCGCCAGCCCGAGCCGGAGGGAGCGGAACGCCCCGGCGACGATGATGAGCACCCCGGCCAGCGCCAGCAACAGGGTCAGGAGCTGGCTGGACTGGATGTCCCGGTGCAGGGCCCAGGTGGCAAAGGGCATCCCGCCCGCCCGTACCGTCTCGCCCGGCTCGAAGATATCGGCCGCGAGCGCCCGCAGCCGGGTCGCGGCCCGGCCGATTTCCTCGCTGGCCTGCCGGTCAAAGCGGGCGGTAACCCGCGCCAGACGGTAGTCGGGGGTGACGTAGTCGGCGAGGAAGTCCCCGCCCGAGAGCGAGAGCAGCAGCAGGTACTGGGCGACCTCGGCCCGGGTGCCGGGCAGGCGCTCGAAAGCGGTGTCGCCGCCGCCGAACGCCAGATTGGTGGTGCGCAGAATGCCGGCCAGCGACTGGGTGCGGGTGACGTGGGGAACCTCTCCCAGCTCGCGCTCGAACCGCTCGATGCGGCCGAGCAGGCCCGGGTCCTGGATGTCGCCCTCGATGAGCACCTCGAACTGCAGGTAGCCGCCGAAGCGGTCGGTGATGACCTCCGAAGCGTGGACCGGGTCGGAGCCGGCCTTGAGGTATGTGACAAAATCGGTCTCGGTTGCGAGCCGGGGGATGAAAGCGGCCGAGGCGAGCAGCAGCGCCAGCGTCACCCCGACCACCAGCCACCGGCCCCGAACCACCGCCCGCAGCCAGCCGGTCCAGAACCGCCCGGGCCGGGCGGCCCGGGCGGGGAAGCTGACCGCGCCCCGGTCGGCGAGCTTGAGCAGTGCCGGGACGAAGGTCACCGCGATGACGAAGGAGAACAGCACCCCGAGCGCGGAGAACACCCCGAACCAGCGAATCGCACTGACCCGCATGATCACGTTGCTGCCGAACCCGACGACGGTAGTGGCCATCGCCAGGAACACCGGCAGGCCGGTCCGCGCCACGCTCCGGCCGGCGGCGTCCGGCGCGCCCGCCTGCCGTTCCTGGCGCCAGCGGTTGACGATGTGAATCCCGTAGGCGCTGCCGACCGCGAGCAGGACCGGGGGCAGGACGACCAGCACCACCGTCAGCGGCTGGCGCAGCAGGCCGACCACCCCGAAAGTCCAGGCCAGCACCACCAGCACCCCGGCCAGCGGCAGCAGCCCCCGCCAGTTGCGGAAGCTCACGAGCAGGACCGCGGCCAGCACCAGCACCGCCAGCGGCAGCAGCCAGAGCAGGTCGCGGACCATCCAGTCTTGCACGTACCGGGTCAGGGCGGCGTTGCCGGTCATTGTTACGCGGCCGGGCAGGGTGGAGGCCCGGCAGACTTCGGCGACCGCCCCGACCGCGGCGGACTTGTCGGTGCCGGGTACCAGCCGCACCAGTAGCAGCGTGGCGGTACCGGTGCTGTCCACCAGCGCGCCCCGGTAGCGCGGGTCGGCCAGCACCTGCTCGCGCAGCGCCCGCAGCCGGGCCGGGTCCTGCGGGATGCTCTCGATAACCCGGCTGACGAACAGGTCGTCGCCGCGGCCGGTGACGTCTTCGAGAGTGGTAAGCGCCTCGACCTTGTTGACCTGCTCGAGCGCGGCGAGGTCGACCGTCAGTTCTTCCAGCCCGGCGAGCGTCCCGGGCGCGAAGATGTCCCCGGCCTCGACCAGCACCGCGACCAGTTCCGCGCCGCCGAACTCCCGGTCCACGACCCGGGTAACCTCGACCCCGGGGTCACCCGCCGGCAGCAGCCGGAGGAGGTCCGCCTCCGGCCGCAACTGGAACAGCAGCGGTACGCAGGCGGCGGTGAGGGCCAGCACGACCAGCACTACCGCCAGCGGGCGGCGTTCGACGAGGCGCGCGGGCCAAGGAAGCAGTTTCATACTCACAGCGTATTATACGCTATATGAACCAAGTTGGCTGTCAAGCAGAATCGTTCAGGACAGTGAACTATCGGGAGGACGGTCAGCGCGGCGGGCCGGCCGGGGGCGGTGCGCTGCCCGAGGTTTCGGCCAGGCCCAGCGCCAACTGCTCGAGGGTGGCGATGAACGGGCCGAGGTTCTCTTCCGGCACCCGCTTCATCAGCGCGGTCAGCCCCTTGCGCGAGGTGATGGTCAGCCGGGCGGCCGCCCGGCGGCCATCCGGGGTGAGCGAGACGAACACCACCCGGCGGTCCTCTTCGGAGCGGTCGCGCCGGACCATCCCGCGCCGGACCAGCCGGTCAACGAGGCCGGTGGCGTTGGTCTTGGACAGGCCGAGGAAGCGGGCCAGCTCGGTCATCTTCATCGACCGGCTGCGTTGCAGGGTCTGGAGTACCATCACCTGCGAGAAGGAGAAACTCTGCTCCAGCGCCTCGGCCGAACTGAGCAGGCCCAGACCGCGAACGAGAATCGGGCCCAGCCATTCCAGCTTGTCGATGTAGAAATCGATACGCCGACTCACCCCGCGATTATCGGCCCGGCCGGCCGCGTGTCAAGCCCGAGCGGCGGCCGGGCGCCTGCTTGCCATCCGGGCGTTTGGCGCTATACTCGTCGCTCGCAGAGTCTGGTTTCGGCAGCCCGGCGTCCGGCGCCGGGAGGTCTGCCGGGAGGCGGCAGCATCGCCCCCGGCTTGCGGTCGCAAAGCTGACAAAAGGAGAGCAGCAATGAGCCCGGTTTTCTGGATTGCCCCGGCGGCGTCAATCGTCGCCCTGGTTTTCGCGCTGGTGCTGGCGCTGCGCAATATGCGCTTGAGCGAGGGTACCGAGCCGATGAAGGAAATCGCCCACGCGGTGAAGGTGGGCGCCTACGCCTACCTGAAGCAGCAGTACAAGGGCGTCGGGATCTTCTTCGCGGTCGTGACGGTGCTGTTCGTGGTGCTGGTGCTTACCGGCAGCCAGCTCTGGACGGTGCCGATCGCGTTTGTGACCGGCGGGTTCTTCTCGGGCCTGGCCGGGTACATCGGGATGGCGGTCGGGGTGCGGTCGAGCGCCCGGACGACCTGGGCCGCGAGGCAGAGCCTGAACGCCGGGCTGCGGGTGGCGTTCTCGGCCGGGATGGTGATGGGAATGACGGTGGTCGGACTTGGGCTGCTGTTCCTGTCGGCCTGGTACCTGGTGCTCCACGCGATCTTCTCCGACCAGGGGATGATTGCCTCGGCGATGGTCGCTTCCGGCATCGGCGCGAGCGCGATGGCGCTGTTCGCCCGGGTCGGCGGCGGCATCTTCACCAAGGCCGCGGACGTGGGCGCGGACCTGGTCGGCAAGATCGAGGCGGGCATCCCGGAGGACGACCCGCGCAACCCGGCGGTCATTGCGGACAATGTCGGGGACAACGTCGGGGATATCGCCGGGATGGGCGCGGACCTGTACGAGAGCTACATCGGGTCGGTGGTGGCGACGATGGCGCTGGCGGTGGCGGCGTTCGGGGTCGGCACGGAAATCACCACCAACGGCATGCTGTTCCCGATGGTGCTGGCCGGGGTCGGCATCATCGCGGCGATACTGGCGAGCTTCCTGGTCCGGGTGGGCGAGAAGGCGGAGCAGGCGGTGCTCCTGCGGGCGCTGCGGTTCGGGACCTACGGCGCGACGGTGCTGGTGGCGATCGCCGCGGTATTCCTGGTCCGGTTGATGCTCCCGGCCAGTTTCAGCGTGTACTGGGCGGTGCTGGCCGGGCTGCTGTCCGGGGTGCTGATCGGGTACTTCACCGAGATGTACACTTCGGATTCCTACCGGCCGGTGCGGGGCATCGCCGAGGAGGCGAAGACCTCGCCGGCCACGCTGATCATCGAGGGGCTGTCGGTCGGGATGAGCTCGACCATCCCGGTCGTGATTGTGGTCGCGGCCGCGATCGCGGTAGCGTTCTTCCTCGGCGGCGGGGGAGACACCGGGCTCGGGCTGTACTGCATCGGGGTGGCCGCGGTCGGGATGCTCTCGACGCTGGGCATCACGCTGGCGACCGATGCCTACGGACCGGTGGCGGACAACGCCGGCGGCAACGCCGAGATGACCCACCAGGAGCCGATTGTCCGCGAGCGGACCGACGCGCTCGACTCGCTGGGCAACACGACCGCGGCGACCGGCAAGGGCTTTGCGATCGGCTCGGCGGCGCTGACCGCGCTGGCGCTGATTGCGGCTTACATCAGCCAGGCGGAGGTCATCGGCAACTCGCTGGGGCTGGACCTGAGCATCGACCTGTCGGTGATGAACCCGCGGCTGATGATCGGGGTGTTCCTGGGCGCGATGCTGCCGATGGGCGTGAGCGCGATGATCATCAAGGCGGTCGGCCGGGCGGCCTCGAAGATCGCCGAGGAAGTGCGCCGGCAGTTCCGGGAAATCGCCGGGATAATGGAAGGCAAGACCAAGCCGGACTACGCCAGCGCGGTGAGGATCTGCACGCTGGCCGCCCAGCGGGAGATGCTGGCGCCGACGCTGCTGGCGATTGTCTCGCCGGTCGTGGTCGGGGTGCTGTTCGGGGTCGAGGGCGTGGTCGGGCTGCTGGTCGGCGGGCTGTCCTCCGGGTTCTGCATGGCGGTGTTCATGGCCAACGCGGGCGGAGCCTGGGACAACGTCAATAAGTACATCGAGGAGGGC
>JAWOIB010000132.1:0-10515 GCA_046484845.1 bacterium
TCAGTCCGGTGTCGGAGCGGCGCTGCATTCCGCTCTGGACGATGCGGTTGTACTTGCGGGCGGCCCTGACCATCTGGCGGCCTTCCCACAGGTCGTGGCTGACGGGCTTCTCGACGTAGACGTCCTTGCCCGCCTGGCAGGCCCAGACGGTGACCAGGGCGTGCCAGTGGTTGGGTGTGGCGGTGATGACCGCGTCGATGCTCTGGTCGTCGAGAAGCTCGCGCATGTCGACGTACGCGTCGACGGTATCCTGGCGGTCGGCGAACTTCTTCTTCTCGCGGTCGAGGACGGCGCGGTCGGCGTCGCAGATGGCGACGACGCGAACGCCCGGGATGGCGCTGAACCCAGGGGGGGAACGGCCCCGGGGATGGCCCCCGGGATGGGGTGGGGCTGGTCGCTCGGACCGGCCTAACTCGTCTATATTTCGTTGGATAGCCGGTCCGGGCCTCGGTAGTTCGCAACCGGCCGGAAAACCGGCCGCCTCGCTGGTGTATAACTCTGTGAAACGGGACGCCGGCCGGGCCGGGCCGCGGCGGCAGGGGGTTATGATTTGACAGGGTGAGGTGGCGGCCGAGAATCTTCCCATGCGCATTTGTCATTGGCTGCGGGCGGCGGGCAGTTTGTTCGTCGCGTTGGTGCTGCCGGCGGTGCTGGCCGGCTGCGGTCCGGGCCAGGTAGTCCGGGTGATGGTCGTGGAGTGTGACGGCGACGACGAGGCGGTCGCGCTGTCGCACAATGGCGAGAACCTGGCGTTGCTGGCGACCAACCAGGCCGGCGACCGGTCGTCGTGGCTGGTGGTGACGATGACCCCGGAGGGCCGGGAGCTGTGGCGGCGGCAGTACCGGCAGGGCGAGGTGAACGTTGCCGGCGACGTGGCCTACGACCAGGCCGGGAACGTCTTCGTGACCGGCTCGAGCGTGCTCGAGGGCCGGGAGATGTGCGTGGCCGCACGCTACCGGGCGGACGGCGCGATTCTCTGGCAGCGGGCGCTGGCGGTGGGCGAGGCGAGCGCCGGGCGGGGCATCGCGCTGGCCGAGGACCGGGTGTACGTGGGCGGCTGGACCCGGGCCGAGGACCGGCAGGAGTTGTTGCTGGTCGCGCTGAACCGGGAGGATGGGGCGACGCTCTGGTCACGGAACTGGCGGCTGGGCGGGTTGGCCGCGGCGGAGCGGCTGGCGGTGGACCCGCGCGCGGATGTGGAGCGGCTGGTGGTGTCCGGCATCACCGGCAGCGCGGAGAACCCGGACATTCTGCTGGCCGCGTTCGATGCGAAGGGTGACACGAGCTGGACCCGGAGCTACGACGGCGGCGGCGAGGACCGGCCGGGCGGGGTGGCGGTGGACCGGTACGGCCACGTCATCGCCACCGGCACCGCCCGCACACCGGCCGGGCCGCGCTGCGTGATTATCGAGCGCCACCCGGACGGGGAGCTGATCCGGCAGACCGCCTACGGCGGGACGACCACCGCGGAGGGCCGCGGGCTGGCGCTGACCCCGGAGGGCGGCGTGTTCGTGGCCGGGACGCTGGTCGCGGGCGGGGAGCGCTGGTTGCTGGCGTTCGAGCACCTGCCCGGGGTGACCTCGACCTGGGAGCGAAACTGGCGCGAGGGCGGCGACGTCACCGGCGCCGCGGTGGCCGCGGCCGGGGACGTGTTCGCGCTCGGGACGGTGGCGAAGCCGGGCGCGAACCGGAACATCGCGCTGGTGCGGTTCAGCCGGCCGCAGGCCGAATGACGGGGGCGCGATGTTGATGCGGTTCCAGCAGCACGAGCCCCGGCTGGGCCGGGGGGCGTTCGTGGCCCCGGACGCGCGGCTGATCGGCCGGGTGACGGTCGGGGACCGGGCAAGCATCTGGTTCGGGTCGGTGCTGCGCGGGGACGTGGACCGAATCGTCATCGGGCCGGAGACCAATATCCAGGACCTGAGCGTGGTCCACGCGGACGCCGATACCCCGACGATTGTCGGGAGCCGGGTGACGGTCGGGCACCGGGTAATTCTGCACGGCTGTACGGTCGAGGACGAGTGCGTGGTCGGGATGGGCGCGATTGTCCAGAACCGGGCGCGGGTGGGTAGTCATTCGATAGTCGCGTCCGGGTCGGTGGTGCGGGAGGGGTTCGAGGTGCCGGCCGGCACGCTGGTCGCGGGCGTGCCCGCGCAGGTGAAGCGGGAGCTGACCGACGCGGAAATCGAGTTCATCAACGAGCTGGCGGAGATCTACCTGGGCCGCGCGGAGCTGTACCTGGCCGAGGCCGAGCGGCCCTGAGCGCGGCCGGGCCTGAAAGAGACCCGCCCCGGCTGATGCCGGGGCGGTTTCTTTTCCTCTGGTTGGCTCTCAGTTTCCGTGACAGCGGACCGGTGAAGGCCGATGTAGCTGGTCGGTCCGATGCCGATGGCAGGGACGGCGGGACTCCGGGTTCCTGTCCGCGGCGCGGGCAGGCGGTTCCGCTTCCCGCCCCTGCAGGAACGGCGGCACCGGGCCATCGAACTTCAACCAGTCCTGGACCCGTTCGTTTGCCTGGTTCATCGTCTTCCTCCTGCCCGGATGAGTTCCGGCCCGATGTCGCCCGAAACAGCGTCCGATTCGACCGCTCCCCTGCGGTCTCGTGCTAAGCAGGACCGGCGGTAGTAGTCTTCCAGCAGGCGCAGACGTTCCGCACAGTCCCCGGCGGCCTCGCGCAACGAGCGGGCATACCACAACTCGGTACGCAACTCATCCGATAGCATTTGCAAGCAACCCTCCTAAGTGGTTCCAACCCCCCCGGGGGATGACCCGGAGGCAAGATATATAGTAGCAATTGTCGTGCCAGAATTGGCGATTTCTGGCGTCTCCGGTAAGATTTTCGCTATTAAGGAGTTAGTTCACCGGGGTGAACAATCGTGAAGCGCTGGCCAGGCAGGATTCTGCCGCAAAATGCGTGGCTCGTCAGCAAAATACGGCAGGTAATGGCGGTTGTGTGTTGCCGAGAAAGTCGGCGGGGCTGGTTCGGCGGGCGGGGTCCGGCGTCCGGGTGCGGGTCGCCGGTCTTGACGGGCCAGACAACCGCGATTAGAATGGGCTTTAGTCGAATGGCAATAGCTGAGGATTCGGACCGACGGCCGGGATGCCCGCCTGCGGGCGCGGCCGGGGACGCGGTCGCGGCGGTCGAGCTGTCGCTCGGGGATGTGGACCCGGTGGCGCTGCTCGGCCCGGCGGACGCAAACCTGCGCGAGCTGGAGCGGCATTTCCGGAGCCGGGTCGCGGTGCGGGCCGGGGTGGTGCGGTTCGCCGGCCCGGCCGGCGAGCGGGCCGCGCTGGAGGAGTTGTTCCGCCGGCTCGTCCGGCGCTGCCAGGATGGGGAGGTCATCGTCCCGGACCTGGTCCGGGCCGAGGCGGAAGAAATCGCGGGCCGGCAGGAGGCCGGCCGGCCGGACCGGGACGCGCCCGGCGCGTCGGTCATCAAGACCCCGCGCAAGACCATCATTCCCCGGACCCCGAATCAGCAGGCGTACGTCCGGGCCATCGGCCGGGGCGAAATCATCTTCGCGATCGGGCCGGCCGGCACCGGCAAGACCTACCTGGCGGTCGCGACCGCGGTCGAGGCGCTGGTCGGCGGCCGGTGCCACCGGATCGTGCTGACCCGGCCCGCGGTCGAGGCCGGGGAGTCGCTCGGGTACCTGCCCGGGACTTTCAAGGACAAGGTGGACCCGTACCTGCGGCCGCTCTACGACGCGTTGTTCGACATGCTACCGCTGGAGCGGGCCCGCCGCCTGCTCGAGGAGGAGGTCATCGAGGTGGCGGCGCTGGCGTTCATGCGCGGCCGGACGCTGTCCGACTCCTATATCATCCTTGACGAGGCCCAGAACACCACCGCGACCCAGATGCGGATGTTCCTGACCCGGCTGGGCTGGCATTCGCGCGCGATCGTCACCGGCGATATCACCCAGATCGACCTCGAACACCCGGGCGGGTCCGGGCTGGTCGATGCCCAGCGCCGGCTGGCCGGGGTCGAGGGTATCGAGATGTGCAGTTTCGACGCGTCCGACGTGGTCCGGCCGCCGCTGGTGTCGCGCATCGTCCGGGCGTACGAGGAGCGGGGCGGCAGGGCGTGAGGAACCTGGAGCTGGCGCTGCTCAACACCCGCGACCGCCGGCTGGCCGCCGGCGCGGAGCGGGTGGCCAGCCGGCTGGCGCACCGGTTCCCGGCGGCGCGGGGCGCGCGGGCGAGCGTGGTGCTGACTACCGACGCGGTGCTGGCCGGGCTGAACCGCCGCTGGCGCCGGCGCGACCGGCCGACCGACGTGCTGTCGTTCCCGATGGGGTACCTCGACCCGGAGACCGGCCGCCGGGTGCTGGGTGA
Organism: bacterium; assembly: GCA_046484845.1. Classification (GTDB taxonomy): domain Bacteria; phylum Hydrothermota; class Tepidihabitantia; order Tepidihabitantales; family Tepidihabitantaceae; genus DSBX01. The sequence continues at coordinate 4,336 of JAWOIB010000132.1, forward strand.
AATCTACGTTTCGCGCGAGCGCGCCCGGGCGCAGGGCCGCGCGTACGGCACCGGCTACCACGGCGAGCTGGAGCGGCTCATCACCCACGGCCTGCTGCACCTGCTGGGCCTGTCCCACCGCGAGATGGCGGCGCTGGAGCCGCCCCCTGATAATGACTGACGACGAACAACCTCCCGGTAGTAGCCGCACCCGGGCCGGAGCCCGGTGATGGTCCTGCTCTACGCGGCCGCGGTCGGGCTGCTGCTGGTGCTGTCCGCGCTGTTCTCGGGCTCGGAAACCGCGTTGTTCTCGCTCACCGCGGCCGGTCGCGACCGGCTGCGGGATGAGCGGCCGAAGCTGGCCCGGCGGGTGGAGCGGCTGCTGGCCTCGCCCGCCCGGTTGCTGGGCACGATTCTCGCCGCCAACCTGCTGGTCAACGTCAGCGCCTCGGCGCTGGCGACGCTGGCGGTGGTAAACTGGACCGCCGCGGCCGGCCGCAGCCCGGGCGTGTACCTGGGCATCGCCGGGCTGGTGATGACCGGGCTGTTGTTGCTGTTCGGGGAGGTGACCCCGAAGCTGCTGGCGGTGCGCGGCTCGACCCGGTTCCTGCGGCTGGCCGCGCCGGTGGCGGAGCTGGCCCGGGTGCTGTTGGCGCCGGTCGCGGCGGTGCTCGAGCGCATCGGTTCCCGGCTGGCGCCCCGCGGCGGGGAGCCGGAGCACCTTTCCGAGAGCGAGCTGCACACGATGTTCCGGGTCGGCCGGGAGCGGGGGGTGGTGGTCGAGCGGGAGGAGGAGATTCTCTGGAACCTGGTCGGGCTGGCCGAGCGGACGGTGAGCGAGGTGATGACCCCGCGCATCGACATCGTCGGTATCGAGCGGCGGGCAACGGTCGCGGAGGCGCTGGCGGTCTGCGACGCGAACCGGTTCTCGCGGCTGCCGGTGTTCGAGGAGACGATCGACCATGTCGCCGGGGTCGCCTACGCCAAGGAGCTGCTGCTCGCCGACCCGGCGCGGCCGGTAGCGGAGGTGATGCGCGCGGCGTCGTTCGTGCCCGAGACCCGGCGGCTGCCGTCGCTGCTCGAGGAGCTGCGTAAGAAGGGGTACCACGTCGCGATCGTTATCGACGAGTTCGGCCAGACCGCCGGGCTGGTGACGCTCGAGGACATCCTCGAGGCGATTTTCGGGGAGATTACCGACGAGTATGACGAGCCGGGCGAGCTGCCCTGGCGCCGGCTCGCCCCGGACAGCTACGAGGTGGAGGGCGAAATCGACATCGCCACGCTCAACCGGTTGTTCCGGGGCCGGCTCGACGGCATCGAGCACGAGCGGCTGGCCGGGTATGTGCAGGACCGGCTGGGCCGGCTGCCGGTGGCGGGCGACCTGGTCCGGGTCGCCGGGCTGGTCATCGAGGTCCGCGAGGTGAGCGAGAACAAGCTCGAGCGGGCCACGGTCCGGCGGGCCGGGCGGGAAGCGGAGTAGCGGTGCAGCCGGCGGTGGTGGCGGTGCTGGTGCTGCTGTCCGGGTTCTTCTCCGGGACCGAGACCGCGGTGTACCGCGCGCACTGGGTCCGGCTGACCAACTGGGCGGAGCGGCGCACGCCCGGGGCCGGGACCGCGCTGAGGCTGCTCGAGTGGCGGGAGGCGACGGTCATCGCGGCGCTGGTTGGCAACAACCTGGTCAACGTGTTCGCGTCGGTGCTGGCCGCGGAGTTCACCGCCCGCAGTTTCGGGCCCGGGTACACCTCGATCGCGGTCGTGCTGCTGGTGGCGTTGACGCTGGTGTTCGGGGAGTTCCTGCCCAAGACGGTGGCCCAGGCGAACCCGAACCGCTGGCTGCGGCACGCGTCCGGGCCGTTGGCCGGGGCGATGGTGCTGTTTGCGCCGGCGGTCGTCGTGCTGGCCGGTATCTCCCGGCTGACCGCGGGCGCGGCGGCGAAGCAGCGCGGCGGCGCGGGTCTGACCCGGCAGGACCTGCTTTCCGCCCTGCGCGAGCGCGAGCGGCAGGCGGGCGCGGTCCCGGCCGGGACCGCGGTCTCGAGCCTGGCCGCGCGGCTGTTCCGGTTCTCCCGGCTGGTGGTGGCGGAGGCGGCGATACCGCTCGCGCGGGTGAGGTCGCTGCCCGAGCGGGCGACCCGGGCGGAACTGCTGGCGTTGGTCGCGGAGCACGGCTACTCGCGGATCCCGGTGTACCGGGACCGGCCGGAGCAGATTGCCGGGCTGGTGTTCGCCAAGGACCTGCTCGCGCCGGGCGCGCCGCGGGTCCGGCCGGTCCGGCGCATCGCAGCCGGGACGAGGATGATGGCGGCGCTGGACGAGCTGCAGCGCCGGGGCGAGCACATGGTCTTGGTCGAGGACGCGGGCCGGGTCACCGGCATCGTCACGCTCGAGGATATCCTCGAAGAGCTGGTCGGAGAAATCAGAAGCGAGGATTGATGGGGACGCGGCGCATCGTCCGCGACCTGGCGATCTGCCTGCGCACCCGGCCGCTGCGGGAGTCGAGCAAGCTGGTGACGCTGTTCACCCGGTCCAACGGCCGGGTGACCGGGATTGCCAAAGGCGCGCGCCGGCCGAAGAACCGGTTCGGGGCGGCGCTGGAGCCGTTCGCGTTGGCCGAACTCACCTGGCACTGGCACCAGCAGAAGACGATCTACACCATCTCCGATTCCGCGCTGGTCACCGGCCACCCGGGCATCGCGGCGGAGCCGGCCCGGTTCCTGGCGGCGGAGCAGGTCGGGGAGTTCCTGCTCCGGACGATCGGGGACCACGACCCCAACGAGCAGCTCTGGCAGTTGGCCCGGACCTACCTGGTGGAAATCGAGCGCGCGGACGACCGACTGCCCGCGCTGGTGCTGTCGTTCCTGCTCAAGGGCGCCAGCTTCCTCGGGTTCCGGCCGGAGGTGCGCAGTTGCCTGGGCTGCGGCCGGCCGGTGGCCGCCGGCCCGGACCGGTGGCGGTTCGACACCCGGCGCGGCGGCGCGGTCTGCCCGGAATGCGGCGTGGCCCCGGACGCGCCGGAAATCGAAACCGCACTGCTGGCCCGGCTGGCGAACCTGCTCTACTCGCCCGCGGCCGGGCTGGTGCCGCAGGCGGCCGACCCGGCACTGCTCGAGCTGGTCCGGGAGTTCCTGTCCCACCACCTCGAGGCGCTGCGGCTCAACTCGCTGAACTGGCGCGAGCTCTAACCCGCTTCACAAAAGACAGCGGGGCCCGAAGGCCCCGCTGTGACAGACCGGTTCCCGGCTAGCGGGAAATCACGACCTTGGCGACCGAGGAGTGATCGCCGCGGACGCGGGCGAAGTAGATGCCGTCGGCAAGCAGCCGGCCGGCGTTGTCGCGGCCGTTGAAGGTCGCGCTGCCGCGCACCAGCTCGAGCGTGCGGACCACGCTGCCGGTCGCGTCGAACACCTCGACCTCGGTCTCGGTGCCGCGGCCGTTGACCAGGCTCAGCCGGGCGCTGGCGCCGAACGGGTTCGGGCTGACGTCAACCCGCACCGGGGCAGGCACCGGCACCGGGCTGACCCATTCCTCGATGCCGACCCCGACGCGCACTTCGGCGTTGAACATCGCCTCGCGCAGCCAGAGGTCGCGGCTCGGGGCCCAGACGCCGGTGTACTCCCAGCTCTGGCCGGAAATCGGTGGCATGGTGTCCATCCCGAACGACGGGTCGGAGGCGGTCGCGGACATCGCGCCGACGAAGAACGCGCCTTCCTCGATGACCACCGGGGACGGCGGGTTGAGCTGGTACCACTGCGGCGCGGAGACGTTGACCGTGCCGAGGTACAACGTGTCGCCGGGCGAGCCGCCCGGGCCGTTGTCGGCGAAGATGCCGAACACGCAGGAGATGCCGGTGGCCGACTGCGACATCATCCGGATGCCGGTGATGGAGCAGGGGTAGACCGGGGGCACGAACCGCGCGCCGTACCCGCCCTCGCCGTTCCAGGAGTAGTACGCGTCCGCCACGCCCTTGTCGTAGCTGAGCACGCCGGGCAGGGTGAGCACCCGGCATTCGATCTTGGCGGTATCGTTGGCCGGGAAGACGTCGCCGCTCAGGGCGGTGAAGACCTCGACGATGTAGGTCATGTTCTGGGTCGGGGTCCAGACCTGGTCGAACACGACCGAGTCGATGTCGCCCGGGTTCGGGGTGCTGGCCATTGTCGAATCGAAGTGGACCACTGCGCCGCTCTGGCGCTTGACCCGGACGTAGGCCTTGTAGTCGGCGACCGTCTGGTTGCCGAAGTTCTGGGCGATGCCCCAGAACCGGGTCGGGCTGCCGTTCTCGACAAAGAACCCGCCGTTGCGGTCGTTCATCGCGTTGCGGATGCCGGCGTCGTTGACCTCGTAGGTGGTGGAATCGGGCGGGATGAACCGCACCGCCAGTTCGGCCCGGTACATGTTGCCGGGCGGCTGGTTGCCGGAGAGGTAGTTGAGCCCGATGTTGCCGGAGACATTCTCGATGCCGCACTGGTTCTGGCCGGCGCCGACCCAGCCGTTGTAGGGCGCGCCGGTCTGCGCCTTGTACTGGAAGGTGATGGCGCTGTCAGGCCGGGACAGGATGACCTGGAAGGTGTTGCTGCCGCCGGTGTTCCAGAACGCGACCTGGTCGTACTGGATGATGCAGGTGTCGTTGTTGGCGTTGGTCCAGACCCAGACCGAGCCGTTGGGCGAGCCGCCCGGCGACGGGTCGAGGTCGCACATCATCGGGGCGAGGGTATTGTTCGAGCGGCGCGGGTTGGGGATGGGCGGGAACTCGTGGGCGTTGAGGGTGTTGTCGTGGAAGGCGACGTAGCCGTTGGAGCCGACGTAGAAGCTGGTGACCTTGTACCAGTAGTACGGGAACTCGAACCCGATGTTGTACGGGCCGATGACGTTGTCGTCGCCGAGGTTCGGGACTTCCTCGCCGATGTCCTTGATTTCGATCCAGTTGTAGGTCGGCGAGCCGGGCTCGGTGTCGTCGGAGTTGAGCCAGATGTAGCCGTAGGCGTCCGGCCCGCCGCCGTCCCAGGCACCGGGGGTGACAACGCCGGTGGAAGGCGCCAGCGAGGTCACGGCCGCGAGGGCCAGGGTCAGAATAGCAGACAGCATCAGTCCTCCTTGGTTAGTGTCGCGCGCGGACGTGGAAAGCGCCGGCGCAACGTTTGTCTGCGCACACGGTCTAACTCAAATAGTAGGCCGGACGGCCGAGTTGTCAAGCAGGCGCAGGTTTGCTTTCGCGGTCGGGTCAGTATCATTATGCCAGTGAAGATAACCATACTGCTGCTATTGTCCGCAATCGCGCTCGCCCCGGCCCAGCCGGGCGGGGGCCGGGCCGGCAACCCGGGGGCCATCACCGGGCAGGTGTACGACTCCGAGTACCGCCAGCCGGTCGAATACGCCAATATCGTAGTCTACCGCCTGCGCGACTCGACGCAGGTGAACGGCACGGTCAGCGGGCCGAACGGCCGGTTCGAAGTCGCCGGCCTGCCGCCGGGCCGGTACTACGTCGAGGTGACGTTCATCGGCTACCGGCCCCGGACGGTGACCGACCTGGAGCTCGCGCCCGGGGCGGCGGTCGACATCGGCCGGATCGACCTGCGCCAGGCGGTCGTGGCGGTCGAGGGCGCGGAGGTCGTGGCCGAGCGGCCGACGCTGACCTACGAGATTGACAAGAAGGTCATCGACGTCGGCGGCCTGGCGACCGCGGCTTCCGGCACCGCGGTGGATGTGCTCGAGAACGTCCCGACGGTCAAGGTGGACATCGAGGGCAACGTCAGCCTGCGCGGTAGTGAGAACTTCACGGTGCTGGTGGACGGCCGGCTCTCGCCGCTCGACCCGTCCGACGCGCTCCAGACCATCCCGGCCGCGTCCATTGACCGGGTCGAAATCATCACCAACCCCTCGGCCCGCTACGACCCGGACGGCGTCTCCGGCATCATCAACGTTATCCTCAAGCAACAGCGCGGCTCCGGCCTGTCCGGGGTCCTGAACGGCAACCTCGGGCTGGGCAACCGCTACGGGACCAGCGGCCAGCTCACCTGGACCAGCGGCATCGTCACCCTCCAGGCCGGTGCGGACTACAGCCGCCGTGAAGGGCCGGGCACCCGCGAAAGCTGGCGCTCGACCAGATGATGCTCTGGAAATCGCCTGCGCCCACGCTTTCGCCAACTACGCAAAGATTAAGTCTGTTGACATCACGGAAGCTTTGAAGATGCCCGGAGTCATCGG
>JAWOIB010000135.1:0-7422 GCA_046484845.1 bacterium
GAGCACTCAATCCGCACTTCGTCGAGCATCACATAGCCTTCTGGCAGACGGCTACGCCAGACCGGGTAGCCGGATATTCATTTCAACTCGATGGATAGTGATTGGTATTATGGGTCATGGGTAATTCGGGCGGGATGACGGGTTTCGGCCGGGAGTTGCTGAGCGACGACCCCGACGAACCGCACCCGCAACCCGCGGTGGTTGCGTCGTGAGCGACGGCGTCTCTTGGGCGGTACGCCGGCCGTACGTCAAGACTGACATAATCCCTGTGGCATAGCCCTGTGACATCATCGCTGTGGCATTACAAGGCCAACCCTTGACCTTGACTGTCCCGGTTGTCGTTCTAGAATCTGTCATCGGGGTCTTATTACGCGCCCGTAGCTCAATTGGACAGAGTGACGGACTACGAATCCGTAGGTTGCGTGTTCAAGTCACGCCGGGCGCGCTGAAAGTGAGGGCAGCATAGACGACGAGCGCTGGATGGAGCTGGCCCTGGCCGAGGCCAGGGCGGCTGCCGCCGAGGGCGAGGTGCCGGTCGGCTGTGTCGTCGTGAGCGGGGAGCGGGTTATCGGGCGAGGACACAACCGGACCGAGGCACTCCGCGACCCGACCGCCCACGCCGAGGTCATCGCGCTGAGCGCGGCGGCCGCAACGCTGGGCAACTGGCGGCTGACCGGGGCGACGGTGTACTGCACGGTCGAGCCCTGCCTGATGTGCACCGGCGCGCTGGTGCTGGCGCGGCCGGCAAGGGTGGTGTACGGCGCCCGGGACCCGAAGTTCGGCTGCCTGGGTTCGGTCTATGACGTGGCGGCCGACAACCGGTTCAACCACCGGTTCGAGGTCGCCCCGGGGCTGCTGGCCGATGAATCGGCCGCGCTGCTCAAGGAGTTCTTCCGCGGCAGGCGCGACCAGGAACTAGGACGGAGAGATGGCCGAGTGGACGAAGGCGCGTGACTCGAAATCACGTATACCCGCAAGGGTATCGGGGGTTCAAATCCCTCTCTCTCCGCTTGATGCCCGGGGCAGGCCGCCCCGGGAAGGAGAACCGGGAATGGGCATAATCGGACGCAGGGGAAGCTTTGCGGGGTTGATACTGGTGTTGCTGGCCGCGGCCGGCAGTCTTGAGGCCGCGAGCCGCGAGTTGGTGCTGACCCGCGGCCGGTCCCGGCCCATCCCGGGCGAGCAGCAGCAGGCCGCCGCGTTCGTCCGTAACTACACCCGGCTGCAGTCCGGCACCCGGCCGTTCGACCGGTTCCGGTTCCAGCCGTCCGCCGCGGCGCGGGCCCGCATCGAGCGGCTGCGGGCGGGCGGCAGCGACACGGTGAAGGTGCTCTGCCTGCGGGTGGAGTTCGCGGAGGATACCACCCCGCTGACGACCGGCAACGGCAAGATGGACACGCTCGGGTTCCTGCACCCGGATTCCGGGCTGTTCTACGACCCGCCGCATTTCAAGCGCTATTTCGAACGGCAGATGGAGGGGCTGGCCAATTACTACCGCGCCCAGTCCAACGGCCGGCTGGTGATCGAGCCGACGGTGATGCCCGAGGGCGAGAAGGACTCTTACCAGCTGCCCCGGCAGATGCAGTACTACGGCGATACGACTTCCTGGCTGGCGGTGGAGATCGGGCTGGTTCGGCTGGCGCGCGACCTGCTGAAGATAGCGGACGAGGACCCGGCGTTCCGGTTCGGTGACTACGACGAGTTCATCATCTTCCACGCCGGCTCGGGCCTGCAGGCTGACTTCGGCCTGCGCCGGGACAGCCCGTTCGACCTGCTGGCCGGCCACATTCCCTACGGCGCGTTCGAGGCCTACCTCGGCGAGTCTTACATCCGGGTTGACGGGGGGGCGACCAGGATCTACCAGGTGACGGTGATGCCGGAGATGATGCGCCAGGACACGATGTGGAATGACCAGGTCAACATCCTGGGCATGGTCGGGCTGGCCGGGACGCTGGTGCACGAGTTCGCGCACATCCTCGGGGCGTACGACCTTTACGACGTCACCGGCGTGACCATGGGCCAGGGGGCCTGGAGCCTGATGGGTTACGGCGGCTGGCTGGGCGATTACGGGGCGGGCGCGCCGCCCGGGGTTATCCCGGGCTTTCTCGACGCCTACCACCGGGTGGCGCTGGGGCTGGTGAACCCGGTGGTGGTTCAGACCCCGGTGGACTCGATACCGGTCTTCGCCGCGGCGATGGACACCGCGCTGTTCGCGCTCCGGCCGGACAGCACCCATCCGACCATCATCAAGGTCCCGATCAACGCCGACGAGTACTTCCTGATTGAGAATCGGCAGGTGGATGTGCGCCGGCCGGACACGATCATCGTCAAGGTCGAGGACGGAGTGCTGGTCAGCATCGAGGACAACGAGTACGATTTCTTCCTGCCCGGGTCCGGCATCCTGATCTGGCACGTGGACGAGAGCGTGATTGCGGACTACGGTCCCTACAACGCCATCAACATTTTCCCGGAGCACAAGGGCGTGGACCTGAGGGAGGCGGACGGAGTCCAGGACTTCGACGTGCCCTGGTGGGATTCCTGGGCCCCGGACTACGAGATTTACGGTTCGCCCTGGGACCCGTTCTTCAAGGGCGGGTACAACGATGAGTTCGGGGTCGAAACCCGGCCCGGTTCCGACGGCCACACCGGCAAGTCGTTCATCCGGGTGAAGCTGCTGGGCGAGACGGATACCACCCGCTCGCTCAAGGACACGATCATCCCGGTGCGCATCGGCTGGGACCTGCAGCAGCCGGGATTCCCGGTGAGCAACGGCAGCGCGCCCTTCCGGTCGGCATTCGCGGTTGACCTTGATCTGGACGGCTTCCTCGAGGTCGTGGCGCTGGACACGACGGGCCGGATCAGCGCCTGGCGGCACGACGGCAGCAGCTACCTGCCGGGTCGGAACGGGCTGTTCGCCCAGCTCGGCACCTCCAGCCAGAGCGACGTCGCGATCGGTGACGTCACCGGCGACGGCCGGCCCGAGGTGGTGGCGGGCGGGACCAACGGCACGGTGCGGGTGTTCAGGAACGACGGCACGGGGCTCGGCACCCTGCGGACCGACGACCGGGTGCTGGCGGCGCCGGTGCTGGCGGACCTGACCGGCGACGGGCGCCGCGAGATAATCGTGGGTTCGACCGACATGAGGCTGTACGCCTGGAACGCCGACCTCGAACTGCTGCCCGGCTTCCCGGTCGCGCTCGGGGCGGAGGTCCGGGCCGCGGTTGCGGTCACGGACACGGTCAGCCCGCAGGTCGTCTGCCTGACCGCGGATGGCAGGCTGTTCCTGTTGAACAAGGACGGGACGGTCGCGGACGGGTTCCCGGTGGTGCTGAGCAACGCCCCGTTCTACAACACCGCCCAGCCGGTGGTCTGCGATTTCGACCGGGACGGCAGGCGGGAAATCGCGGTGGTGGCCGCGGACGAGTATGACAACCGGCTGTTTATCGTGTCGCTCGACGGCGAGGTCCGGTTCCGTTCCGCGGAGCTGGTGCGCCAGACCTTCGCCGGCCTGCCCGCGGTCGGGGACGTGACCGGGGACGGGTATCCCAACATCATGCTGGCCTCGATGAACGAGCTGTTCGGGTTCAACCGGAACGCGACGCTGGCCGGCAACTACCCGTTCCGGCAGGACTCGACCTATCTCACCAGCGAGCTGGTCGGCAACTGGATCATCTACTACGATACCTACTTCCAGTACCGCTCCTCGCCGGTGATTGCGGACGTCAGCGGCGACGGCCGGCCGGACCTGGTCATCGGCTCGCCGAGGTACGGCCTGCTCGGGTTCGACAGCCGGACCGGCGACACGGTCCGGTTCTTCCCCCTGATGACGACCGCGCCGGTGTCCGCGGTGCCGCTGGTTGCCGACCTCGACGGTGACGGCGACATCGAGCTCATCGCCGGGACCGAGGACGGCATCATGCACGTGTGGGACCTGCCCGGCCCGGCTTCCGGCATTGTCTGGGCCTGCGCCTACCATGACCCGGCCCACACCGGGCTGGTGCTGGAGAGCGAACTCGGCCCGATGCCTGGACCGGCTGACGAGGCGGTCGGGTCGTTCTTCGTGTACCCGAACCCGGCCGGGCGCAAGGCGACCATCAGGTACCGGCTCGGCGTCGGGGTCGAGGCGGTCAGGTTGCGGCTGTTCGACATGGCGGGCGAGCCGTCCGGCCCGGGTCTCGTCGGCCCGGCGGTCGCGGGGACCGACAACGAGGTCGAACTGCGGCTTCACCCGGACTACGCCCCCGGGCTGTACATCGTCAAGCTGGAGGCGGAGACCGAAACCGGCACCCTGACCAGGTTCGCAAGGCTGGCAGTTGTGAGATGAGGCGCGCGGGTCCGCGGGGCCGGGTGTTCGGGAGACCGAATCCCGTGCCGTGGTGCTGCTTCGCGGTCGCGGTCCTGGCGGTCGCCGGCGCGGTCGCGCTGCCGCTGTCCGAGGCCGGGATAGACAGCCTGCTCCGGGGCCGGACCGCCTGGCAGCCCCGTCCGCTCCCCGAGGGGCAGGCGCCGCCGCGCGGCGCGCGAACGCCCGCCTGGCGCTTCCCGAATGCGGACTCGGTAATCAAGGATGATTTCGTCTGCAACGACGACGCGACCGGCGGCTGCCGCCAGTCGCGACCGCGGGTGGCGGTCGCCGGGGACGGGTCCTTCGTCGTGACCTGGTACGGGTTCACCGCCGGCGAGACCGATGTCTGGTACCAGCGTTTCGACCCGTCCGGCCGGCCGGTCGGGGAGAACCGGACCGCCAACGGCGACAGCTCGATGCGCTGGCAGGGCGACCCGGCGGTCGCGGTCCGGGCGGATGGTTCGTTCCTGATCACCTGGGAGGACCGCTGGCGGGTCGGGGATTCGGATATCTTCGCGCAGCTGTTCGCGCCGGACGGCAGCGAGCGGGGCCGGAACTTCCGGGTCAGTGACTCGGGTGTGGCCGGGGACCAGATGGCCAACGGCGTCTGGATCTCACCGTCCGGGCTGACGCTCGCGACCTGGGACGACCGGCGGTACGGCATAACCGGGGACATCTTCGCCCAGTTCCTCGACGGCAGCGGCCAGCCCCTGGACACCAACTTCCGCATCAATGACGACGGGGTGGGCGTTGGGAACCAGTACCTGCCGGTGGTCGGCGGCGATGACGAAGGCAGGTTCGCGGTTGCCTGGATGGACGGGCGCACCGGCAGCTGGAACGTTTTCGCCCAGCGGTTCGGGCCGGACCGGGGCCGGCTCGGCACGAACATCCAGGTGACAAGCCAGGACAGCATCCAGTGGTCGCCGGCGATCGGGGTGAGCCCGGGCGGCGGGTTCCTGGTCTGCTGGGAAGACCGGCGCCGGGCGCAGTGGGACGTGTACGCCCGGGTGTACGACGAGACCGGCCGGCCGGCCGGCGAGTCGTTCCGGGTCAGTACCGACCCCGGGGACGCGGACCAGTTCAGCTGTGCCGCGGCCGGCAACCGGCACGACGAGTTTCTAGCGGTCTGGACCGACCGGCGCGCGGGGTACGAGGAGATCGGGGCCCAGCGTTACCGGTCTGACGGGACCCCGCTGGGCGTCAACTTCCTGGTCAGCGATTGGGGCCCGGCCCCGGCCGGTCGGGGCGAACCGGCGGCGGCCGCGCGGCCGGACGGCGGGTACGTCGTCGCCTGGGTTGACGGCGCGGATGGTCATCTCGACGTCTACGCCCGGCTGCTCGCCCGCGACGGCATGCCTCTCGGGACGCCGTTCCGGGTCAACACCGACTCGGCCAGTTCGCTGCAGCGCGTGCCGTCGCTCGACATGTACGCCGACGGCAGGGTGCTGGTGGCCTGGGAGGACGAGCGCAACGGCAGCGCCGACATCTACTCGGTCCTGCTCGCCCCGGACGGGCAGCCGGTCGGGGCCAACCTGCGGCTGGCCGACGATGTCCCGGGCGCGGCGTCGCAGTACTACGCGGCGGCGGCCGCGGGCCGGAACCGTTCGCTGGTGACCTGGACCGACGGGCGGGACGGGTTCAATATCTTCGGCCAGTTCCTCGACAGCTTCGGTGACCCGCGGGGCGGCAACTTCCGGGTCAACACCGCCACCGCCGGGCACCGGTGGTACTCGTACACCGCGATGGACGAGGCGGACCGGGCGACCGTGGTCTGGATGGATACCCGGCAGGGCGGGTACCGGGTGTACGCCCGGCGGTTCCGGCCCGACGGGCAGCCCGCCGGCGAAGACTTCGCGGTCGGTGACGAGGACGTCAACCAGTACTACGCCAGTGTCGCCGCCGGCAGGACCGGGCGGGTGGTCGCGGCCTGGATGGACTACCGCGACGGGAGCCGGCCGGACATCTACTGCCAGCTCTTCGACACCAGCGGCACCCGGCTCGGGGGCAATTTGCGCGTCAACGACGACGCGGGCGACGGTTACCACGGCTACCCGGCGGCCGCGGTGGCGGATGACGGCAGTTTCGTCGTGGCCTGGGAGGATACCCGGAACGACGCGTACGACGTTTACCTGCAGTGGTTCGACGCGGAGCGGAAGCCGGTCGGCGGCAACGTCCGGGTCAACGACGCGCCGGTCGGGCCGGACGCTTACTCGCCCTCCTGCGCGTTCGACCGGCAGGGCCGGCTGGTGGTGCTGTTCAACGACGAGCGCGAGCAGCCGCGCAATCCCCAGGTGTACGTCCAGCGCTTCCGGCCGGACCGTTCGCGCATCAGCCGCAACCAGAAGTTCAACCAGCCCAACGCCGCCCCGCGCAACCATCACTGGAACGTGGGCCGGAGCATCGCGGCCAGCGACGAGGTCGTGGCCGCGACCTGGACCGGCAACCGGCGGCTCCAGGGCTGGGACGTGTATGCCAAGTTCACCGACTGGAACCTGATCGGGATAGCCGAGCGCACCGGCCCGGGCGACGGCCCGGCGCCCGGCGCGTTCCGGGTGTTCCCGAGCGTTTCTCCCGGCGGGAGGTTCACGGTCGCGGCCCCGGCCGGGGAGTTGAGGCTGTATGATACCGGCGGTCGGCTGCGGCGGCTGTTCACGGTCGAGGCCGGGCCGATTGCGCTCGACCTGGGTGACCTGCCCGGGGGAGTGTACATCCTGGAGGCGACGGACGGCGAGCGCCGCCGGAGCCTGAAACTGGTGATTCCCGACAGGAGAGCAAGATGAAACGTTTTGTGCGGCCAGGGCTGAAGCCCGTGGCGATGCTGGTTGTCCTGCTGACGCTTGCCGGGCCGGCGGCGGCAGAGGTGCCCCGCGGCCTGGCGATGCTGTCCTCGGTGGTCCTGCCCGGTTCCGGGCAGTACCTGCTCGGCAGCCGGGCGCGCGGCGAGGCGCTGATGTGGGTTGACGGGGCGGTGGCGCTGACCTGGTTCGGTTTCTCCTGGTACGGCTCGAGCCGGGAGCAGGACGCGCGGCTGCAGGCGGTCCGGGATGCGGGCGCGGACCCGGAGTTCCCGGACGCCC
>JAWOIB010000069.1:0-2688 GCA_046484845.1 bacterium
GGCCGCGGTTGCGCTGGAGCCATCGGTCGTGCGGGTCGGGGCGAACGTGCGCCTGGTCGGGTTGCCCGAAACCGCAGGTGTGAGCCTGCTCGACGCAACCGGCCGGGTCGTGAGGTCTGTCGAGGTTCGGGGCGGGCAGCTCGGGACCCGGGGCCTTCGGGCCGGAACCTACTTCCTGCGGGTCGAATCCGGCCCGCACGCCGCGCACCACAAGCTGCTGGTCGTGAACTGACCGGCAGTTCCTGCTGACTGCGGTTTTCCGGCGACCGGCGGATTGTCACTGGGCTTGGTTGCGACAGTTTGGACTCCAGATTGTCAAAGAGCTTGTCCGGCCCGGCTCAGGACCTGAGGGCTACACGCAGAGACGACCGGCGGAGACGGCTTTCCCGGCCACGGCCTCGCCCGATTCCGTAACGAGGAGACTGGCAACCTTCGTGGCGCAGTGCGTGAGATGCGTGGGGCGGAAGTCACGGGCCAGCCGGGCGCGGGTTGTCCAGTGTGTCAAGTGATACCGGTTCCCGGTCAACCCAGGTGTATTGGTGGGCCGAATCCTGTTCGGTCCGCACGAAGACCATCGGGGTGCCGTTCTGTTCCTTCGAGTAGATGACGTGCGTTAGCTTCACTCTTGGAGAGGAACGTGACAGATCGCGCACGATGGTCCAGGCATTGCTGGGTGCCAGGCTGAGGTTCTGCTGGCGATGCTCCACCGTCGCGGTCCGGGCCTGCCGCCACCCGGAGGGTAACTCCGCCTGTCCGAGGGCCGGCATGACCCCGAGGACGAGGCAGAGCAGTACTGCCATCAATGTGCTTCGCACCTTTCTTTTCCTTTCGACTTCGGTCCTTCCGATCTGAATGACGTTGCGGCTCGTTGCTCTTCGGTCTTCAAGCCTCCTTTCCGGGCGTTGACTCGCCCGCGTGTTCCGGTTATGCTGGCGTATGCTTCTGACGGCCGTGTGGCTGGTTGCCTGCTGTCTGCTACCGACAGGCAGTCCGGGCCTGTCCGACACATTGGACATGCAGCTCATCGCCACCATCCCGGCCGCGGGTAAGCTGGCGTTTCCCTGTGCGGACGCGGACCGGAACGGGCGTAAGGAGCTGTATCTCCACGAGTGGGTTTCCGGAGGGAATCGCCCCGTGGCCTACGAGTACGCAGGCGGGAATCAGTTCGACCGAATCCCGCTCAACGCGCCCTCTGGCGCCTCCTCCTGGGCAGCCGGGTTTCTTGACGACGACGACCGGCTTGACTTGCTCGTGCAACTGCGCCACTCTTCCGACCCGGCGGCGCTTGAAGCCCGGGCCGGCGGTGTCTTTCCCGATTCGCTGGTCTGGTGGGACACGGTTGGCAGGGCGACCTGGCAATTCTCGCGCACCATGGACCTGACTCAGGATGGTCGGCTCGAGTTCACGACCATGTTCGGCCGTTCGCCACCCGGGCATCGGGCCCTCTACAAGGCCACCGGCGACAATCGCTATGAGCAGGTCGGGTACTTCAAGGCTCTTCCGCCGGAGCGCGTCGGCCGTATAGTCCACGACATGGTGATGACCCACGACATGGACGGAAATGGCAAGCCCGAAGTGGTCGGCGGTACGAGCGAAGGCTGGGCGGCTTTCTTCGAGTGGCGGAATGACTCGGTCGAGTTCGTGACCGCTTGTTCGCTGCGGTTCGAACAGAGCACACTGATGACGGTCGGCGCGATGCGGGACGCGGATGGCGATGGCCGGCCTGAGGCGGTCATCTACGGCTCCGACTGGTTCGACGACATCGGCACGCTCTGGGTTCTGGAGGCGGTTGCGCCGGATTCCTATGATGTCGTATGGACCGAGCAGCTTGTCGCTCCTGCTTACTTCGGGCCGGCACTCGCGGTCGGGGATCTGACCGGCGACGGCAAGGACGAGTTCGCGGTCACGACGGGGGACCGGATAGTGGTCTACCACTGCGTCGGCTCGGATTCTTACGAGGTGCTCTGGCAGCGTGCTTACAGCTCGAACCATTACGCCATCGGGGTCTGCGACGTCACCTCCAATGGTCGGGCCGAGCTCCTGCTTCACGAGAACGACTGGCTGACCGGAGTCTACGCCTGGTTGCCGGTCTCGGTCGCCGAGCGCGCGCGGCAGCG
Organism: bacterium; assembly: GCA_046484845.1. GTDB lineage: Bacteria > Hydrothermota > Tepidihabitantia > Tepidihabitantales > Tepidihabitantaceae > DSBX01. The sequence continues at coordinate 2,118 of JAWOIB010000069.1, forward strand.
ACTGGCCGCGGTTGCGCTGGAGCCATCGGTCGTGCGGGTCGGGGCGAACGTGCGCCTGGTCGGGTTGCCCGAAACCGCAGGTGTGAGCCTGCTCGACGCAACCGGCCGGGTCGTGAGGTCTGTCGAGGTTCGGGGCGGGCACCTCGGCACCCGGGGCCTTCGGGCCGGAACCTACTTCCTGCGGGTCGAATCCGGCCCGCACGCCGCGCACCACAAGCTGCTGGTCGTGAACTGACCGGCAGTTCCTGCTGACTGCGGTTCTCCGGCGACCGGCGGATTGTCACTGGGCTTGGGTGCTGGCCGGCGGCAAGTCGGTTCCAGGCAGATAGAGAGGCGGCCCATGAGACAGATCGTGCTCGACACGGAAACCACCGGGCTGGAGACGTCCGAAGGGCACAGGATCATCGAAATCGGCTGCCTGGAGATCCTGAATCGACGGGTGACGGGAGAGCGGTTACACGAGTACCTGCAACCAGACCGCGAGATCGACCCACGGGCGATCGAGGTGCACGGGATCAGCAACGAGTTCCTGCTGGGCAAGCCGCGGTTCGCAGAGGTGGTCGATCGCTTC
>JAWOIB010000028.1:0-22643 GCA_046484845.1 bacterium
TCCGCCACGCCGGCACGGTGAAACCCATCGTGCCGACTGCTGAACTCGGACCAACAGGTCGCCTGCCGTTTCTTCTGCCTGTTTCGGGTGCATTATACCCCCCCCCCCCCAGCTCTGTCAATGGCGAATTAACGCTCCCCGAACCGCCCGGCCCGACTCCGGGCTTGACTGGTGCGGACGGAATTCTACAATCACAGTCAAGGGTGATGCCCTGCCCGCCGTGGGTATCCTCGACACCTCGTGAAGACAGGCGCTCCCTGCACCATCCCGACACGAGGCGAGGGTAGCGAGCCGAAGTGGCGGCTCTGGTGAGCAAGGTTTGACGATTCCTTGCACCAGCCCGACGCGAGGCGAGGGTAGCGAGCCGAAGTGGCGGCTCTGGTGAGCAAGGTTTGACGGTTCCTTGCACCAGCCCGACGCGAGGCGAGGGTAGCGAGCCGAAGTGGCGGAACTGGCAAACGCAGTGGACTCAAAATCCACCGTTCAGAAATGGACTTGTGGGTTCGACTCCCACCTTCGGCATCATCCGGGTCATCCGTATCCGGCCCGTAGAAGTGAAGACCGCCGGGACACTGTCCCGGCGGTCGCGTTGAACAACGAAGCCGCTACTCGGCCTCGAACTGGTCTTTGCCCGCGCCGCAGACCGGGCAGACCCAGTCTTCGGGCAGGTCTTCGAAGGCGGTCCCGGGCTTGATGTCGTTGTCCGGGTCGCCCTTCTCAGGGTCGTAGACGTAACCGCAGACCACGCAGACATACCGTTTCATTGTCTGGCTCCTTTTCTCTTCTTTCTGCCCCTTGGTTTCCTGCGCCACATAGCCCGGCGCGTTCTTCGGGGTCTTGCCGCCCTTGACCTGGTGATACCAGGCATAGGTCAGCGGCTCGCCCGACTTCAGCCGCTCGCTCCGGACGGTGTTGCCGATGAACAGGGTATGGGTTCCGCAATCGACCGTCGCGGTGACCCGGACCTCAAAGCTCGCCAGCGTGTGGTCGAGCACGACCGGACTGCCGTCGCGGCCGTCACGCCAGTCTATCGCCGCGAACTTGTCTTCGTCCCGGCCGCTCTTGAACCCGAACAGCCCGAGGAACTTGAGCGGGGTGTCCTGTTCGAGTACCTGTATCCCGAACTTGCCGGTCTTCACCACCATGTCATGGGTGAAGTTGTTCTTGCTGACGCTCATCGCGACCACACAGGGCTGTTCCGCAACCTGCAGGAAAGTGTTGATAAGACAGCCGTTGCGCTTCTCGCCGTCCCGGGCAGTGACCAGGTACAGTCCGTAACTGGCCAGCCGGAAAGCGGTGAGGTCGAGGTCGGTCGGGCAGTTTTCCGGGACCGCGACCTGGGTCTTCACGGCGTCTTTTCGACCAGCAGCCGGCCGATTTCCAGGCCCAGCGCCCGGCTCTGCCCGAGCGCTGTCTCGTCCGGGACGTACAGCGACCGTACCGGCTCGCCGACCGGCTCGACCGCCATCGCCGCCAGTTCCTGGCTCATTGTCTTGCAGGCCTCGCCGCTCCAGCCGTAGGAACCGAAGACCTGGCCGATCAGGTTCCGCGGCTTGAGCCCACGGGCGTAACACAGGAAGTCGGCCATCGTCGGGAACATCCCGTTGTTGATGGTCGGCGAGCCGACTGCCAGCGCCCCGGCTTCGAGCAGTTCGGTCATGACGTCACTGCGATGGGCCGGGCCGAGCGGCATCACCTTCACCTCCACCCCGGCCTCAACCAGCCCGTCCGCAACCGACTGTGCCATCTGCGCGGTCGAACCCCACATCGTGGCGTAGGTCACCACCGCCTTGCGGGCCGGCCGCTGTTCCGCCCAGCGGGCGTACCAGTCGAGAACCTCGAAGCCCTTGCGCCAGACCGGGCCATGGTCCGGGCACAGGTATGCGATGTCGAGCTTCAGCCCGGCGATGGTCTCAAGCAGTTTGGTAATCAGCCCGGAGTATGGCAGCAGGATGTTGGCGTAGTACTTCCCGGCTTCCTGCCTGAGCACCGCCGGGTCGAGCTCGTCGGCGAACAACTTCCCGGATGCGAGGTGCATCCCGAACCCGTCCTGTGAGAAAAGCAGTTTGTCCGCGGGCAGGTAGCTGACCATCGAATCCGGCCAGTGCAGCATCCTCGTTTCCAGGAAGCTGAGTTCGAGGTTGCCGAGGCCCAGCTTGTCCCCGGTACCGACCGCCTCGATGCCGTCGAGCCTGAAATGGGCCTTGAGCGCCTTCACCCCCATCTTGGAGGCAAACACCTTCTCCGGCTGGACCGCGGCGATGGTCTCGGGCAGGCAGCCGGAATGGTCCATCTCGGAGTGGTTGGAGACGATGTACTCGATTTTCGCCGGTTCAATCACCGACGCAATCCGGGCCATCATTTCCCGTCGGAACGGTGCCTTGACCGTGTCGATCAGCGTGACCTTGTCGGCCATCACCAGGTAGGCGTTGTAGGTCGTTCCCCGGCTGGTCGCGTAGCCGTGAAAGTCGCGCACCGCCCAGTCAACCGCCCCGACCCACCATACGTGCTCGCTTACCCTCGCCGCCTTCAGACTGCTTTCGTTCACTTCTCCCCCCGGTCCGCGGCCGCTCAGGCCTGCGCCTGGGCGTACAGGTCCGCCAGCTCCGGCGCCAGCACGAAGTTGCGGGCGGCCAGCTCGCGGTCAATCATCAGTAGCCCGTTGCCGTCGCGGCCGACCAGCTTGAGCTTGTCAACGATGCCCTTGGTAGTGTCTTCTTCCTCGACCTGCTCATCAACGAACCACTGGAGGATGCCCTGCGAGGCGAAGTCGTTTTCGGCACGGGAGAGCTTCATCAGGTCATTGATGCGCCCGGTGATGAACTGCTCGTGCTTGTAGGCCGCTTCGAAGGCGGCCAGCGCCGATTCCCATTCCGCCTTGGGCTCGGCCAGCGCGTGCAGGCGCACCCGGCCGCCGCGCTCCGCGATATGCTTGTAGAACCGCATCGCGTGGGTGAGTTCTTCCTGGGTCTGGGCTCTCATCCAACGGCCCATCCCCGGCAGGCCGGCGTCCTCAAGCCAGGCCGCCATCGCCAGGTACAGGTAGCCCGACTCTATCTCGTGCTTGATCTGCTCGTTGAACGCGGTCTCGATTTTCGCCGGTACCATCTCAGGCCTCCGCCTTCCAGAGCCCGTGCAGGTTGCAGTGCTCACGCGCCAGCACCTGCTCGCCCTTGACCGGGAAGAATGCTTCCGGCTTCTCGCCCGGCTTGAGGAACGCCCGGCAGACCCGGCCGTCAACAACCAGTTCGATCCATTCGATGAAATGCTCTTCCAGCATCGGGTGGGCGACACTGCCGACCTTGACCAGGAAGCCATCGCCGGTCTTCTCGATGACCGGCACATGCTTCTCCTGGGCCGCATCGGTAGTGTTGCCGACCAGCAGCTTCATCTGCTTGCCGCAGCAGACAAGCTGGCCTGCGCCGCCGTTCAGCACTTCCACGATGTTGCCACAGACTTCACACTTGTAGATTTCGTTGCGCTTTGCCACTTCCAGTCTCCTCGGGTTACAGCCTATCGGCCTTCGGAAGGCGGCAGGCTACTTGCCGCCGCCCAGCAGTTTCGGGTCCGGCCCATCTAGCCCGCATTCCGGGGTGTAGCAGGTGACGTTCTTGAACTCACACTTACGGCTGCAGGACGGGCAGGTCTCCGGCGGCTCGGCCGCCTGGAGCGTGTGCCCGCACTCACCGCACTGCCACCACGGGGCCTTGCTGGTGTCTGTCATCTATCCTCCGGTACTCAGGAAGTCAGTGCCCGGGCCGCTGTCAGCACCGCGGCATAGTCGGGTTCCTTGCCGGTCTCAGGCACGATTTGAATGTAGCGCACGACCCCGTCCCGGTCAACCACGAACACCGCCCGGGTCAGCAGGCCGTTCTCCTTCATCAGCACGCCCCAGCTCTTGCCGAAGGCCGCCTCACGGTAATCGGAAAGTGTCTCGACCCGGTCCACCCCGGCCGCGCCGCACCAGCGTTTCTGGGCAAACGGCAGGTCCCTGCTGATAGTGATGACCGCGATGTCCTCGCCCAGCCCGGCTGCCTCGGTGTTGAACCGCCGGGTCTCGATATCGCAGGTCGAGGTGTCGAGTGACGGGACCGCCGAGACTATCAGCACCTTGCCGAACCGCTCGGACAGTTTCACCGCCGCCATATTGTTGGCCGCCAGTGTAACATCAGGCGCCTTGTCTCCTACCTTTACCTCGTCGCCGACCAGCGTAACCGGCTTACCGCCCGAAGTCACTAGGCCGCTTCGCTCCTTCATCACCCGTTCCTACCAGTTCTCGCCCAGCAGTTCGAAGTGCGCCTGGGGATGGGCACAGGCCAGGCACTGATCCGGGGCCTCGACACCCTCGTGCAGGTAGCCGCAGTTACGACAGCGCCAGACTACCGGGTTTTCGCGTCGAAATACCCGTCCCTTGAGAATGTTCTCGCGGAGTTCCTTGTAGCGCTTCTCGTGCTGTTTCTCGGCCACCGCGATCGCCCGAAACGCATCCGCGATCTCCTTGAACCCCTCCTTATCGGCGGTCGCCGCGAAGCCCGGGTACATCTCGGTCCATTCATAGTTCTCGCCGCCGGCCGCTTCCGCCAGGTTCTCCGCGGTCGAGCCGATTACGCCGGCGGGGAACTTCGCCTGGATTTCGACCTCTCCGCCCTCCAGGAATTTGAACAGCCGCTTGGCGTGCTCGCGTTCCTGGTTCGAGGTCTCCTCGAAGATGTCGGAGATCTGGACGAAACCTTCCTTGCGGGCCCTGCTCGCGAAGTAGGTATAGCGATTGCGCGCCTGTGACTCGCCGGCAAACGCGGTCAGGAGGTTCTTCTCAGTCTGGCTGCCCTGCAGTTTCATGCTGTTTGCTCCTTGTTCTTCAATCGTTGGTCTTCTGGTGTCTGGCGCTGACCGGCCTGACACCATGTCATACCACCTATTCGACGCTCTTGACCAGGAACCGGATTCAACCGCGCCAGGCGTCAACTCCGGCCGCAGACCCACGACCGAGACGGCATTGTCCGGATCGAGGTTCTACTTGACTTCTTCGCCAGCTAAGCTAATCTTGCCTAACAAAGGAGCCTAGTCAATGTACGGCATTCTGATCTTTCTGCATCTCGTCGTCTCGGTGGTGCTGATACTGGCAATCCTGATCCAGCAGCCCCAGAAGGGTGGCATGGCCTCAATCATGGGCGGCGCCGAGACTGTGTTCGGCGGTGGTGGTGCGGCCCCGTTCATGGCCAAGGTCACTACCGGCCTGGCGATTGCCTTCATGCTGACGTCGCTCGGACTGGTAATGGTATCGGCACGCCAGACAAACCGGCCGGTGGCTCCTGCCAGAACGGCTCCCACCCAGCCGGCGGCACCGATAACGCCCTAACCTGTGCTATTGGAGGAGATCGATGTACGCAGTAGTCCGTATCGCCGGCTTCCAGTTCCTTGCCCGTGAAGGAGAGACTATCACTGTGCCGCGACTTGAGGCAGAGACCGGCAGCACCGTCAGGTTCGATGACGTGCTCTTCCTGCGCACGGCCGGGGAAGCACAGGTCGGCACCCCGGGACTCAAGGACAGCTACATTGAGGCGGAGGTCATTGCCCACCCACGAGCCGACAAGGTAACGGTCTTCAAGTTTCGGCGGCGCGAGAACTACCGCCGCAAACGCGGCCACCGGCAGCAGCTCACAAAGCTCCGGGTGGCAAAGATTCACAAGGCCGGATAGGCATGCCCGTTCGATGGAGTCATGACAAACCAATTGCCGCAGAAGCGGCCACGAAAGGCTGAGTCAAAATGAAACAGGAACCCATGTCAGCACTGGAGAAGATCAACCGGCTCGGCAAGAAGGTCAATGAGATGACCCAGGCCGAGTTGGCCCGTGCAGTTGGCTGCTCCCGCGAACGTATCCGCCAGCTCGTGCCGAGAATGAAGGTGAAACCGGGTCGCCGGGTTCGGGCCTGGCACCGCTCGCTCTCGCCCAAAATCTGCCGCGAGATGGCCAAGCACCACGATGCCGGAGAGTCCCTGACCAGCATCGGCAGGAAGTTCGGCGTCAGCGACTACCACGTTCGCGAGGCCATCAGGCAGGTCCGCCCCCAGCTCGACCCGGCCGGCCGCATCCAGCGTCTGCGCCGTCTCGACGCGCTCGTTCAGCAGCTCAGCAAAGGGGTGACCTTCGAACAGGCATGCGACAAGCTGGGCTTCAGTGCGCTGCAGCGCCGTCGGTACCGCAAGCAACTCGGCCTGCGCTGGGACGGGCGCAAGACGGTTCCGGTCCACAAGAAGAAGTAGCAGCCAACCGGACCCCGCAACGCCGGCAGCAGGACTCGTCGGGACTCGTCCTGAAATGCCCGGACTCGGTTATCGTTGCCGTGTCGCTGACTTGGTGAGAATGGGCGATACAAGAATTGAACTTGTGACCTCTGGTATGTGAGACCAGCGCTCTAACCAACTGAGCTAATCGCCCGCAGGAACCGACCAGATTGTAGTCTCGGCTCGCGTCTCGTCAACCATTCGTACGGTCGGGTCGTTCATCACGATCCAGGAACTGCACCCCGGTGTTTGGACTGGGCAACTGCTCGATCTCGCGGTCGATCTCAACTACCCGCGTCGCTGCACCCAAGTCCCCGTACAACCGCCGGGCCGCGACCAGGTTGTCCCGGGCCGCGTCCAGCACCTCGACCTCTCTTGCAAGCCTCCCCAGGGCCAGCAGAACGCCCGCCTCACTCCAGCGGTCCCCGGTCTCTCGAGCCAACGCAACCGCCCGGTCCAGGGTCAGGTGTGCATTGCGGGTTCGACCACACCTGGCTTCAACCAGAGCAACAGCTCGCAGCGCTCTGACCTCGTCCTTGCGGGTGCCCGAGCGGTGTATCAGTTCCAGCGCCTCAACAGCGGCCTTCTGAGCCTCCTCCAACTCACCTGCTTCGGCAAGAACCTCGGCCCAGAACATCCGGGCCCGCGCTTGCGCGTCAACCAGCCCGGCCTTGCCATAGGCTTCCACGGCCGCACGCCACGCGGCCAACGCGCGTTTCGGTTGGCCTGACGCCCTGGCAACGTGCCCACTCTCAAACTGGAAGTCAGCAGACAACTCCGGGTCTCCATGCTCCTCGACTTCTCTGGCCATGGCCGCAAGCTTCGCCGCTGCTTCGTCCGTCCGGCCATCCTCGGCAAGCACCCTGACAGAAACCATCATCGCCCTCAACCGAAGGACTCTGTCGCCACTCCTGTCAGCCTTGTCAGACGCCTCATCGAGATCACGACCCGCGCCGACCGGATCGTGCATTTCCACTGCCAGCATCGCCCGGTCGACCAGACTCCGTCCCAGCCGCAGATCGTCCCCGGCCGCACGGTCAAGTTCAATCGCCTCGGTCAGAAGCTCACGGGCCTGCTGCAGCGCACCGTGCCGCTGGGCGGCAACCGCCAGCCCGGACAGGCAAACCGCCTCCAACGCCCCTTCCTTGTTCAGCCTGGCTTTCTCCAGCGCCCGTTCGAAATACTCACTTGCCACATCGGCACGACCCAACCCATCGGATGCCCGGGCCAAACCTGCCAGCAACGCGGCCTCCGACACGCTGCTGCTGTCGGCGCGATGCCGCAGGGCCCGCTCAAGCACCTCCAGAGCCCTCTTGAACGCGCGTTGGCGCAACAGCAGGTCACCAACCATTGCCAGCAGTTCGACCTCTCCCAAGCGGTCGCCGGCCTTGCGGGCAACCAGCAGTCCGTCCTCGCAGGCAGCCCGGGCCGCATCCAGTTCGCCTTGTCGAGTCAGTAGCCGGCTTACTGCCGCATACGCCCGCACCACACCAACCGCATCGCGGGATTGCTCGCAGACCTGCAATGCCGACCTGTAACGGGCCAATGCCCGATCCAGGTCTCCCTTTTCTTCAAACGCATCAGCAGCGCGACGAAGCGCCCGAGCCTGCTCGCGCAGCTCACCCAATTCGCTCCACAGCCCCGCGGCACGGTCGAACCCCGTCTGCGCCTCGGTCAATCGCCGCTCAGCCCGGTCAAGCATCGCCAGCGCGTTCACCGCCGCGGCAATCGCCTGCCGGTCCCCGGCAACCTTCGCTTCAACCAGCACCGCCTCGAACGAGGTGCGCGCCTCCTCCGGTCGCCCGCCAGCGAAACGGCAGGCGCCCACCAGGAATTCCAGCGCGGTGCGTTCGCTCTCCGCAGCAAGGCCGATGGAGTCCTGCCACACTTGGGCAGCTCGGTCCCACTGGTTCCGCGCCACATGCTTGACACCCTCGGCAAGCGAACCCTGCAGGCGTCGCGACCGGGCGCTCGGCAGGCCACCCAGGTACAGCACGCCAACCCTTTTTCGCAACGGCCGCAGACGTTCGTTGAGCTCACCTGCCGCCTGACGTTCCGCACGCACCATCCGGGTTTCAAGTTTGAGCAGACGTCGAGTAGCCCTGCCGCGCGAGACAAACAGGGCAACCAGGCTCAGGATCAGCCCGACCGCCAGGACCGCAGTTACTGCGGGAAGCACGGAGCCAATGGAACGGGCTGTCCCGGTCGGGCCTTTTCATTCAACACTGAGGCAAAGTTACGCAATCGCCCGCCACCTGTCAAGCACAACCACATAGCTGATGCTCGGCGCGGCTACCGCAGTAAAACACCCGGAGCCGGCGCCGCCCTCCCCCACCCTCACCTACGTCCCCTAGCCGCCGGGGTAGCCGTCCCCGGAGCCATGCCGGTAGCGATACCCCTGACCGTCACCCTGGCCGTCATCCAAGCCACCCCCGGAGCCACCCCGGAAGGGGTTACCGGAGCCGTAGGGGGAGCCAGGGGGGGGAGGAACGGCCCCGGGGATGGCTCCCGGGATGGGGTGGGGCTGGTCGCTCGGACCGGGTAACTCGTCTATTTCGCGTTAGATAGCCGGTCCGGGCCTCGGCAGTTCGCAACCGGCCGGAAAGCCGGCCGCCTCCCGGGTGTACTACTCTGCGAGCCGACCCGAACGCGGGCCGGGCTGGGAGACGGCGGCTGTGAGGCAACCCCAGGGAGGGGTTCGAGCAGGGGATGACGGGCGGCTTCCCGGCAGGTTGGCAAGACTTACGATTTCGGCGAGGTTGAGCATGAACTCAGGAGTGTGGGCCGAAACTCGGGCGGGCAAGACTTGGCGCTGGAAGGAGGAACCGCGATACATGGCCCGGCCAGTTTCGAGCCACACAACGTCCGTGTCCCGCTCCTTGACTCTCTCTTCATTTCGGGTATAGTCGCAACAGTCCTTGCTGATTGCTCCAGGAGGAAACCATGGCTCGACATTGCGAAATCTGCAACAAAATCGCCGGCGTCGGCTCAAACATCAGCCACGCCCATAACGTAACGAAACGGCGCTGGGAGCCCAACCTTCAGCGAGTCCGCGTGAAGGACGGCGGCACAACCAAACGGATATGGGTCTGCACCCGGTGCCTCCGCTCCGGCAAAGTCGCGAAGGCTTGACCCGCCCGAGAATTGTCAGGAGGTGATTTGAACTGCCTGATTACCGGCATCACCGGGTTTGCCGGCAGTCACCTCGCCGAGTTCCTGCTCGGCCGGGGTGATTGCGAGGTCCACGGTATCATCCGCTGGCGGTCTCGGACCGAGAACATCGAAGGCATCCGCGACAGGCTGACCCTGCACACCTGCGATCTGCGCGACGCGACTTCGGTGAACGAACTCATAGCCCGAATCCGGCCTGAACGGGTTTACCACCTCGCGGCCCAGAGCTTCGTGCCCATGTCATGGAATGCCCCGGCCGAGACACTCACGACCAATATCATTGGCCAGACCAACCTCTTCGAGGCCGTTCGTGGTGCCGGCCTGATCGAGACCTGCCGCATACAGATCGCCGGCTCGTCCGAAGAGTACGGCTTCGTTCGCCCGGAAGAGACGCCCATCAAGGAGACGAACCCGCTCAGGCCGCTGTCACCCTACGGGGTGTCGAAGGTCGCCCAGGACCTGATGGGGTACCAGTACCACGAGAGCTACGGTCTGAAAGTCATTCGCACCCGCGGTTTCAACCATACCGGCCCGCGACGGGGTGAGGTGTTTGCGACCTCGAACTTCGCCCGACAGGTGGCGCTCATCGAGGCGAAGAAACAGGCCCCGGTCATCAGCGTCGGCAACCTGGACGCGGTGCGTGACTTCACCGACGTTCGCGACACCGTCCGCGCCTACTGGCTTGCGATCGAGAAGGGTGAGCCCGGTGAGGTCTACAATGTCGCAACCGGCAAGGGCTGGCGCATCGGTGCGATGCTCGATATCCTGCTCGGCATGGCCAAGGTCAAGGTCGAGGTCAGGCCGGACCCGACCCGCATGCGGCCCAGCGATGTGGAACTCCTGCTCGGAGACCCGACGAAGTTGAAGACCCGAACCGGCTGGGCGCCCGAGTACGAATTCGAGCAGACGATAGCCGACCTGCTCGACTACTGGCGCGGCCGGGTCTAGCGCCGCCGGACCGACGATGAGTCGGGTCCTGATCACGGGCATCGAGGGCTTCGCGGGACGACATCTTGCCGCCCTGCTGACCGACGCCGGTCACGAAGTCAGCGGTATCCACATCGCCCCACCGCCCCCGGACAAGCGCCTGCGGCTCTACGAGGCAGACATCCGCAACCTCACCGCCGTCGCCGGGGTCGTCGCCGACTGCCGGCCCGAGCGCGTCGTCCACCTTGCCGCGGTCAGCTCGGTCGCCGAATCAGAGAACGGGGCGGCCACGACCTTCGAAGTCAACGCACTCGGCACACTGCGGCTCTTCGAGGCCCTCCGCACTGCCGGTCTCGCCCCCCGGGTGCTGGTCATCTCCTCCGCAAACGTCTACGGTCCGGCAGTGTCAAGCGTCCACCCGATGGCCCGACCGCCCGCGCCGCTGACCGAGGACGCCGCGATCCAACCGCTCTCGCCCTATGCGCTGTCCAAGCTCGCCTGCGAGCAGATCAGCCGTTACTACCGCGACGCCCACGGGTTCGATATGGTGATGCTCAGGCCATTCAGCCACACCGGCCCGGGACAGTCGCCCGCCTTCGTCTTCCCATCTGCGGCGCGGCGCATTGCCGCCATCGAACGTCGCTGGCGACATGACCCGAACCTGGCCCAATCCGAGCGCACCCTGGAAATGGGTAACCTGAACATCCGGCGCGACTACGCCGACGTCCGCGATGTCGTCAGGGCTTACGCCCTAGCGCTCGACCGATGCGCCCCGGGCGCGGTATTCAACGTCACCTCGGGCCGGCCGGTGCTCCTGCGCGACGGCATTGAAACCCTGGCCCGCCTCGCCCGCTGTCCGCTCAACACCGTCACCGCGGCCGACAGACTGCGGGCCAGGGACCTCCCCGTCCTTACCGGTGACCCGGCTCGCTTCCACGCCGCAACCGGCTGGGAACCGCAGATTCCGTTCGAGCAGACTCTCACCGACCTGCTGGAATACTGGCGGAAGGAAGCCGACTAGCCTGCAGAACATGGCCGGCCGGATTCCACGACTTGCGCTAATCCCTTGACGCATCGACCAACTGACGCTTCAGCCCCTGTCTTCTCGGTCCTGATCGTCACCTGGGAGAGCGGCGCGGACATCGAACCCTGTCTAGATTCGATCCAATCCTGCCACCAGTTCGAGGTCGTCGTCGTGGACAATGCCTCAACCGATGACACCCACAAACGACTTGCCGGCTACCACCATCCGCGGGTCATAGCGAACGAACGCAACGTCGGATACGCCCGCGCCTGCAACCAGGGACTGGCCTCCTGCCGCGGCGAGTACGTACTGCTGCTCAACCCGGACACGAAGATCGAGTTCGGCGCGCTCGACCAACTCGTCGCACACCTCGTCGCCAATCCCGACCACGCTGCGGTCGCGCCACGCCTGCTGAACCCTGATGGCACTCAACAACAGTCGATTCGCGGCCTTCCCACGCCCGCCGCCGCGTTCTGGGAGCTGACCGGTCTTTCGCTTCTCTTCCCGAACAGTCACCGCATTGGCCGCATTCGCATGGCTTGGTTCGACTACGACAAGGCCGGACCTGCGCCCCAGCCGATGACTTCCTGCCTGCTCATCCGCAGAGAAACGCTGGTGGCGCTGGACGGATTCGACGAACGATTCCCGATGTTCTACAACGACGTTGACCTGTCGAAACGAATGCGGGACCGGGACATGCTCACTTGGTATCTGCCCGATGCCCGGGTCATCCACGCCCGCGGAACCAGCACCGGCAAGGTCAAGTCGAGGATGCTCCGAGAGCAGTATCGCTCTCTCCTGCGTCTTCTCGCCCTCCACGACAAGTCAGGCTGGTTCTGGCTGAAGGCGGCGGCGCTGGTACCCCTGGCCGGCTTCGTTCTTGCGTTACGAACCCTGGCCTGGCGGTTGCGCCGACGCTAGTCGCGCGAGTTCAAAACGATCTCCTCCAGCCGCGTGGCAAGCCGCTTCGCCTGCTCGCGCCGGTCGAAACGCTCCCGTCCCGAGCCTGAGAAGCGTAACGGGTCAGCCCGCACTTCGGCCAGGGCTCGCCCTAACCCGGCTTCGTCCTTAGCCCACCGCCCGCAACCGGTCGACTCGACCAGCCCGCCCGACTCGCCCGTATCCGGCCCGAAGACCACGACCGGCCGCCGCGCGCCCAGATACTCGTAGAGCTTGATACCAACCGGCTGGCCGGGCTTGCCCACATAGAGCAGAGCACCGGCACCGAGCATCAAACGGCAGACCTCTTCATGGTCCAGCATGCCCAGCATCTTAACGAAAGGGAAACGACCAAGACGCCGGGCGGACTCGAACGGAACCCGACCGGCCAGGTACAGCCGCACATCCGGCACGGTCGCAAGCACCCGGATCACCCGGTTGAGCTCCTGCTCGTTCTCCCAGAGGTTGCCAACGTGGACAACCGCAAAGCCATCAAGTCGCTTGGGCTCGAGTTCAAACTCGGTCGGGTCGAAGCCGTTATCGAGCAGTTCCACATTCGGACCGGCCCGCCGCGCAGTGCCCTCGTTGACCGCCAGCGCGAGGTCAGCATGACGCAGCAATTCCCGGCGCAGGCGGGCGAGCGCACTCCGCTGCCAGGGCGGCGGTAACTGGAACCCGGTCGGCCAGGGGTCGCGAAAATCAAGGACAAGCGGCAGGCGCGACCAGGCCTTGAGCCTGCTGCCGACGACAAGTGACGTGAACGGTGGCGCCGTTGCGAAGATTGCCGCCGGCTTCTCCCGCTCGATAATCCGTCTGCCCTCGCGCACCGCGAACGGGGTCCAGCCAACCTTGGCATCCGGGAACAGCAGGTAGTTAAGCAGTCGTGGCCCCTTGCCAAGATGACGGACGATCGTCGGCCGCAGACGCGCCCGGGCCGGCCGGAGCCGGTTGAACAGTCGGGCAGGGTCCGCGCTCTCGGTCCGGAAGATGCGCGACTCGACGAGGTCATCGAGCAGCTTCGGGTCGTAGTGATAGTACGCCGCTGGCTTCGTCGTCAGGATGAGAGGCCGCCAACCGTTCTCGGGCAGAAACTTGCAGAGCTTGGTGACCCGCATCACCCCCGACATGCCGAGAGGCGGCGTGTAGTAGGCCACCACCAGCAGGCGTCGCACTACGCCCGCGCCTCCATGCGCGCCGCGACTCGTTCACGCACGACATCGGCCGGCACCTCCACCGGCCGGACGCCCGCGAGGAATTCAAAGGTCCCCGCCATGTCCAGCGCCAGCAAATGGTCATCAACCTTCAGCTCGTCGGGCAGGAGCGAGAAGAACGCTCCGGAACCCAGGCTGTCCTCAAGTCGGGCAAGATTGGCGTGCACCACTCTACGCAGGTCACTGGGTTCTGGCAACGAGAACTGCTCCAGTCGCCTTCGAGCCGGGAAGGCGAACAACCGGCCGTCGAGGTCACTCGCATCGCCGAGCGCCTCGGCGATGAGGTGGCCATGGGTCGCGCCGAGCAGATGGACGAAAAAGACCTGCCCCCCCTCTGCAAACCACGGGAACTCCTCCGGCGCGAGTTCCGGGAACAGCCTGCTCTTGAGCACCCGCGCCAACCGGTGGCCGTGCCCACCCGTGCCGGTGCCCTCGAAAACCTTCGTTGCTGCCCCAGCCGCGGCCGAGGGCTTCACCAGCACGAGTGCTTCCTTCTCGCGGAACTCAACCAACTCCCATGTCCGCCCTGCGAGCAGGAACTGGCGGAAAACAAAGAAGACAGAGCCCAGCGGACGGCCGGTCGCCGCCTCTCGCACCTCAAACTTGCCGAAGCTCTTCTGCTGAATGTTGGAGTGGATGCGACCGTAGCGCACCTGCTTCTCGAGCCGGTCCCCGAGAGCGTAGATCCCGGGCCTGGTGGCAACGACGACACCCTGCTCGACGAGGAGCCGGAAGACCTGCTCGACCGCGGCCGGGTTGCCCAGCGGCGCGAGCGCGCGCCGAATCGCGACCGCCGTCGCGCCGATACGCCGGCGCTGGTAGAGATAGGAAGCAATCTGCTGGGGAATGACCGAGAGTGATGGCGTATAGGGCTTCTCGTGCAGGCGGCCGGACCGCGCGCAGTCGAAGAGCGTCTCGAACAGGAACCGCTCCCAGTTGTCGGTATAGAACCCGAACGCGACGAGCCGACCCTGGTTGCGCCGGTTGCCGCGGCCGACGCGCTGAAGCAGCGACGAAACGTTGAACGGCGGTCGCACCAGCACCACCGCGTCAACATCACCAATATCAATGCCGAGTTCAAGTGTCGAGGTGCAGCACAGGAGACCCGAGTTCTCGCCAGTCATTGCCGCCTCGACTTCTTCACGAGCGCGCCGGTTGAGACTGCCGTGATGCACCCGGACCTGACCCTGGAACGGGGGCCGATCGAGTTGGCTGACCGCGGCCTCGGCCCACGACCGGGCGTTGAAGAAAACGAGCGCCTTGCGGCACCCGCGCGCGACAAGCTCGGTCACGACCCGACCGGCCCAGTCGCCGACCAGCGGGAACAGCGTGGCGTCGATCTGTCGCTCATCCGCGACCTTGACCACACCGGCTCCCGGAAAGTAGCGCCCGCCGATACCCTCATCGTCCACCGTCGCCGAGAGCGCGCAGTACTGGAGGTTCGGGTTGATCAGCCGGAGCCGCTCGAGCAGGACCCGAAGCTGATCCCCGCGCGGCGAGTTGTCCAGCAGGTGCAGTTCATCGAGCACGACCGCGCCCAGGTTTGCCAGGTCGCGAGGCCGGCGACAGAGAAGGGAATCCAACGACTCCGGGGTGGTGATGAGCAGGAACGGCAATGTCCTTTCCGCGACCCGGGGATGGTCCCCGGTCTTGCGACCGATCTCCAGCCCGAGTGCGGTCACCGCGCCCTCAAGCCGGCGATGAAGGTCATTGACCAGTGCCCGGGTCGGTGAGACGTAGAGGATCGCCGGGCAGGACTGCCGGCCGCCCCGCAGCAGCCGCTCGATCAGTGGGGCCGTAACAGCCTCAGTCTTGCCGGATGCCGCCGGTGATATCAACACCAGGTTCTCCCCTGCCAGCATCCGAGGTATCGCCTGTTCCTGGATCCGGGTCAGCCGGCCGAATCTGGAGAAGAACGGGTACCAGGTGTGCGCCAGCTCTCGCCTGATAACCGCTGAGCAAGACTCCATTGTCCGGCGGTTCGAAACTGGCGCTGCGACCGCGGCCGCGTTCTTCATCCCTCCCCCGCTTCGGCGCTCATCCTGCTGGCATACCTCTCCGCATCCATGCTCTCCACGCAGTACTTGATGAACGTCCGCACCCCGTCGGCCCCTCGCTCAACCGCGCCCCTGAACACCCGCTTCTGGTCCAATTCGCTGATCGTGAAATCCTCGTAGGCTCGGTGGTAGAGCGTCACCAGCGTACCGAACGCCTCGACCAGCGCCCGGTCTTCAAGCGGCGCGAGGATCACCCGGCGATCGATGCGGTTGGCCAGTTTGAGGTAGCCGTACTCGTAGGGCATCGGCGTGGTCGCGAACACCAGCAGTAACGACGGGTCACGGTAGATGTAGGGCACGGGTCGGACCCGGTTGTGAATCAGCCGGCTGTTCCCCCGTCGCAGCTCCGGGTCGTTGCGGGCGGTCCGCACCAGCCCCTCCATGAAGTTCACGCTCTTGGCGAGATAGACAACATCCCAGAGTCGCGTGACCGTCTCGGCTTCGTCCAGCAGTAGCACCAACCCCTTGAGTCCCAGTTGCCGGGCAATCCAGCTCAAGGCGGAGAAGATGTTGCAGTAGAAATCGGCCGCGGTCGAGAAGTCATAGAGCGCCGGTATGCGCTGGCCGCCGCGCACGCGGTTCAGGCTCGTGGTGTCCGTCGCGTACTCCTTGGTACTCTCGCCTTCGATCCACTGCCAGAACACCTCGCTCTCGAGCTTGCCGGCATCAAGTCGCTCGAGCTTCGCCAGCACCGGGCCAAAGAAGACGTGGTCGCCAAGGTCGAACTTGATCGCTTCCCGGAGCAAGTCGCGGTAGCCGCACTCTCGACCATCACGGAGGTAACGCAGGTTGCTGATGGCTTCGCGGTAGACCCGCTTGGGCCGGTGCGGGGTGACTTCGAGCGGGTCGAGACGGCAGATGGTTGCGCAGAAACCCTCCTTGAGAGCCCGGTGATGGATGTGCTCGAGCAGGTGGGTCTTGCCGGTGCCATACTCCCCTTCGACAAGGCAGACGTCACCCGTGCCCTGTGCAAGCCCGGACAGCATCGCCTCGACCACCCGTACCTCACGCTCGCGGCCGAAAGTGAAGGTTTCGATGTCCTGCACCGGCACGATTCCGAGCCGGAACGCCTCAAGCATGCGTCGCGCCTGTATCCTCGTAACCGAGCTGACGCGTGGGCTGACGCCGGCAGCCAGCTCGGCGGTCACGGCCCGAATCAGCCGAAGCCGGCGAGTCGGCAGCCAGAGCCTGAGCCCGCTTGCAAACGAGCAGAGCAGCTCGGTCCCACCCCAGCGAGAGTCCAGTACCTCGCCCTCACCGAACACCGGGTGCGAAACCACCCGTCGGAGCGCTGGAATCATGGGGGGAACCGAAGCAGGACTCCGGGTGCTAGAACTCTTCACTCTCGACGCCCGCCCGTTCGGCCTGGTCGAGCCGCTGGGACGTCACCCGCAGGAGCTTCTCGACCGCCTTGCGGTCAAACTCAAGCCTCGGGTCCGCCCGCAACTGGTGCAGCGCCTCGACGAGGCTGACAACGAACAGCCGGCGATAGCTGATGTCGAGCATGAACGCGGTCACCGCCAGCCGGGCCAGTTGCGCGACCGCGGCGTCGCGGCGCTCTGCCGGAAGCTCGACACCATAGGCCGTCTCGAACACCGCCGCCAGCCGTGCCCCAAGCCTGGTCAGGAACTCCTCGGGCTCGATTCCCAGATCGTCGAGATTGATACGAACCCCAACCGGGTTGACCCCGCTAAACTGGCTCCGGAGCCGCTGTTTCAGCGCCTCGTAGACACCGCCCGAGCCCTCAAGCAACAGGCTCTCGTCCGGCACCGCGTAGAAGATCATCGCCCCGGGCAGACGTGAGTTGCCACACTCGTCCACCAGCTGACGGAGGTTGTCGAGCGCCCGGCGCTTGTCCCGCGAAGAAGACAGCGACATCCCGCGCTCAGCCTCATCAAACAACAACACCAGCCCGTTGTAGCCGATTGCATGCACCCACTGGATCAGCGAGCGCAGCATGCGGAACGCGGTCGCCTTGTCAACTCGTTCCGAAAGCCGGTGGCGGAGCCGAACTTCCCGGTCCACTTCCTCACCTTTCAGCCACGGAACTACCTCACCGAACCCATCGGTGTCGTCGGCAGACAGAAAATCGAACGCGGCCCGAACCGCGTTCGAGAAACTCGAGCTCTCGGTGGGAACCAATTCATCGACGTGCCGCTTGAGGTCTGCGACCCGCTCAGCCGCTGCCCGCCTGCTGGCGTGCCAGTGCCGCAGCACGGACTCGATGCCCCGCTCGCCAACCGGCACGGGCCGGTCCGCGGGGAGGGGAACGCTGATGCCGGCGACCACGGCCCGGTAGACCAGCTCGAGCTTGTCAAACGGGCACTCGGTAGGATTCAGGCTGACGTAGGACACGCAGTAGTTGCAGCGGAACGCCAGGTTGCGAACCGAGTACAAGAAGTGAGTCTTACCGCCGCCGTAGTTACCGGTGACCAGCTTGAAACTGGACAGGTTCCAGGTCAGGATACCCTTGAAATACTCCTCCTCCAGCACTCCTAGGTGCCGCTCGAGCCCGATGCTGAAGGCATCGAGCCCGAACTCGGGCGGCGTCCCGGTCGCGCCCAGCTTATTGATGATCGCTCTGGCAAGTTCGCGCTTCATCAGGAATCCTTCGGGTAGGACAGAAAGGAGTAGTGCGTGCCGTCGCCCTGGTCGTTGTCCGGCACCCAGAGCGACTTCATCCGGCTCGTTGTGGAATCAAAAGTCGCCACATGCAGACGCGGCAGGCCTCCTGCCGCCGCCGACCTCAACCGGTAGAGGTCATAGCTGAACTGCACCCGTGGGTACTCGACGAAGCGTGCGCGCGCCGGGTCGGCACGGAATGACTCGGGCTGGATCAGCAGCACCAGCTCGGCCAGCAACTCCATCAGCGGCGCTCGAGCGCCGGGTTCGCCGCCTCCCGCCAGCAGCCAGCGCCGATAGGCATCTCGGAGCAGCCCTGCGAACCGTCCCGGTTCGATCGCCCGTTTGCGCAGAGCGGCCAGCTGATCGCTTACCGCCCGGGCAACCACGGTCGGCGACAGCGCAACGCCAACCACCAGCCTCTCGACCTCGGGTCCCCAGTAGAGCGCGACCTTGCCCGACTCAAAGTCGACGCGCAGGCTGAACATCCCGGCCCGCACCACCGGCAGCTGTCCGCGCGGCTCAATACCGATCTCCCCCAGCGCCGAAGCCAGCCCGCCGCCGAAGCTGAACCTCAACTCCTCACGGGCCTCGGCCAACCGCGCCCGCTCGGCAGACAGCCAGTGCTCGACCTCAGCCCGAACCTCCGGCACCGGGAACCCGGCCGCCGCGACGGTGATGCCGACAAGCGCCTTCTCCCGGGCCACGACCGAACTATCAGGCCGACCAGCGAGCCGACGGTAGGCGACAATGAGCCGGGCCAGTTTCTGGCCCGCGCCGACAGCAACCTTGACCTTGCCAAGAATCGAGTCCATAACCTCTCAGTATAGAACCGCGGCCGGGCCTGTCAACGTGGCCCGGCCGCGGTCCGACTGCTGCTCAGGGGCTATTCGACCAGCGCACAGAGGGGCTGTCAGCCCCGAGCCGATCGGCGTGTCCTACTTCTCTGTCGGCTCCGCCAGCTTCTTATCGTCGGCCGGTTTCTCCTCTTTCGCCTCCTCAGCCGGCTCCTCGAGCACGACCTCTTCGATCGGCTATTCTTCGATCACGGGCGTCTCGACCGTTTCCTCCGGGCAGGCCATGAAGCCCACCACGAAGAGACCGACCAGTAACAGTGTAAGTCCTCTCAGGACCATCGGCTCCTCCTTGGTAGCTACTGCCGAACTGCCGGGATACTAGCCGGTGGACAGCAGATGTCGACCGGTCGACAGAACCCCGTCAGGCCGGGAGCCGGCGAGCCGTGCGGAATCAGACTTCATCCCCCAAAAACGCATCCTGTCAGTCTACTCGCTCTCGGATTCGTCGGCCGCCATCATCTCCTCAACAGAGCCGCGCGTGCAGTAGTAACCCCACTTCAAGCCCTTCTCAAGCGTCACCGGGCAGGTGGGACAAACGCACCCAGCCTCGGCTACGATGCAGTTGCTCTTGCCGACCGCGCAATAGCCTCCTTCCCCCTTCTCCGCAGCCTCGGGGATCCAGCTTGGGCACTGCGGACAGATGCACTTCGCCATGATGTCGGCGATCATCTCTTCCTCGGTCATTGTCGTCTCGACTGAGGCAACCGGCCGTTCCGCCTGTTGCTCCGGCGCCGGGCAGGCCATGAAGCCCGCAGCCAGCATACCGACGACCAGCACCAAGAGTCCTCTCTGGGCCATTAAGGCCTCCTTTCGTAACCGGGCCTGACTGCCATAACGCATCATCCTAGCTCGTCAACGATGGTTGTCAATCGCATGCTTCGTTCGCATCGGCGCCGTAGCGATGCCGGGCGGAACGCCGGACCTTGCCCCACGAACCTCGCCGACTGGTTGACTCTGATGCCGGTACCGTTATGATTTCTCGATGGCTTCCCGCCTGCGCCGGACCCTGTTCCGGTTGCTCATCACCATCGCCTTGGTTGCCCTTGGGGTTGCGGTCATCAACCTGCCTACGCTCATCCGCAACAAGGAGGACCGGCCGGCGCTCTCGCTCACGGACCCGTTTGCTCCGATGTCCGGCACCGGTACCGTCCCGGCCGACCGCCTGCCGACCGACTCCGCCCGGGTGCTGGATGCCCTGCGTGAAGTACAGGATCCGGAGATTGACATCGGCATCGTTGACCTCGGGCTCGTCCATAAACTCAACGTTGACTCCTCCGGCAACGTCATCCTGACCCTGACCGTGACCGTGCCGGAATGCCCTTTCGCCCGGGTCATCGCCCTGCGCGCGCTGAACGCAGTCAAGGCGGTACCCGGTGTGGGCCGGGTCGAGGTACGGCTCGACCCGAGCATCGGTTGGACCCCGGACCGACTCAGCCCTGACGCCCGCGAACGCTTCAAGAACCTGTTCCCGGATGAGCCTGGCGCTAGCCGGTAGGGCCCTCGCGCTCGGGTTTTCCACCGGGCTGTTCTGCATCGGGTTTTGCGTGCCGGTACTCGGCCCGGTACTCCTGGCCCGTGGCATCCCGGGCCGCCCGGCCGCGTCGCTGCGCGACGCCGCGGCCTCGCTCGGGCTGTTCCTCGCCGGCCGGCTCACCGCCTACCTCGCCATCGGGCTCCTGTTCGGGACCCTGGGCCGGGTCCTCAGCCAGGCTTGGCTGTTTCGGGCCCGGGTTCTACCCGGGCTCTACCTGCTGCTCGGGCTGATGATGGTCGCCTACGCGCTGGTCCAGTCCTTCCCGCACCTCGGGTTCTGCCGGCTTGTGAACCCCGGGGTCCGGTCCCGCTGGTACCTGCTCCTGCTCGGGCTCCTCGCCGGCCTGCACCTTTGCCCGCCCTCTCTGCTCGCGGCCGCGGCCGCGGCCGAAACCGGCGGCCCGCTGGCCGGGATGCTCTTCTTCCTGCTGTTCTTCCTCGCCTCGAGTATCTATATGCTGCCCCTGCTCTTCGCCGGGGTCATCAGCCGCTTCGAAGCGGTGCGGTTCGCGGCCCGGCTTGTCGCAGTGCTTGCCGGCGGTTGGTTCGTCTACCTCGCGATTCGCACGCTTGTCGGCTGACGGCTTGACGCCGGACAACCCGCCGCTAGCATCGGCTTCGTGAACGAGCCCACGCTCCGGTTCCGGCCGCCGGTTCTCATCCTGCGCCCGGTTATGGTCGAACTGTGCCGTCTTGCCCGAGACGGCTACGAAACCCCGCGCAAGCGCGAGGCGTTCGGCTTCCTCTACGGCCGGCTCAGCCGACAGGGCAAGCTGGAGGTCCGCAAAGCAATCAGCTACCGGGGCGGCCGCCGGACCCGAAGCGGCGTATGCTTCGACAACCCGGCGGCCATCCTCCGGGCCTTCCACCGCCGCTGGCTGATCGCCCGCACCCTGGGCATGCGCTTCCTCGGCGGGTTCCACTCCCACGTCGAAATCGCCGGCCGCGTATCCTGCGGCCTCTCCCGGGAAGACTTAAGGTCGTTCCGCAGTGACTTCGAAGCCGGGCTGGAAGCGCTGGTAATGGTCTGGGCCGGCGGCCGGCGGGACGCAGGAGGACCGAACGTCATCTCTATCTACGAGGAGTCAACCGGCTACAGCTACCGGCTCCGGGTCTACGCCAAACGGACCGTCGGCATCCGCCGGGTCGGGACCCGCCTCGCCGGCGACCCACGCACCGGCCACTCGCTGATCCTACCCTAGCACAAGACAGGCCGGAACGCACAAGCGCCCCGGCCTGCCGGTATGGATGACCGCCCGGCCTAACGTGTCATGACTGCCTTCTGCGAAAGCTCGCCGAGTGAGGTCTCAAGCCGGTAGAAGTAGACTCCGGCCGCGGCCTGCCTGCCGCCGGCGTCGCGGCCATCCCATACCGCGCTGTAGACCCCGGGCGCAACCTGCCCGGGACCGGAGTTGACCAACTCTCGGATAACCCGGCCGGCTGCGTCATAGACGGCCAGGCGGACCGTGGCCGCCTGTGGCAGGCTGTAGCGCAGCATCACCGACCGACGGAACGGGTTGGCGGAAGGGGCAAGTGCGAGCCGACCGTCACGCCCGAAACCCGGCCGCTCGGCAACCCCGGTCATCGGCTCCACGGTCGTGAACTTGATTGCCCGACCCGGCACGAGCAGTGACGCAGCCCGGTGGTAGGCATTGTTGTACACGACCTGGATGCCGATCGCGGTCGTCGAGTCGTTGATGCCGACCGTCGTCGAACCGTAGTTGTTCGCGGTCAGGTACTGGTACGTGAACACGCTGTTCCCGTCCGGCGCCGCCAGCGTCGTGTCGTAGATCACCAGCTGGTGCCAGTCGTAGGTACTCTGGTTGCTCCAGTACGGCATCGAATCGTACTGGATGATCAGCCGGTGGTTCGGCTCGTCGTGGTACCACCAGATCCCGCCCGAGGTCGGCGGGTACAGGTCGTCCCAGAGCAGCGCCAGCATCGTCGAGATGTTCAAGGCCGGTAGCTGGGCATTGGTCACGGTCGTCCAGGTCGTGTACCCGGGCGCGATGAACC
>JAWOIB010000035.1:0-11985 GCA_046484845.1 bacterium
GTTTGTCAAGATTTTGCTGGTTTACAAATATCGCAGCGATATTGGAGCGGGAAAATATCTTTCTCTGAACGGATGCAACGAAAAAATTACGTGCCGGATCATCATCAGTCTTCTTAGTATGCATATCCATAACTCCTATACGCCAGTCCTGTCCAAGTTTACCACTCAACCTGGCACCGGCAAGAACAGGAGCATCAAGTCCGATTCTCCGGGAAAAGAAAGGGCGTGTTCGTGGCGAACCAAAATTGGCAAACAGATCAGAGTTTTCAAGAAAGAACTGCCTTTTTTCCGGGAAGAACAATTCAAAGCGATCAAGGTTAGTTATCTGCTGATCCACCTCTGCCTGGGAAAAGTCGGGATTATAAGTCAGATCAAGATTCAGGGATGAAGAGAGTGCCAGTTTGGCATCCATGCCAATATCCGAACTTAACCGGGTTTCTGTGTCTGCCTCGAAATCGCGTGATGCTCTTCCAATGGCATAGGGGATAAGGGAAAGCTGAAGCCCCGGGTCGGGAGGGGGAGCATCCCACTTCAGGACTCCGCAATATGCAAGTGAGGCTGTAGGGAATTGACGGGGAACGGGAGCCCAGGATGATTTTTCATTGATCTTCAGATCCAGGCGTGAAAAATTTATGTTCCAGGTATCCAGACCTGCCTTATAACGGATTGACTTAAAGGGAATACGCATTTCAGCAGTCCATTTGTCATCATAGCTTTTAGTAACCACCTCCCATTTAGTATCCCAGATAAGGTGCACCACAGATCCGTCACTCATTGTTCCATCCCACATTGCCCCTGCTGCATTTACTCCAAAGGAATATCCCGTTGTACGGTCATGGAAGGGATCAATAAAAAGAAGAAAATTATCATTATTACCAAAATTAAAATCCCTTCGTAAGGATTCTACCAGACGGGGCCCATGAACCACGTCATAGAAAATCAATGACACATAAAATGCCTCTTCATCATAGGTCATCCTTATCTCTGAAACCGCTTCACTAAAACCGGTATCATATGGAGTTACCATATAAAAGTCAGTGGCTACATCGGCTTTAAGCCAGTCTTCCTCATCAATCACTCCATCCAGAACAATCCGGCCCTTCATCTTAGAAATATGCAAGACATAATCGCCGTTAAGGGATTCAGAAGAATTGGTGTTCACTGATAACTCTGCCGGAAAAGTATCAGATACTGCAAAAGCTTTCAGGGTATTGAAGTACAGAGAAAGTATAACCAGTAACACAAGCACTATCAGCTTTGCATTCCTGTTTATTAAGCAACGGGGAACCAGGACAGGAACTGTTACCATACTGCCAATGGACTGAGCTTGCCTTTTACCTTGTCGTTCAGGTTTACAACCACTTTCGAAGATAGTGGAAGGTAAACATCCACTCTGGATCCGAATTTGATGAATCCCATCTCATCTCCGGACTGCGCCAACTGTCCTTCCTCAGGATAAAATACAATTTTTCTGGCCACTATACCGGCAATCTGCCTTACCATAACTTCATGATTGTTTCCGGTTTCCAGAACAAGGCTGGTACGTTCATTCAATTCGGATGATTTTGGATGCCGGGCAAGAAGATATTTACCGGGGTGGTATCTGAAATATTTCACTTTACCTGTTACCGGGTACCAGTTGATATGTACATTCCAGACTGACATAAAAACAGAAACCAATAGTCTTTTGTCTCTGAAATACTCGGGTTCATAAACTTCCTCAATGGCGACAATTGTGCCGTCGGCAGGTGAAAAAACAGTATTATTATCAGGTCGGAATATTCTTGAAGGCTTTCTGAAGAATCTCAGGATAAAAACAAATATTAATAATGATGCAATTAAAATGACTGAGATAACTGAGCATGAAAATATTCTAAAAACAACGGAAGACTGCCGAATTTCCCATAACAGACCTGCATATACATCTAAAGGGGAACTTTACCATTGAGGATGCAGTACGAAAATCTCGGCGCTGCGCACCCCGCGCAGCCGGGCCAGCGGCTCGACCCGGATGTGCGGCCGGCCCGCCCCGTCCTTGCGGATACCGGTCACCCGCAGCAGCGCCGGTTCCAGGTGACCGCGCGCCTCCAGCCGGCCCTCGCGGTGCCGGTCCAGGTACAGCCCGACCCCGGGAATCGGCAGGCTCGCCGACGCCTCGTCCAGGAAATCGTAGGACAGCAGCCGGGGATACCCGACCTCGCGCGGCTCGTACCAGTAGTCGTCCGACTGGTTGGCCTTGAGGACCAGTATCGCTCTCATTCGGCTCCCTGTCCGGGGCTAGAACTGGTACTCGTAGTACAGCCCGGCCTGCCGCCGCGCCTCACCGCCGGCCGCCTGCACCTGCACGAGGTTCAGGCCCAGCCGGGATGCGTAGCTGTTGAAGTACCAGTTGAACCCGGCCTCAACGGTCATGGTCGCGGCCGTGAGCCCGACCATCGTGAACCGGGCAATCGGCTCGTACCGCCCGGCGAACGCGTACCCGCCCTGCGCCGTCAGCCCGTCGGTCGTGACGATATCGTCCTCGTAGAAGTAGTGGTAAACCTGGGTGTTGACCCGCCGTCGGTAATACGCCGCGTCCAGCGCCAGGAACTGCCAGCGCAACGCCGCGTGCGCGCCGTACGCGGTGGTCGTGACGCGGTGGAGCACGTCCTCCTCCCGGTTGGTCCAGAACCCGGGAATCAGCGCGACCACCGGCTCGTCGTAGCCCCGGTGGGCCGACTCCTCGGTCGGCACCGGGCCCAGCGGGGTGATTTCGAAGCTGGCGGCGTACAGCAGGCCCGGGTCAAGGTTCACCCGGTTCGGGCCGTTGCCGTTGTACGCCCCGGCGCTGAGCTTGAGCCAGGTCACCGGCGCGAAGGACGGCGTCACCCCGAGCTGGTACTGGGGCGCAAACGCGGCCAGCGGGTTCCGGCTCCCAAACAGCAGTCGGGAGGCGGAGGAGTTGTACACCCGGCCGAACGGGGCCTTCTGCTGGCCGGCGACGACCCCGAACATCTCCGCCGGCTGCCAGCTCGCGTAGCATTCGAGCAGGGTGAACCTGCCGCCCGCCATCGCCGGGTGGACCAGGTACCCGATACTGCCCGGCAGCCTGCCGCTGAACAGCAGGCTGGCCGCGGTGTTCTCGAAGCTCAGCCAGGGCTCGCCCTCGCCTGCGCCGAGCATCAGCACCGGCCCGAACTTCACCTGACCGTCGATGTTCAGCACCGGCGGCTGCGGGCCGCCGAGCGTGAACCGGGCCTCGGTCCCCGCCGGCAGCAACAGCGCCGCCAGCACCGCAAACACAAGCCGTGTGTTCATCCGCTCTCCTTCTCTCGCCCGGCGCGCGGCCGGGTCAGTCATTCTCTTCTTCGTCTGCCGGGGGGAGACCCGCGTCGTCCAGCGGGCAGCCGCAGGCCGGGCAGACGCTGTCCATCGCATCGCAGTTCGTCCCGCAGCCCGGGCAGCAGACCGGCTCCTCGCCGTCCGCTTCCGCGCCCGGTTCCTCGACCTCCGCGAAACACTCCGGGCAGTAACGCTCGTCGCGCGGCACCTGCGCGCCGCACTGCCAGCAACGCATCAAGACCTCCTGTTCGGGTTTCGGTTCGATTTCCAGCCTAACGCGAATCCGGCGCGGGTCAATTCCTGCGCGGCCGGCGGCGCAGCCAGCCGTAGAGCTTGCGGATTTCGTCCACCACCAGCACCGACGACGACAGCGCCAGCACCCGCAGCCAGTCGCCGGCCGACAGCGGCACCGTGCCGAACACCATCGGCCCGACCGGGGTGTGGATGACCAGCACCTGCAGTACCACCGCGATCCCCACGCCCAGCAGCAGCGCCCGGTTGCCCGCGAACCGGAGCCGGAAGATGGAGCTCCGCGACGAGCGGAGCGCGAACGCCTGGAACCACTGGAACGCCGCCAGGGTGGTGAACGCGATCGTCCGGGCGTGCTCGACCGAGTTCACCCGCCGGTCCAGCGCGAACTGCAGGGTCGTCACCGCCGCCATCGTCAGCGCCAGCATCGCGATCCGGCGCGTCATCGGGCGGTTAACCAGCCGTTCCCGCGGTGACCGGGGCGGGGCGGCCAGCGCGTTGCCGTGCCCGGGCTCCAGCCCGAGCGGGATCGTACAGGCACCGTCGGTGACCAGGTTCACCCAGAGCACCATCACCGCGGTCAGCGGCATGTCCAGCCCGAACAGGATGCAGGCCGCGAAGGTCATCATCTCACCGAAGTTGGTGCTCATCAGGTAGGTCACCACCCGGCGGATGTTCTGGAATATCACCCGCCCTTCCTCGACCGCGTGCACGATCGTCGCGAAGTTGTCGTCGGTCAGGACCATGTCCGCCGCCTCTTTCGCGACCTCGGTGCCGGACTTCCCCATCGCGATGCCGATGTCCGCGGCCTTCAGCGCCGGCGCGTCGTTCACCCCGTCACCGGTCATCGCCACCACCTCGCCCCGACCGGTCAGGGCGTGCAGGATTCGCAGTTTGTGCGCCGGGGACACCCGGGCGCAGACCGCCACCTCGCCCACTCGCCCGGAGAGCTCCTCGTCGGTCAGTTCCTCCAGCTCGTGGCCGGTCAGCAGTCCCTCGCGGCCCGGGCCGGAGATGCCCAGCTGGCGGGCGATGGCCACCGCGGTCGCGGCGTGGTCGCCGGTTACCATCACCGTCCGGATACCCGCGCCCTGCGCCGCCTCGACCGCCGGCCCGGCCTCGGGCCGGGGCGGGTCCACCATCCCCCACATCCCCAGGAACACGAAACCATCCTCAAGCTCGTTCTCGTCCAGCGTATCGCGGCCGTCGGACAGGTCTCGGTACGCGCCCGCCACGAGGCGGAGTGCGTCCGCCGCAAAACGCTCGGCCGCGTCCTGCACCTGCCGGCGGAACTCATCGTCCACCGGGGTCAGCCCGCCATCCGGCCCGGCATAATGGCTACAGCGGCCCAGCACCCGTTCCGGCGCGCCCTTCAGCAGTACCCGGCGCTTCCCATCGTCGGTCCGCACCAGCGCCGCCATCCATTTCCGTCCGCTGGAAAAAGGAATCTCGGCCAGCCGGGGGTTGCGGTCGTTCAACTCGCCAGGGTCCAACCCGCTGTCCAGCGACAACCCGAGAATCGCCTTCTCGGTCGCCGAGCCCTCGAGGCGCCGTTCCTCGCCGGACCCGGTCGCCCGGGCATTGTTCGCCAGCACCCCGGCCTCGAGCAGGGCCTTCGCCGCGCCTGCGGGCTGCTTGAGCGGCGGCTCCAGCTCCTCGCCCGCGGCCCAGGCCCGGGTCACGGTCATCTCATTGCGGGTCAAGGTGCCGGTCTTGTCCGAGCAGACCACCGTGGTCGAGCCCAGCGTCTCGACCGCGGGCAGCTGCCGGATGATCGCGTGGCGGTGGGCCATCCGGCGCACGCCCAGCGCGAGCGTCACGCTGATCGCCGCCGGCAGCCCGGAAGGCACCGCCGACACCGCCGCCGCGACCGCGAACAGCAGCATCTCCATCACCGGGTAGCCGCGCAGCATCCCGACCCCGAACAGCCCCGCGCCCAGCCCGACCGCCACCAGCCCGAGCACCGTTCCGAGCCGGTCGATCCGGCGCTGGAGCGGGGTCTTGGGACGGCTGGTAGCGCGCATCTGTTCCGCGATGTCCCCGACGGTCGTGTTCATCCCGGTCGCCACCACTACTGCCCGGCCCCGGCCGCCGGTGATGACCGTGGACATCCAGGCCATGTTCTTCCGGTCGGCCAGCGCCTCCCCGGCCTCGATTTCGCCAGCCTGCTTGCTCACCGGCTCGGACTCCCCGGTCAGCGCGGATTCGTCCGCCTGCAGGTCCTGCACCGAGAGCAGCCGCGCGTCGGCCGCGACCCGGTCGCCGGTCTCCAGTTCGATGATGTCCCCGGGCACGACCTCGACCGCGGGCACGGTCACCGGCTCGCGGTCGCGCAGCACCCGGGCGCGCGGCGCGGCCAGCGACTGCAGTGCGGTCAACGCCTTTTCCGCCCTGGATTCCTGCACCACACCCAGCACGGTGTTCAACATGATGACCGCGGCGATCGCCGCGGCGTCGATGAAATGGCCGGTGACGACCGAGACCGCCACTGCGGCGCAGAGCACGTAGATAATCGGGTTCGCCAGGTGGCGGAGCGTCAGCCGCAGCAGACCTTCGCGTTGCTCCCCGGCCAGTTCGTTCGGCCCGAACCGCGCCGCCCGGGCGGTCGCCTCGGCACCGGACAACCCCTTGGCCCCGGACTCCAGCCGCTCCAGGACCGTCTCCGCGCTCAGCGCGTGCCAGGCAACCGTCTTGCGTTCGCTGTTACCCGCGGCGGCCCCGGCGCTCGTATCGCTCACGGCCAAGATTATTCGTAATCCCCAGCCTGTCAACCCAGACCGGCCTTGCGGGTCCCGGTCTCCGGGCGGCATCCTCCGGCCCTTCCTCCTCCCCACTTGACTGCCGGGCGTGCCGGTTCTATGCTCATCGGCGTCTAATCAGCCAACTGATGTCACGAATCGGCGGTTTCTTCGTCCGGCTGGCCCGGGAATGGGGGCCGGTCATTGTCGCGGTGCTGGTCATCCGCAGCTTCCTCGTCGAGAGCTTCATGGTTCCGACCGGCTCGATGCTCGAAACCATCCAGATCGGCGACTTCATGCTCGTGAACAAGTTCATCTACGGCGCCAAGCTGCCGTTCACCCACCGCAACTTTGTCCCGGTCTCGGAACCGAAGCGCGGGGATATCGTGGTCTTCCGGTTCCCGATGGAGCCGGACGTACCCGAACCGGCCGGGCGCTACCACCGCATCTTCCCCGAATGGCTGCCGCTGCTGCCGGTCTGGTGGGACCGGGAAACAAACTTCTTCCGGTGGTACATCCCCAACAACTTCGTGAAGCGCTGCGTGGCCGTCGCCGGCGACACGGTCGAGTACCGCCACAAGCTGTTGTACGTCAACGGCCGGCGTCAGCCGGAGCCCTACGTGGTCCACGGCGATGCCCGCCGCCTGCCCGGGCTGTCCCCCAGACCGGACAATTTCCAGCTCGCCTGGGAGGAAGGCCGCTTCTACCGCACCCGGATGTCGCCCTTCGTCCGGGACGATTTCGGCCCGGTCGTCATCCCGCCCGGACACCTGTTCATGATGGGAGACAACCGGGATGACTCGGAGGACAGCCGGTTCTGGGGTCCCCTGCCGGTCGAGTACGTCCGGGGCAAGCCCCTGGTCCTCTACTTCTCCTCCGCGGCAGTAACGAACCCGCGCAACATCGCCCGCATCCTGCTCTCGCCCTGGCGGATCCGGCCCGACCGGCTGGGCCGCATCGTCCGCTGAGCCGGACCCGGGTCTACAGCCCGGCCGGCCGGACCTCGAAGAACACCGGCGGGGGCATCGTTGCGCACCCGAAGGTGCCGACCGCCCCGGACAGGTTTCCGCCCGACAGCACCAGGTCCAGCGCGCTCTTCTTCCAGCCCCCGTTGATGGCGGTCACCGTGACGTAGTACACCCCGGGAGCCAGGTTGCCGAGCGTGTCCTGGAACGCTTCCCGCGGGACAAGACAGGCGGTATCGGTCCGGCTGTCCGCCCAGCCCTGCGCCGGGTTGAGCGAATCAACCGGCGCGACCCCGACGAGGTAGGCCCGCGCACTGTCCGAGCGGGTCCAGGACAGCCGCACGGAATCCGGGTGCAGGCTCACGCCCTGCCCGGGCGCGGTCACCACGAAGCTGTCCGGCAGCCAGGCCCGGCCGGTCACGACCTTGCCGTCCGGGGTTTCGACCTCGAGGTCGTAGCGCTGTTTGAACTCGAGCTCGAGCCCGGCCTGGAAATACACCCCGGGCAGACGCTGGCCGACCGCCCGGCTGCCGACATAAACCATCGCGCCGCCGACCGGGGTCACCCGGGCGGGCAGCGGGTCGTGATGCCAGAAGGTCGAGTCTCCCGGGTCCGGCGTCTCCAGCCAGTCGTCGCGGAACACGTTGACGACGTTGACCTTGCCGACCAGCACCGAGGCGGTGTTGCTGGGTACCCCCAGCGTCCGGGTGACCTGCGCGGTGACCAGCAGGGTTTCCCAGCCTTCGTCGCAGCCCGGTCCCGCGAACAGGACCAGCCCCAGGACGGCCGCCACCAGCCGCCTCACTGTGCGCCCCCGGTGAACCTGATTTCGATGCGGTTCCCGGCCAGACCCAGCACCTCGAACGGCACCGCGATGCCCCGGCTGCGCAGGCCGTCGAGCACCTCCGGCGAGGAGGTCTCGGACACGACCTCCAGCGTCGCCGCGTTCCCGGTCAGGTCCCGGGTGATGACCTGCGTCACGCCCCGCAGTTTTGCCCGGATTTCATCTCGGAGTTGCTGGACGCGGCCGAAGGTGGCGTTGGACGCCTGGATGATGGTGACGTTCTCGCGCCTGGTCCAGCCCCCGAGAATCCGGCTGATGAGCGCGGCGCTGGTGGTATCCGCTGCCCGGCGCCGGGCCTCGTCCTCGCTGAACGGCAGTTCCACCGTCGGCGCGGCCGCGCCCAGCACCTCGCCGCTCTCGACGCTGATGGCCCGGGCGCTGACGCGGAACCGGTGGAACTCGCGCGCCGCCCCGGCCACCACCCGGCTGGCCGCCGACCGCTCCACGGTGCCCGCGACTACGATTTCCGCGCCGGTCTTCATCCCGGCCAGCATCGCGCTCCGGTCGTCGCCCGCCAGGATCAATCGCAGCTGCTCCTTCTCGATGTTCCGGACCACGGTCGCCGCGTCCACGACCGGGAAACCCTTGCTCTGGAACGCGTCAATCATCATCGTCTCGAGCATCTCCCGGCTCATCGCCGGGTCGTAGCTGTCCCAGCTCCCGCCCGCGGGGAGCTCACGCACCACCACCATCAGCCGTGGCCGCCCCTGCTCGCGCAGGAGCACGCCGATCGCCGCGAGGTCGTTCTCGATGTCCGCGGTCTTCACCTTCGCCCGGACGACCACCCGGTAGCGGTCGCCTTCCCGCCCCTCGGTGATGACCCGGTAGGAAGAAACGTACCCCCGCGCCCGGGCGTAGATGCGGTCGGACAGGAGTTGGAAGTTCTCGACCCTGGTCTCGGAATCGATGAACGTCCCGACGCCCTGTTCCACCGCCCGGCGCAGCGCGTCGGACAGCGCGGCGTCGCGGGCGATATCAACGCCCGCGGTCACCGCCCCGATTCCCTCGGCCAGCACCTCGGTGCCCGCGCCGCCCGCGAGCACGACCTCCGCCTGCCCGGAACCGGTCGGGGCCGCCGGCGGGGTGTGCGCGGCCGGCGGGTGGTAGGCCGGGTAGTAGCAACCGGCCGCGAGCAGGACAATCGCCGTC
Source organism: bacterium (assembly GCA_046484845.1). Classification (GTDB taxonomy): domain Bacteria; phylum Hydrothermota; class Tepidihabitantia; order Tepidihabitantales; family Tepidihabitantaceae; genus DSBX01. The sequence continues at coordinate 9,267 of JAWOIB010000035.1, forward strand.
AGCAGGTATCGCATCGGCGACTCCTAGAGCAGGACTCGGAGCAGGAACCGGCCGATACCGGCCGCGTACTTGAACCCGTCCTTGAGCCATTTCAGCTTGTCCGCGTCCGCGCCGCCGATGACCAGGTCGGTGCCGAGCCGACCGGTGACCTGCCGGACCTTCAACACCAGCGGCTGCCGGACGAACTCCGGCCGGGCCAGCACCCGGTCGAGGTCCTGCACGAACTGCAGGGCCGCCTGCCCGCCCTGGCCCAGGAACCCGGCGTAGTCCTTGGTGTCGAGCAGCAGGTTGCCGTTCTCATCGAAGATCTTCGGGAAGAGCGACGGCTTCAGCCCGGCCGCCGCGCCGTCGAACGCCAGCCCGGAGTACTGCCGGAAGAACTCCGCCACTGCCGGCGGCAGCGCCTCCGGCGGCAGCCCGGCCCCGGCCGCGCCGATGGCCGGCGCGAGCGCATCGCCCACCCCCTGTGGGCCGTACAGGTCCATCTCGAGTTCGACCTCGACAATCCCGGCCTGCGCGTCGTACTTCGCGGGCCCGCGCTGGCGCGCGCCCCGGACGTAACCTTCGACACGGGTGTAGACGACGTCGTAATCGGTCATGAAGTTCTCGACCCGGGTCTCCGAATCCACCCTTACGCCCTTGACGATTTCGAGCAGGTTGCGCTGGGCGACCACGACCGCCGCCCGCTCGGCCATCAGCCGGGCCTGCGCGGGGTTGCTGGCGCCCGGGTCAACCACGCCCGACCCCCGCGCCCGCACCGTCCGGTCGGACCAGTCCACCCCGCCGCCCGGCACCGGCTCGAGCACCTCTCCGGGCTGGCCGACCACCGGCAGCGGTTTCGGCAGTTCGACCTGCGCCGGCGGCAGCACCGGCGCGACCGCCGGCTGTTCCGCTACCGGCATCCCGGTGCCGCGCACCCCGGCGGTGCCGGTCGCGCACCCCGCGACCAGGCCGGCGACCCCGCCGGCCAGTAGTGCCGTGAGCAACAATCTCTTCATCGTTCCCTCCTAAGGCCGGTTGACCCCGACCAGTGCCATCTGCAGCGCTCCCTGGAGCGCGTCCGACGCCCCCTCGAAGCTGCTGGACTCGCCCTGCGCGGAGTAGAGCACCTCGGACGTTTCGACCGATATCAACCTGACGTACAGCTGGGCCGCCCGGTAATCGGGCGAGTCCGAGAAAAACTCGTCGTGCTTCAGCGAGCTGATGCTGATAAGCATCACCGCCTCCGCGCCGAGCATCCTGCCCAGCCGGGCCGCGCTCGCCGGGTCCACCACCCCCGAGAACGAGAACTCCTGCTCGGCGAGCAGCTTGTCCACCGCCGCGCGGTCCACGACCGTGAACCGGCCGGTCCGCATCAGCGCCATTGAGGCGTAGTCGTACAGTCCGCCGGTCGGCGCGTCGGCCGCGCTGGTCGCGAGTGCCGGGGGCAGCACCGCTGTCCGCCAGGTCGGCTGGCTGTCGAAACTCGGGGACTTGGCGTAGTTCTGGGGCGTGAAAGCCGCCATCTGCGCCGGGGTCATCATGCAGCCGGCCGCCAGCAAGAGCAGGCCGGACAGTACAACTGTCTTCTGCTTCAACGTTCGCTCCTTTCGCAGGTCCATCCGCAATTATGCCCGTCGCTCCCGGGCCAGTCAAACCGGATTGACATCGACCCGGAATTGCCTTATATACTTACTGCGGTCGGGACTCATTCCCGGGCGCGTTGAGATGCAACCAGAATGGAGGGGCCATGCTCTGGTTTTACCGTTGCCCGAAATGCGGGCAGGAATTGAGTGTCGATTGGCCTACGCGCACCGGCGCCAGGACCTGCCGGCACTGCCGGCACAGCCATTTTGCGCCGTCGCCGGCCGAGACTGTCGAAGCCTATGTCAGCGGCCACCGCTGGCCGCCGGAGATGGAGCAGGCGGTCGTGGCGATGCACGGCAAGACCTGCGCGGTGCCCGGCTGCTATGTGGAGTACGCCCGGCTGGCGCACCGCCGGCCGGTGGCAGCCGGCGGCCGGACCTCGGTCGCGAACCTCGTCCCGCTCTGCGCCGACCACCTCGCCGCCAAGGGCGAGCGGGACTGGAACGAATGGCTGGCCGAGCTTGCCGCCCGGGAGCAACAGGACGTCGTCGCCCGGCTCGACCGGCCGCCCGACCTCCCCGCGCCCGGCATCCCGGACTGCTCGACCCGGTTTCCGGCCGGCGCCCGCTGTCACGCGCTGGCCGGCTGGACCCGGGTGCCCGAAACGTGTCCGCCCGGAATGCGCCTGCTCGCCGCCCGGCCGTTCATCTGCGGCACGGTGCGCCGGCTGGTGCTGAACTACTGCTGGCGCTGCCGGGGCGAGGGCTGTGCCGAGGTCTCACTGATTGCCTGGCCGCACGGCCGGTCGCCCGACCTCGGCCGGCTCAACAACAACGGCACGCTCTCCACCGGCCGCCGGCACCAGGGCCGGGAAGGCGACGCCGGCACCGGCTGGCTCGAGCTGGAGCTGCCGGACGCGGACGGCGCCTGCTGGGTGGCCGCGGTGGCGCTGACCGACGAGGCCGGCCGGCTCGAACTGGAAGAATGTATGCTCGCGGGCGTCGAAGCGCCCGCGTAGAGGAGGCCAGCTATGTTCTGGCATTATGACTGCCCGGAATGCCACCGGCAACTGCAGGTCGAATGGGAAGACCACGAAGGCGAGCGCATCTGCCCCGGCTGTCGCCACCGGCACTTCCCGCCCACCCCGGGCGAG